>JBJOII010000129.1:0-11826 GCA_046047235.1 Verrucomicrobiota bacterium | reverse complement strand
ACAGAAGCTGCCCCGCCGGTATCACCCCCAATATCCCCCGCACCCCCACTCGCACCCTCCCCCCACCCCCGCAGCCCGCCAACGGCCGGCCGCCGCGAACCCCACGGCGCATTCAGGTCCGCCGCTGCCGCCGCGCGCGCCACCGCAGACGCCGCATTGCCCTGCGTCAACTTGTCCATCTGAGCCACAGCGGTATTGATCTGCTCAATCCCTTGACTCTGCTCGGCGGATGCCGCCGCCACCTCAGCTGCCAACTCATCCACCTCCCGTGCCTTCGCCACGATCTCACCCAACCGCTCCGCCACCTGTACCGCTATCCCGGCACCATGCGAACTCTTCGCCACAGCATCCTCAATGCTCACCGCAGTCTCCTTCGCCGCCGCCGCAGCCCGCTGCGCCAGGCTCCTAACCTCATCAGCCACCACCGCAAATCCCATCCCCGCCTCCCCCGCCCGCGCCGCTTCCACCGCAGCGTTCAACGCCAGAATGTTCGTCTGAAATGCAATCTCATCAATCGTCTTGATAATCTTCGCCACCTCATCGCTCGAAGTCTTGATGGCTTCCATGGCCTCCGTCATCTGCTCCATGTCCCGCACCCCCGCATCCCCGGCAGACCTCGCCTGCCCCCCCAACTCCTTGACCCGCGAAGCATTCTCCGCGTTCCGCCGCACCATCCCGGCTATCTCCTCCAGCGATGATCCGGTTTCCTCCAACGACGCCGCCTGCTCACTCGCCCCCTCCGCCAGGGATTGACTCGCGTCAGAGACCTGAGCCGCAGCCAAAACCACCTGCCCGGCCCCACCCGATAATACCCGGGCAATGCCCCGAATCGGCCCGGTAATGGAACGCGTTAGCACCAACGCAACCCCCACCCCCAACACTAGAGCAACCCCCAGTCCAACCAACATCGTGAACGAAGCCGCAGCCAGCGCTTGAGCAGCACGGGTCGACATCTCACTGCTCATCTTCACACTGCCTGATGCCGCTTCCTTCGCCTCATCAAGAATCACGCCCGCCACATCATTCCGGCGCACCCCCAATTCCTCCCGCCTTAACCAGTCCACCAAAAATGCCTCCATCGCCGACCTATAGTTCTGCGCAGCTTCCCGACACCCCTCAATGTTGTCCAAGTCTGCCGCCAGCTGGGTCACCCCATTCAAGGCGTCGAGCTTCTCCTGCACCCGGGCAAACAAACCCTGAACCTCACGAAACAACACAGGATCCCGCGTCGCCTGCGCCTTGAAATTGCCCACTCGGATCGCGTTCCCCAAATCAATGATCTCGTTCACCAGGTTGATCTTGAATACCCGGTCCTCAATCCAGTCCGCCTCAATATCCTCATCCGCCAAAACACACGCATCCAAATACCCCTGCATCTTCTCATTCTGCCCCTGCAGATAAGAACTGCACCTCGCCATATACGCGACGGCCGCCTGGTCCATCACATGTCGGGCCCCATCCAAACGCCCCGTCACCACCTCAGTCTCGTCCACCAAACCCTCATACTTCTGCACCTCCGACCTCGCCCGCTCAGCTGAACGAGCCAAAAACAAGAGCGTCTCCCCACCGGACTCCGCCAACGCCACGGCCTCATCCAAACGCCCACCAACATCCCTTAAACCACTCCGGCCCTGCTCTAGAAAAGTCGCCTCAGCCGTGTAACCGTATCCCCGCATCGCATACATCGTCCGCAACGCCTCCCGCTCCACCTCATTGCCAACCAGAACCGCAGGCATCAAATCCTCCGCCATGTGTCCGGCATCACTCCGCACAGCAGCCATCTTCCACATCGACACACCGCCCAAAATGACCGCCAACGCCAACACCCCCCCAAAACCCGCATAAAGCTTTGTTCCAAGTTTCATGCTCCGCTTTCGTTTCTCCAATGATTCAACTCGCTCACGCCGCAACCTTCCCCTCACCACTTCACGGCCATACCTCCTGTTAAAACGTCCTCAAGGAAGATCGCTGAAGCAACTATCCCAAAAAATGCACCCCCCCAACCCATAGACCACCCCCAATGCCCGACAATGTGCCGGGAAGCAGGCCCGAACCTATAAATGACTCAAGCCCTCCCGAATGGCATACTTCGTCAGCTCAGCCACGGTATACAAACCCAGCTTCTCCATCAGTCTCGCACGGTGGGATTCAACAGTCTTCGGACTCAAACCCAAGGCATACGCCACTTCCTTCGTGCTCTGACCGTCAGCCATCAGCTTCAGTATCTGCTCCTCCCGCTCCGATAAAACCGACCCCCGTGCCCCCCCCCCAACGGTCACCGCCCGCCGATAACCCTCCACAACAATCGCCGCCACCTGAGAGCTCAAATAGGCCTCACCACACAATACCGCGCGGATCGCCTTCACCAGCTCCACCGAAGCACTCTCCTTCAAAATGTACGCGCTGACCCCGGTCTGCATCGCTCCCTCAACCAACTCCGCATCCGCGTCAGCCGATAACACCACAAGCTTCACCCCCGTCCCCCTGTCCCGTAAACACCGGAGCAATTCCAACCCGCTCACCCCGGGCAAATGCATGTCCACAATCGCCACATCAGGCTTCGCCTGCTCCACCAGGTCCAAGGCCTGCCTGCCATCCGAGGCCTCACCCACCACCTCCAACCCCTCTTCTCCCCTCAACACCAAACGCAACCCGTCCCGGACTATCCGGTGGTCATCGATCAAAACAATACGACTGTTCATACTTCACTAAACCACCTTTCTCCCCTAATCACTGCATCCTGGCCTCCCGTTCGCCTCATAACGTCAAAGTCGTCCTCACCCCCAACACCAAAGCATTGTCCAGTTCGGCGGATCCACCTGGATGAACCATATACTGCACCACCCCCTGCAACACCCACCCCGATCGCACCTCAAGCTGATATGCCCCCTCAATCACCACTTCGTAATCAGGTAAAACCTCTCCTCCCCCGTACGCAATCGCGTCCCGCCCCAACCGCCGCAAATCCCGACTCATCCCCCCATAGGCCAAAGCCACACCACAGACATCCGCATCCCGCCCCGGAATGAGACCGCGATACGTCACCCCCCCATCGACATACACCTGAACCGGGTTTCTGTCCCCCGGAGCCCAGCCAACCCGACCAAACACACCCAAACCCTGCCCCGAATCCCCATCCTCCGGGGTTTCCCGAGTCAACTCCTGCTCCAACGTCGCATACAAACCGCCGTTGCCACGCAACAACTGAGGTTCTCCACTCCCCGCAGAATCGGCCAGCGATCGCCCCGTCGTATCCAACCGCTGATGCTCGAAAAGACCCGTGTGATACCACACCCCCACCCGCACGCTACCCGCAAGACCCGCCTCCTCATCCTCACCCGGCCAGTAGGTTCCAACATCACTGATCAGAAAGGTATCCTGCCATCGATAGTAAAAGCCGTGCGGATTCTCCGGATCGCCCGCCTCATCAGCCGGATCAGGATCGCCGTTGTAACAGGCCAACCGAAAATCAAATCGCCCCCCCAAATCCACCGCCACCCGCCCCCCCAGTGCACCCACCGGATACGCCGGAGCCGGCACGTTCACCCCCAAAATCGCCGGCCACCCCAAGGTCGCATTCACAAACAAACTCCCCTGCTCGGTCCCCGCAAACTCGCTGTCCGCCGCCAACTGCCCAACTCTCACAGAAAGCCTCTCCTCCCACAGCAAATCCTCCACCCAAAGCTCAAACAACCGGAACTCATGTCGCGCATCCAGATTGCTCGCTACAAATAAGTCTCCGGTATAGCTCTCACTTAAACTGCCGCCATGTGGAAATAACGCCGACCCGGACAACACTGCCCCCTCCCATCCCATAGCCCGCCCCAAATCCAGCTCAGAGGACAACGCCAGTAAACCCGTATAGACCGCGCCCTGGTCTATTCCCCCCGTCACGTTCCCCAAAACTTCCCCGGTGTAATCCACCGACCAGCCAATCCCAACCTCCGCCGAACGACTCCGCACACCCAAATAATCCCCCGCTAAACCCGCCCCGGCCCCCGCCTCAGCCCCGGACTGCATCCCATCCCCATCCTCCCCGCTTTCCCCAGCATCCACCTCCACCAGGCCGGCAGCAGACGCCACACCCGCAATCAGCCCCGCCAACCATGGATTAGCTCCCACATACCTAAAAAAAGGGCACCTCGAATCTAGCTTTCGCCCACGCTTCACCTCCTCTTATTCGGTCCGGCAGGGCCCAGACTTTAGCCCCGCACCCACCCGCCGCCCCCTCGCCCGAACCTCCGCACTAATCAGGACTTTACAATCGAATCCCCAAACCCCATCTAAATCCCATGTTCGATTATTTGGATGCCAATATCTGGGGCCTGATCTCCGTTCCGATCGGTCTCTCCATCTGCTTCTGGCCAGCTCTCATCACCTGGGTTGTCCTCGAATTGCGATCCCCCGCCGAGGAAACCAAAAACGGTGCCACCCCGCGCAGGAAAGCCGCCCCGCGCAAGAAAGCCAAATAGTACCCTCCCACAGGGAACCCCCTATTTCTCCATCATCGCATGCAGCCGCGCCAAAGCGGCCAGGGCTTCCTTGTGTACCACACCCGCGACGTCAGGCCCCCCGGAGTTCACTTCCCCATACGGTGCACGCTCCTGCCCATACGTATACGGAGGCTGCCGATCCCACTGCGTCTTCGGCACCAGGTAACCAATCTCGTCATTCGCCAGGTTGAATAACATGTTCACCCTGCCAGTCATCCGCGAACGCAACCCCGGCACTTCCACCGGCTCCCCAAAAAAGTCGGCGCCCTCCGGAGATTCCACTCCTCCCTCAGCAATCTCCGGATAAAGCTCCCCCGGAATAGTCAGAATCTCCACGTCCCCAAACCGAATCGCGTTCACCTCGGTCTTGGCCTTCCCCCCATACCAACCCGGATGCACTAAACCCAGCATCACCGGAATCTTAAACGTCCCCTCAATCGGAGCATAAATCGTCCTCGCCACCACCCCCAGCTCCCCTCGCTCCATCGGAACAGCTCCCCCACCCCGCAAGACGTCCAACGTCCGCAACGCGAGGTTCTCCCCCAACGCCCGCGCCTTCTCCACCCCATCCTCCAAATGCGGCTCCCCACCACCCCACCCCGCCCCACACGATCGAACTCCACCACACACAACTGCCGGTCATACACCTCAGGCAAACGCGAATCGCGCACAAAACCCTCCGGCGCCAAATCCACCGACGCCACCTTCACCTCCACCGGCTCCAAACCCTCCACCGCCTCCAAAACCGCCTCCCGCGCCTTCCGCAAAATGGTCTGCACATACTCCTCGTTAAACCGCGAAAAAAACGGCCGCTCGCTCCATATCCCCATCGTGTCCGGACTGTTGTGCGTGTGCGTCGATGAAAGCACGATGTGCGAAATCCCCCAGCGCTCGTGGTCAATCGATTTCCTCAGCTGAATCACCCGCTCGTGCGTCAAACCCACACAGTCCACCGTCAGCATCACCAACGTCACATCCCCACGCCGCAACGCCAAAGCCCTCACCCACAACGGATCGTTCACCCCCTTCGCCGGCCGGTTCATGTCAAATCCCCCTAGCCAAACCAAATCCGGCCGGCCATTCCCGTTGCGATCCTCCAACCGATCCCCCCGATGCAGTTCAAACCGCCCGTTCCCATCCATGTCCACCCACCCGTCATAAGAACCCAGATCCGGCGTAATGTCCCGCATCGCCACCCCAGCCTCCAAAACCCCACCGGAACCGGAAGCCGCCTCCAAGTCGATTTCATAAGACCGATACGGGCCCCGCATCCGGTAACCCACCCACCCCGCACCGAGCACACAAACTACCGCAACCCACAAAAATGCACGCCGCCAAATTCCAGTTCTCGCCATCCCCCAATTCTGTAAATCCCCCTCCACCAGCCAAGCTCTTTCACCACGAAAACCCACCCTACCTGCCCCTGGATTGCACCAGAACCTGCAAACTCGACCCCATCTGCGCCGGATGAGTCAGGGTGTGAAACTGCCGCACCTCCTTCGCCCCCCAATCGTCCAGCCCGCACTCAGCCAGAACCCCACTCAACCACCGCCCCTGCGGTGATAATGCCTCAGTCCGCAACCCCGCCCCCTCACCCACCCCCCGAATCAACCCCCACTGCACATGCGCCGTCAAATCCTGCTCCCCCACGTCCGCCAAAACATCGTCCACCCACTGATGCCCACGATAACCCCGCAACGTACCCCGGCCCCCAGCCAAACGCCACCCCTCCACCCCATCCCACCCATAGTCAAATCCCACCACATACCCCGACCCCAAAACCGACGCCGCCATCCCCCACCACTCCATCGCCCCGGGTGCCAACTCCAATACACAACCCTCCGTCAAACACCCTCCCAACTCCCGCGTCACCTCCCCCAACCACTCCTCCGCCAACCGCGGCAACACACTCACCCGCTCCATCCTCGCCCAAATAAAACGCTCCCCATCCCACGTCACCCCCCACTCAAACCACCCCCCACACCTCCCATCCCAACCCAACCGCACCACCGGCATCGCATCCAGCAACTCGTTCGAAACCACCACCCCTCTCACTCCACCCCGACCCAACGCCTCCCACCCATCCACCCAACTCACCTTCCCCAACCACTCGCCAAGCAACGACTCCTGCCAACTCCGGCGCACCCTCGAAGGCTCCAAGATCACATACCGCACCCGCTCCAGACAGTCCGGCCGCACCCGCCCCATCCACCCCAGGATGTCCGCCGCCAACCGCCCGTCATGCGCCCCCCCCTCCACCATCAACCACGCCCCATCATCCTCCATCCACCGGCAAAATCGACGCGCCAATAACCCGCCAAACACCTCCCCCACACTCACACTCGTGAAATAATCCCCCCCGCGTCCCGGTGTGTGACACCGGCGCTCATAATATCCATGTTCAGGACAATACAACGCCCGCTCCATGAACCGATAAAAGGGCAACACCCCCTCCTCACCCAAAAGTAAACGGTCAAAACTCATGCTGGCAGACACATTGCTTGCAGGCGTAGGGTCGTTTAGTTAGAAACGCTGTCAAACTCAGCTTAAGGGAATGTATGGCCAAAATTGACGCCTTCTTCAACTTGATGTTCGAGCAAAAGGCTTCCGACCTCCATCTCTCGGCCGGAAACTCGCCCATGCTCCGCGTCAACGGAGAATTGCACCGGGTAGATTATCCCCCCCTCGACAATGACGAACTCAAGGCGATGCTCTATGAGATCGCCCCCGATTATAAGGTCAAAATCTACGAGGAAACCGGTGACGTCGACTTCGGCTACGAAATCCCCGGTGTCTCCCGGTTCCGTGCCAATTTCTTCAACCAGAAATGGGGCTGCGCCGCCGTCTTCCGCCAAATCCCCTCCAAGGTGCTCTCGTTCGAGGACTTCGAAAAATTCGACGCCCCACTCCCCTCCGTCCTTAAAAAATTCTCCATGCTCAACCGCGGGCTCGTCCTCGTCACCGGCCCCACCGGCAGCGGTAAATCCACCACCCTCGCCGCCATGATGGACTACGCCAACCGCAACCGGCGCGAACATATCCTCTCCATCGAAGACCCCATCGAATTCGTCCACGAAAGCAAAAGCTGCCTCGTCAACCACCGCGAAGTCGGAGTCCATACCCGCTCCTTCGCCTCCGCCCTCCGCGGCGCCCTCCGCGAAGACCCGGATATCATCCTCGTCGGCGAAATGCGTGACCTCGAAACCATCGAACTCGCCCTCACCGCCGCCAGTACCGGTCACCTCGTCTTCGGCACACTCCATACCCAAAGCGCCGCCAAAACCGTCGACCGTATCATCGACGTCTTCCCAGCCGACCAGCAGAATAAAATCCGCGCCACTCTCTCCGAATCCCTCAAAGGCGTCGTCGCTCAACACCTCTTCAAACGCATCGACAAAAAAGGCCGCGTCGCCGCAATGGAAATCCTGGTCTTCACCACCGCCATCGCCAACCTCGTCCGCGAAGGCAAAACCCACCAGATCAATGGTATGATCCAGGTCGGCAAAAAAATGGGCAACATGCCCATGGATGACTCCATCATGGATCATCTCCGCATGAAACGGATCTCCCCCGAAGACGCCTACGATAAATGTCACGATAAACGGAAATTCCGCGGCTTCCTGGCTAACCCGCCCGAAGACGAGGATATCTAAAACCCCACCACACCACCTCCATGCGCCGACACGAACTCGATGCCATCCTGACCAAAATGCTCGACTTTGAGCATGAGGTGTCCGACCTGAATTTCACGGTCGATAAAGCCCCCCAGGTCGAATCCTTCGGTGAACTCATCCCCATCGAACTCGACCCGCCTATCGAAAAACTCACCCCCTTCCAGACGGAAATGATGGCGATGAACCTCATCAGCGGTAGCCGCCGGCTCACCGAAGACCTGATGCGCCACGGCTCCTGCGACTCCTCCTACTCCATCGGCGATTCAGTCCGGTTCCGCGTCAATATCTTCTCCCAACGCGGCAACCTCTCCATCGTCCTCCGCAAACTCAATACGGAAATCCCCACGCTCTCCGATATGAGCCTGCCCCCCATCTTCCAGCAGGCCTCCAAGGAAAAAACCGGACTCATCCTCGTCACCGGCGCCACCGGCTCCGGCAAAACCACCACTCTCGCCGCCATGCTCGACGAGATTAACAATAACCGCGCCGTCCATATCATCACTCTCGAAGACCCCGTCGAATACGTCCACCCACAGAAACGCGCCACCTTTAACCAACGCGAACTCGGCCTCGATTTCGACTCCTTCGCCTCCGGCCTCCGCGCCGCCCTGCGCCAAGCCCCCAAAGTCATCCTCGTCGGGGAAATGCGCGACCGCGAAACGGTCGAGATCGGCCTCACCGCCGCAGAAACCGGCCACCTCGTCTTCGCCTCACTCCATACAATCGACGCCGGCCAAACCATTAACCGTATCCTCGGTATGTTCGATACCGAGGAACAGGAACAGATCCG
The DNA here is from genome assembly GCA_046047235.1 of Verrucomicrobiota bacterium. Taxonomy (GTDB): domain Bacteria; phylum Verrucomicrobiota; class Verrucomicrobiia; order Limisphaerales; family JAHDYP01; genus JBMTVN01. The sequence goes on along the minus strand of JBJOII010000129.1, from coordinate 2,869 downwards.
CGTCCGCCTCGCCGATACGCTCCGCTGGGTCGTCAGCCAACGCCTCGTCCCCAAGGTCAGCGGCGGCCGCACCGCCCTCCTCGAAATCATGGGCGCCAACCTCCGCACCCAGGAAACAGTCCAAATGGGCGAAAGCGAAGGGAAAACCTTCTACGAAATCATCGAGTCCAGCTCCACATTCGGCTGGCGCACCTTCGATCACAGCGCCCTCGAAGCCTACGAAAATGGCCTCATCAGCGAAGAAACCGCCCTCGCCTTCTGTAGCCGACGCAGCACCGTCTCCCGCGGTATCGACAACATCAAAAAACGCCGGGGCGAAGCCACCTCCGAAATGGTCAACCTCCGCATGAAACTCTCCGAGGACGCCGCCAAATCCTCCTCCCCCATCCCCGTAACCCTCAAACTCAAGTAAACCGCCATGATGCACGAATCCGAGTTCGTCGGGCTCAATGACCGCCCCGCCCTCCTCGCCCTCAGCTCACCGGAATGGATCGACGCCGCCAGAACAATCCTCGGCGAAATCGGCTATAAGGTCCACGCCGCCAGTAACCACGATGACTTCATCGTCCGCTACGGCCGCATCCAATACCAGCTCGTCATCATGGAAGAATCCTTCTGCACCAATAACCCGGAGGAAAACCCCACGCTGCACTATATCCAAAACCTCCCCATGAACCAACGCCGCCATACGGTGTTCATCCTCCTCGGCGATACGTTCAATACACTCAACACGTTCCAGGCCTTCCAGCAATCCGTCCACGCCGTCATCAATCGCGAGGAAATGGCCCAACTCGGCCCCACCGTCCTCGGCCCCATCATCCAACGCGTCGTGGCCGATAACGACCTCTTCCTCCATAGCTTCCGTGAAACCCAACTCCAAATCTCCCAGGCCGGAGGCTAAACCACCCACCCCACTAAACTCCCCCCAAACCTGAAACCGCCGCACCCCAGCCGTTCGCCGCGCCCCACCCGCGAACGCCTCGACGTCAGCCTCGTCCAACAGGGCCTCGCCACCAGCCGCGAACAAGCCCAACGCCTCATCCTCGCCGGCTCCGTCCGCCTCAATGGCCAAATCGCCGATAAACCCGGCCGCAAAATCCAGCCCGACGACCAACTCGAAGTCACCACCCCACCCCGCTACGTCAGCCGCGGCGGATCCAAACTCGAACACGCCCTCCAAACCTTCCAAATCGACGTCGCCAACACCATCGCCATGGATGTCGGCTCCTCCACCGGAGGCTTCACGGATTGCCTCCTCCAACACGGCGCCCAACTCGTCTACGCCATCGACGTCGGCCGCGGCCAGCTCGCCTGGAAATTGCGCCAGAACCCCCGCGTCGTCGTCATGGAAGGCGTCAATGCCCGCTACCTCACACCCCAAAACTTCCCCCCAAACCACCCCATACCCTCCCTCGCCGTCGCCGATTGCTCCTTTATCTCCCTCCGTAAGATCCTGCCAACGACCATTGAATTACTGACTCCGTCCGCTATGATCGTCGCGCTGGTCAAACCGCAGTTCGAAGCCGGCCGGGAAGAAGTCGCACGCGGCGAAGGGGTCATCACCGACCCCCTCATCCATGAACGCGTGCTGCAGGAACTCGCCGAATTCGTCAACGGGCTGCCCAATTGCCAATGGCAAAAGGTCACTCCCTCACCCCTGCGCGGACCAGCGGGAAACACCGAGTTCCTGGCTCTAATTGAAAAAACCAGCCCACAAGCCAACCCGCATCGGCCTGACCGCGAACACGGACAAGCCTAAATGCCGCTCGTCGCTGCATACCGCAGCCAAGCTGGCCCATGAGGCAGGACTCAAGATCAACATCGATACCGCCACCCAGAACTTCGCCGAACTCGACGCCCACACTCTCCCCTCCATTAAACAGCTCGCCGACCAAAGCGATATCCTCCTCGTCTTCGGCGGCGACGGCACCATGCTCCGCATCGCCCGCGAAGCCGCCGGCTCCTCCACCCCGCTGCTCGGTATCAATATCGGCAACCTCGGATTCCTCACCGCCGCCTCCGCCAACCAACTCCCCCAACTCTTCTCCGCCCTCCACCAGGGCCTCTATACCACAGAAAAACGCTGCCTCATCGAAGCCTCCCTCGACTCCGCCCCCTCCCAGCACGCCCTCAATGACTTCGTCATCAGCCGCGCCGCCGCCACCCGCCTGGTGGAACTCGATGTCTCGGTCGATGGCGAAAACCTCACCCGCTACCGCTGCGACGGCCTGATCATCAGCTCGCCCACCGGCTCCACCGCCTACTCGCTCGCCGCCGGCGGCCCGCTGGTCGCCCCCGACGCCGAAGTCTTTACGCTCACCCCCATCTGCCCCCACACGCTCTCCAACCGCCCCCTCATCCTCAACCTCCGCTCCCTCATCCAAGTCCGCATCTCCCCCAGATCACGCGTGCAGGTGGAACTCTCCGCCGACGGCCAGATCCAAACCCAACTCGCCCCGGGCACCACGGTCGAGTTCCGCCGCAGCCGCCACTCCCTCCACCTCGCCAAACCCGCCGATACCACTTTTTTTAAAACGCTCCGCCATAAACTGCGCTGGAGCGGATCAACCGTTTAACCCCTAGCACACTAAAACAGCATGCCGCCCGTAAGGCTCAAAGATATCGCCCAGCAAGCCGGCGTCTCCGTCATGACCGTCTCCAAGGTCCTGCGCGATGAACCCGACGTCTCCGCCAATACCAAAACCCGCATCCGCGCGCTCGCCCAGGAAATGGGCTACGTGCCCGATGCCCTCGCCCAAAGCCTGCGAACCCGCTCCACCCGGCTCATCGGCCTCATCATCCCAGCCATCACCAACCCCATCTATGCCCGACTCCTCCTCGGAGTCGAAGACCGCGTCCACCGCGACGC
>JBJOII010000128.1:0-18226 GCA_046047235.1 Verrucomicrobiota bacterium | reverse complement strand
TACCCTCCCCGTCGAATTCGACGCCAGCCGCCGCGCCAAGGACCAACTCGTGCGCCTCGGACTCATCTCCAATACCGAAAAAACCGGCGTATCCAAGGTCCTCAACGCAGCCGCCATGACTTACGTCGCAGCCATGGTCGCCTCAGTCGCCCAACTCCTCCACATCATCCTGATCGCCCGCGGCGCCAGCGAAGACTAATCCCAAAAAACCAAAACGAAAGCGCAACAAAATGAACCGTGCGTTGTCTAAGGGAAAGAAGGGTCAAGTTGCCGGGAAACTCAGCAACCCACCAAAAACCTCAGGAGGTAGTGCCATGATGCAAAACCACATCGTCATACCACCCGCACGGTCCCTCAGGGCCCCCATGCCACAACCCGCACCAGCCAGTAGACGGCACTGCAAAGCCCACTCCAAATCCCGCCACTCCCGGCCCCCCCCCCATCTACCCACCCCACCACGCCCAACCCCGGAACCAGCCGAAATCCACGTAGCCACCCGCGAATCACGCCCCCGCTACGACGCCGATAGCGCCATGAAACTCTACCTGCGCGAAATCGGCCAGGTGCAACTCCTCACCATCGAAGACGAAATTCGCCTCGCCGCCCTCATCAAAAAAGGGGACCGCGCCGCGCGTGAGCAAATGATCAAGGCCAACCTCCGGCTCGTAGTCAAAATAGCCCGCGATTACGAAGGCCTCGGCCTCCCCCTCCTCGACCTCATCTCGGAAGGCAATATCGGCCTCATGAAAGCCGTGGAACGCTTCGACCCCGCCAAAGGCGGCAAGCTCTCCACCTACGCCGCCTGGTGGATCAAGCAGTCCATCAAACGCGCCCTCGCCAACCAGGCCAAAACCATCCGCCTCCCAGTGCACCTGGTCGACAAAATCTCCCGCATGCGCCGCGTCGCCATTTCCCTCCAGGAAGTCCTCGGCCGTGAACCCACCGACGAAGAACTCGCCGAGGAAATGGGCATGACCGCAACCCGCGTCGCCCAACTCCGCACCGCCGCCATCCGCCCCGCTTCTCTCGACGCCCCCATCGGCGACGATGACAGCAACAACTTCGCGGAAATCGTCCAGGACGAAAACGCGGATACCCCCTACGAACGGCTGGAGGAAAAAACCGTCACCGACATGCTCCAAGGCATGGTCGAAGATCTCGACCCCCGCGAGGCCACCATCCTGCGCTACCGCTTCGGTCTCGATGGCGGAAACGAAAAAACTCTGGAGGAAGTCGGACACCACTTCGGCGTCACCCGCGAACGCGTCCGCCAAATCCAGAACATCGCCCTCAATAAGCTGCGACGCCGTATACAAAAGCTCGAACGCGTCCCCGCCTGATAACCCAGCCATTTTCGCTCGACATCCCGGCAGGTGTGCCCCATCTGCTTGGGTGTAATGTCTATCACCAACGTCAACGCAAACGAACTCCGCAACGCTATCCGGAATGTACCGGACTTCCCCAAACCGGGAATTCAGTTCAAGGATATTACCCCCATCCTCGCCAACCCCACCCTCTTCGCCCAAAGCATCGACGCCCTAACCCACGACATCGAACCCGGCTCCATCGACGCCGTGGTCGGTATCGATGCCCGCGGATTCATCTTTGCCGCCGCAGCCGCCCTAAAACTCAATGCCGGCTTCGTTCCAGTCCGCAAAAAAGACAAACTTCCCTGGAAAACCTACGAGGAAAGCTACTCACTGGAATATGGCACCAATACAGTGGCTATCCATCAAGACGCCCTGAAGCCCGGCAGCAGGGTACTCCTGCTCGACGACCTCCTCGCCACCGGCGGAACCGCCGCCGCCGCCGCCTCGCTCGTTCAAAAAGCCGGCGGCTCCATCATCCGCGCCTCTTTCCTCGTCGAACTGAGCTTCCTCAACGGCCGTGACCGCCTGAAAAACCTCCCGGTCACCGCCATCATCACCTACTAGCCCCATCCAGCCCTCACCATGTCACGGTGGCTCGAAACCGATATCGCCCTGTTCTACTGGATCAATAAGGGCTGGGCGAACCCGTTCCTGGACGGGTTCATGCCCCTCATGAGCGGGAAAACTCTTCTCCCCGTCGGATTCCTGGTCGTGGCTTGCATGGCCTGGAAAATGGGACGCCGAGGCCTCGCCGCCATCGCCTGCCTCGCCCTCATCATAGGACTCGGTGAAGGACTGGTGCTCTCACCCCTCAAGGAGTTCTTCGCCCGACCACGCCCACCCTACTCACTGCCCGATATCCGACTGCTCCTCGGCCGCAGCGGAAGCGGCAGTATGCCCTCGGCCCACGCGGCCAACTGGTTCTGCGCCACCGCCGTCCTTGGACTCTTCTGGCGCCCCAGCCTCTACCTCACCCTGCCCCTCGCCATCATCGTATCTCTCTCCAGGGTCTATAACGGCGTCCACTACCCCTCCGATATCACCGCCGGCGCCATCCTCGGCGCCACCTACGGCACACTCGGAGTCCTCGCCCTCAACGCCGCATGGAAACGCTGGATGCCCCGCCTAAACCCTCGCCTCCACCACTGGCTCCCCTCATTGCTCCCCACAAAGCCAACCCCGCATCCCACCACTACCGCCTAGCGCCAGCCCCCCCCCCCGCCAGACACAACCACATGCCCCCGTCGCAATCCACGTCGTTCCCCCTGAACCCCAAGGATTACGACCTGTCCGCTACTCTGGACTCCGGACAAGCCTTCGGCTGGACCCAATCAGAAACCGGGACTTGGACCGGCGTCATCGGCTGCCACTGGGTCCAGCTCTCCCAGTCCAACGACCACATCCATGCGCAAACCTGCCTACCCCAAAAGGACTGGCACTGGCTGTCCGATTACCTCCAACTCCATTTCAACCTTAAGGAGGCCATCCATACCTTTCCCGCGGATGCCCCACTCGAAATCGCCACCCGGAATTACCCCGGCCTCCACTTGCTCCGCCAGGACCCATGGACCTGCCTCGCCTCCTTCATCCTCTCCTCCACCAAGCAAATCGTCCAAATCCAACAGGTCTACCACCTGCTATGCCAGCAATACGGTGCTCCAGTCCCTACCCCTCCCCACCTCCCCCAAGCTCACACCTTCCCCACACCCCAAGCCCTGGCCCACGCCGGTGAAACCGCCCTCCGCGATTGCCGCATGGGCTTCCGAGCCAAATACCTCCACCAAACCGCCACTCAAATCGCCAACGGCAACGTCTCGCTCGAATCGCTCCGTTCTCTCCCCCTCAACGAGGCTAGACGTATCCTGACTTGCCTACCCGGAGTCGGCCCCAAAATCGCCGATTGTGCCCTGCTCTTTTCCTGTGACCAACCCCGGGCCTTCCCCATCGATGTCTGGATCGCCCGCACCCTGCGCAACCTCTACTTCAAAGGCCAGCCAACCTCCCTACCCAAACTCCAGGATTTCGCCGAACAACACTTCGGCCCCTTCGCCGGCCTCGCACAGCAATACCTCTTTCACGAAGCACGCAGACCAAAACAACCCAAACACTGAAACCCAAACAGCCATCGCGCCATGCCCCCAGCCACACATCTCGAAGTCCTCTCCACCCCGAATGAATTCTGCGCCCTGACCGCCGACCAAATCAAAAACACGACCTGTGTGGTCTTCGATATCCTCCGGGCCACCACCAGCATGATCACCGCGCTCGCCCACGGTGCTCAGGCAATCCGACCTGTCTCCTCCATCCAACAAGCCCTCCAGGTAAAACAAGACCACCCCCACGCCCTCCTCTGCGGTGAACGCCACGGCTTGCGCATCACCACCAAAGATTCCGGCAACACCAACTTCGACTTCGGTAACTCCCCACGCGAATTCAATACACCCGCCATCCATGGAAAGGAACTGATCGTCACCACCACCAACGGCACCCGCGCCCTCCATGCCGCACGCCCAGCTCACACCACCCTCGTCAGCTCCTTCCTGAACCTGACCGCCACCGCCCAACATATCCGTCATCTAAAACCCCAATCCCTCCTCATCATCGGTGCCGGCACCTATGAAGAAGCCGCCCTCGAAGATACCCTCGCCGCAGGAGCCCTCTGCCATGCCCTCTGGGACATCTACTCGGATGGACACGTCGCCGACTCCGCCCTCATGGCCCGCATGATCTACCAAACCCAGGGCTCCCCCCTCATCGACGGACTAAGCCAAAGCCGTAATGGCAAACGACTCCTCACCATGCCCGACCTGCAGGCCGACGTCGCATTCGCCGCCCAGCAAGACCAGTTCCCCATCCTCGCCCAGCTCAACCCGGACGGATGGATCAGGCCTACCACCCCGCTCTGATCCACCACTCACCGGAACACGCAAATCGGCCGACTTCCCCCCTCCCCGGAGGGGCTCGCAGCGCCAGCCCGGCAAACCTCAGCTCCCCGTGTCGTAGAGCAACCCGCGCTCCTCCAAAGCATGCTCCGACCCCAAAACCACCCTCAGCCCATAAAGCCATTCCCGGTGATCCGGCGGCTGTGAATGCGAACGATCCGCCGAACGCACAACGGAATTCGGACAGTAAAAACTGCCCCCTCGCGTCACCCGAAGCGTAGGATTGCTCTCCTCCGGCCCACCCGGATACGGCGCCAATAAATCCAGACAATGCTCAAACACGTTGCCGTGCATGTCATATAAGCCCCACGCATTCCTTATCTTGGTCCCCACCGCATGCGGATGCCCCCCCGCATCACCGCGCCCCCACCACGCGTAAGCCGTCAACAACCCCTGATCATCACCAAAACTCCAGCTCGTTGATGTCCCCGCCCGACACGCATACTCCCACTCCTCCTCCGTAGGTAAACGATACACATACCCCTCAGGCAACCGACCCGCCTGCATCTCCCGCGCTGTTAACTTCCGGCAATATTCCATGGCCATCTCCCAACTCACGGTCTCCACCGGCACGTTGCCCCCAACCGCGTAAGTGCTCGGGTTAACCCCCATCAACTCCTCATACTTCGCCTGCGTCACCTCATACTTGCTCATCCAAAAACCCGGTTCCACCCGCACAACATGCTGCGGCCGCTCCCGAGGCTGACTCAATACATCACTCTCCGGACTCCCCATCAAAAACTCACCCTCCTCAATCCAGACCATCTCCCAAGGCAACTCAATCGACTCCACCTGCAACCTGAAAAAATGCGCATCTCCCGCCCCCATCCCCCCCCCATCCGAACTTAAAGTCGTCTGCCCCTCGGAAATCGGAAAAGCAGCCACCGGCTCCCACCCCGCCCCCGGATCACAACTCTCCAATAAAGTCACCACCCCGTTCGTCCGCGTAAATCGTCCCGACACCCGTAGCAACCCATCACCCATGCTCGCAGATACCTGAGGGTCAACAGCCATCGCCTGAACCAATCCCAACGCAAGCAACACACCCCCAGCCGCACGCATTAGAACCGAACCATTCACACCGCAAGATAATGCAATCATGTTTATTTACAACACCCACAATTCAACGACCTTGCTCGACACACGGAAACACCACCCGTTGCAACTAAACCAAGCTGACCCAGCCTGCCCATCAAGGCAGACCACAATCCCCATCAGCAAGAAACGGGATCTTCCTCGGAATTGGCGGAGGGGGCGGGATTCGAACCCGCGGTAGGCTTTCACCTACTCCTGATTTCGAGTCAGGCGCAATAAACCACTCATACCACCCCTCCAACCTCAGAAAGCACGCCACTCAGAACGCTGGGATGTTCTGCCATGGCCGCGCGACGGCAGAAGCTACCAAAACGTCCCAAGAGATCGCAAGTGTTCCATTCCAGATTCACCCCGCACCCGACCCTCACCCCGGCCGCTTTGGAAACACAGGAACCTCACCCTCTCCTCTCTTCACTCTCCCCTCTATCGACCAAAGACTTCCAGCTTGCTATCCCTCAGCCCCAACGCCACCCTGCCCAGCCTGTCGAGAGACCAGACGTTATGCACAATCATCAATATCTGGAACAGGTGGTGGATCTCCTCGATCCAAACCACAATTGCATCTACAACCTTTCCCTCGAGGAAGCCCGCAGTCGCGTGCTTACCGGATCCCCCGAATCGGTGCGCGAAATCGACGGCTCCTTCGCCATCCTAGCCCGCGAAGGCAAAATCGTCCGCATGGCCCGCTCCCTGGACCGCCCCATGCGCTACTTCCTCGCCAAACGCACCGAAGGCCCGGCCCTCATCGTAGCCGACCGTATCGATGCCATCCATCAATACCTCCGCTCCCAAGGGCTCGACGAACAGTTCCACCCCAGCTACACCCGCATGATCCCAGCCCACTACGTGGTGCAGGTTCAACTGGTCGGCTGCCCGGACCCAGACCCCACCTACACCCGCTTCTTCGATCCGAAACACGACACCCTCCCCACTAACCTCGACGGGATCGGCAAACGCTACATCGAGTCCCTCGCCGATGAAATCGGCAAGTGGCTCAAACACCTCCCCGAAAGCGCCCCCGTCGGCGTCAGCTTCTCCGGCGGAGTCGACAGCGGTGCCGTCTTCCTCACTACCTATCACATGATGCGGAAGCTGGGCATGAACCTCTCCCGCCTCAAAGCTTTCACCTTGGACTTCGGCAACGGTCCAGACCTCGCCCAAGCCCGCGAGTTCCTCAAGCAACTCGACCTCGAACTGTTCCTCGAACCCATCGAAGCCAAACGCTCCACCATCGACCTCGGGGAAACCGTCCGAGTCATAGAAGATTACAAACCTCTGGACGTCGAATGCGCCTCAATGGGCCTCGCCCTCTGCCGTGGCATTCGTGAGCGTTACCCGGACTGGAAATATCTCCTCGATGGCGATGGCGGTGACGAAAACCTCAAGGACTACCCCATCGAGGAAAACCCCGAGCTCACCATTCGCAGTGTCGTCCATAACCAGATGCTCTATCACGAAGGCTGGGGCGTCGGACGCATCAAACATTCGCTCACCTACAGCGGCGGCCTCAGCCGCAGCTACACCCGCACCTACGCACCCGCGCGCAAATTCGGTTTCGAGGCCTTCAGCCCTTTCACCCGCCCCGCCGTCGTCCAGATCGCCGAAGGAATCCCCTTCATCGCCCTGACCGACTACGACGTCCCCCGTCTCTACGCGCTGAAGGGTGAAATCACAGCCAACGGCATCCGCCACCTCACCGGCATGGATATGCCAGTCTTCGAGAAACGACGCTTTCAGCACGGTGCACTCTGCAAGGAGGAACTTCGTCAACACCTCCCAGAGCAGGAAGCCACGTACCGTAAAAAGTTCCTCTCGCTCTACGCGTAGGCAGAGGAATCGAGGCGCGTGAGCGACCTCTATCCAGATAAAGTATCGCATCGGAATCAGTGGATCCTCCGACACCGGGGAAACCGTCATCCTCAGGACCCCTGGCAAGCCGCACCGTTTGTCGTCGAGCCCGAACGGTCCGCCACCGGCGAAATCGAGAATACGGCAACCCTGTTCCTCACCAACTCCGAATGCCCGTGGCGCTGCCTGATGTGCGATCTCTGGCAATACACCCTGCCGGGGCCAACACCCCCCGGTTCCTTGGTCCGCCAGATCCAGTTGACCCTGGAGAAGCTGCCCCCAGCCCACACCATCAAACTCTACAACGCGGGCAGCTTCTTTGACCCCAAAGCCGTCCCCACCTCCGAACTGAAGGATATCGCTCACGCTTGCGGCCACTTCGACCGCGTCATCGTGGAATCCCATCCGTCCCTGGTGCACCGCAGCTCCGTGCTCCAGTTCCGCGATGCTCTCTCCGGACAACTCGAGATCGCCATGGGCCTCGAGACCATCCACCCGGAGGTGCTCGCCAAACTCAATAAAGGCATCACTGTCGAAGACTTCCAAAAGGCCGCCTCCACCCTGCTACGGCACTGCATCGACCTCCGCACGTTCGTCCTCCTCCGACCACCTTTCCTCTCCGAAGAGGAAGGCATTCACTGGGCGGTTCAATCGGTGCGCTTCGCCCGGCAATGCAACTCCACCGCCACTGTCATCATCCCCACCCGCACCGGTAACGGAGCCCTGAACCAACTCCAAACCCAAGGCCTCTTCTCCCCACCAAAACTCTCCTCGCTCGAGATATCCCTCTCACAATGCCTCCAATCGCAATCAGGCCGCGTCTTCGCCGACCTCTGGAATCTCGAAAAATTCTCCCACTGCCCCCAGTGCTACGAACAACGTCGGGAATCCCTCCTGAAAATGAACCTCTCCCAAACCCCAGCACCTCCCACCCAATGCCCCCACTGCGCAGGCAGTGCGTGACTTACCCCCGCCAAAACGGTCCAATCCACTAAAGCCCACGTGCACAATCTCCTCACAGTCTGCCTCTGGATCCTGACCATCGCGGGGATTATCGCCCTCCTTTGGCGTACTCTGAGCCGATCCGATGAACCCGGCACCATCGCGATCAAATGGCTGGTCACTCTCGCCATCGCCTCCGCCGTCTCCTTCCTCGCCCGAAAATGGCTCGGAGGTTCAGCCGGCAGCAGCGGCCTCGTCGCCGCCTTCGGCTCTACCCTCATCTTCGTCGGCCTCCTCGCCACCGCCGGAATCATCGTCGGTATCATCTGGGGACGTCACTTCGGCGACTGGATCTCCAAACCCCTGGCAGGTCTATTCGACGGATCCGGTGAGGAATCGAAACCCGTCCCGCTCTATTCCATCGCTATCGCGCGCCGGAAAAAGGGTCAGCCCGAAGCCGCCATCCAAGCCATCGATGAACAACTGCACAAATTTCCCCAAGACTTCACCGGATCACTGCTGAAGGCCGAGATCGAAGCCGTCGATCTGCAGGACGTTACCTCAGCCACCCGAACCCTCTACCCGTGGCTCTACGGATCAACGCTCAACCCGGGTGACTGCGCGATAGCCCACACCAAATTAGCGGATTGGCACCTGCGCCTGAACCATGACCAGGAATCAGCCCGGCAACACCTCCAGGCCATACTCCAGGAACAACCCGACTCCCCCGCCGCCCAACTCGCCGAACAACGGCTCGCCCACCTCGACTACGAAAACCAACCCCACACCAACGTCATTCGCGTCACCGCCGGCTCGGGATCGCCAGTCGAGACTGGCAGGCCCCCATCCTTCACCCCAAAGGACGCCTCCGCCGAAATCCCCGCCATCCTCCAACACCTCACCGCACACCCCCACGATACCGCCGCCCGCGAAAAACTCATCGATATCTATGCCTGGGAACAAAACCAGGCCCAACCGGCCCGCGACCAAATCGAACTCATCCTCCAGTCCCGCCGCCTGACCCCAAGGGAACTCGCCCGCTACCTCAACCTCCTCGCCGATATCGAAATCAAGGTCGCGGGCAATGAAACCGCCGCCAAATCCGCCCTCCAACGCATCATCGACACCGCCCCAGACTCTGCCCCCGCCCACCAGGCCGCCAACCGAATCCGCTTCATCCCCCGCGAAATGGCCCGACACCACCACACCCGCACCGTCCATTCCCCACCACCCTAATCCCCGAAGATCGAACCCCAACCAACAACCCATCTCCCATCTCCCATATCCCATATCCCATCTGCCACCTATGCTCCAACACGTCCTCGAATGCGCCCACTCCGCCGCACAAATCCTCCTCCAACATTTCAACCAGCCGCACGCTGTCCGCATCAAGGAATCCCCCAGCAGCATCGTCACAGAGGCCGACCTCGCATCAGACCAATATATCCGTGACTACATCCAGCAGCGGTTTCCCGATCACAACGTGCTCACGGAGGAAAGCGGCTTCATCAACCGCCGTTCCCAATACACCTGGATTGCCGACCCTCTGGACGGAACCTCCAACTTCGCTGCAGGTCTCTCCTGGTTCGGTGTCATGATTTCACTCCTGGACAACGGTCTGCCTACAGCTGCCGCAATGGTCCTGCCCGCTGAGGAGCTGGTGTACACTGCAGAGCTCGGCAAAGGCGCACTCAAAAACGGAAAGCCAACCTCCGTCTCCACCGCACAATCACTTGACCAAATCCTCTGCGCCGTGGGCATGGATGCCCACGAACAACCCGAAGCCGCTCTCACCCAGGGCAAAACCCTGGCCCGCATCGCCCAAAAAGTGCGCAACGTCCGCTGCACCAATAGCCTCGTCGATTTCGCCTGCACCATCGACGGACGACTCGGCGGCATCGTCAACTTCAACTGTATGGTTTGGGACATCGCCGCCCCGCTGCTGATACTCAGTGAAGGCGGCGGACACCTCAGCGACCTCCACGGCAAACCCGTCCAACTAAGCCTGGATGAACAGGCATGCCAACGTTCCTACGCCATCGTCGGCGCCCCGCCTCAACTCCATCACCAACTCACCCAACTGACCTCCACGAGTAGTTGAAACCAGCCTGCTAACCTCCCGGGGGCTTCCCCCCTCCACCAGGCTTCGGGTTTAACCGCAGATACTCCGCCAGCACCTCCGGTGGCAAATGCGGCTTCACGTAGAGTTCGAAATACTCACGTTTCAGCTTCGCCAACTCCTTCCGCGCCGAGGAAAGTAACATCAGGGTCTCCCCGTGCTTCACCAAAGCTGCCTTGCGCTGCTCCAAAAGAACCGACACCTCCTGCTCATATCGCCTCAGACTCAGTTCCCGAACCTCCAACTGCTCCTGAGCCAACTCCACACTCCTCCTAACCCGAGCCAACTCCTGCTTGGCAGCCGCCAACCGGGACTCCACCCGCAAGGTAACATCCTTACTCGCAAGTGCCGCACGAATGCCTTGCGTCTCCATACCACAATGCGGACAGATGCTCTTCACCGGAATCCCGCCGAACTACAAATCGGCTCTGCACCTGCCTGATAACTCAAGTTACCGCTGTGTCCCACACCGCCACTTACGCAAACCGCAGGCGTTTCCTGCGTCGATAATCAGATTTTGGCCGCGAAAAGAACCCCCGCCTCCCGCTGCCCCCCCCTCCGCCACGACACCACCCTCTGCAGCCTCAACCCATGGAAAAAGCGCCCCCCATGGCTATGCCATGGAGGGCGTTGCCCGCACACACACACTCAAAGGTCGGATAATTACTCGACCAGACGAATCCGATAGAATCGGCTTACCCCTGCCGCATCCTCGATAAATTGGATCGCAGCAGCCTCAGTGGTCAGGCCGCGGCTGATCGTCACCCAGGGCCCTTGGATATTGGTTGCCGCCTCGACCACATAACTGTGTTGATCGGCGCCCTCAAACACCATTTGGAATACACCCCCGCCAAACGCGCTCTCACCAGCATGAAACTCAGGGGCCAAACCGCGAAACTCCAGCTCTGAAGGTGCAGTGAAGATAGTGTCATAACCGGCCAACGCAACTTCCCCATCACTCAAGCTCACCGGCCAAAGCGCGGCTTCAGCCATACCCGCCAGAACCTCAAAGGTCAGCGTCGCCACAACACCACCCTCTAAATCCCAAGGAGTGCCGCTACTAGCCGCCATCGCAATCGTGCCCGACTGCAACGCGTAGTCCGACCTAGCAGGAAACACGTTCCAAAGACTCATCACATCCAAGGGAAGGCTGGTCGCCAGCTGGTGCGAGTTTGCGTCCACCAGCCAAAGGGCCCGTGGATCATAGTCCAATCGGAAGGAAGCCCCGAAGACATCACCCGTCAGGCCCTCCAGCCTCACTTCAATAGTCACAGTCTCGCCAACTCGCAGTCGCTGTTCGTCCGCCTCAAGTCATCCAAAACCCCTTCCCCGGTTAAATCGTTCCCGGAAACATCCCACGAACGCAGTTCCTGGAGGCCCGTGATCAAGCTCTGGATCCATGCAGAGTCGCCCACATCCAAACGCTGGTTCGCATTGTTGTCAGCAACGTAGGCCCGCTCATCAATAGTCACGGTCCCGGGCTCGGTGTACACTCCCGTGGAGATCGCATCTCCCGACGCGTCCGTTGTCGAAAGGACGACACCGCCAACGCTGGTCTCGAGTGTGTAGGGAACGCTCCGTGTCCGGAACTCTATGCTCCCCAGGGCTACCACCCCGGAGGACAGACTGCCGCCCGAGAGATCGAACTCAACCTGCACCCGACCTGGAACATCCGAAGTAACCAGCGGATCCGCTGCTTCCACTTCCGCACCCCAGTGCAAGACCGGCGCCCGGAGATAGGCGGCGTCATACTCCACAACAAACTGCATACCGCCCAAGTTGCCCTGTGTCTCCAACTCAATGGGCATGAGAACCAGCTCGCCCTCCTGCACCGACCCAGCACTTAAGAAACGCAGCGTCTGCAGGGGCTCCCAATTGATCAACACTTCCTCGGCACTCTCGTTACCCGCCCCATCCATGGCCACGACACGAACGTGATTCTCACCCAGGCTCAAGGCGATATCCAAAACCCCAAACCCGCCACCACTCAGCTCCAGTTCTCCCTGAAACACGCCATCAAGCTCCCAATAGGCCCGCACCACTTCGACGTTGTCCTCGACCACACCCGACAGCTTCACGATCTGGTTGGGTGTAGATCCAGATACCGGGCTACCCAACAGAATCGATGGCGCCCCTACATCGTCAAAACTGGCCGATATCACCCGATCAACGGCCATGCTCACTTCGATAGAATCCAGAGCACCCGACGCATCACCCTGCCATCCCGCAAACGCAAAGCCGTCGCCGGGTTGAGCCGTCAGCCGCACAACATCGGTCGGCAAGTAATACTCCTTCTCCGGGTCCACCTGAACCAAGCCTCCGGACCCGGCCTCGACGGTGATAGTGGTCAACCCGATGATCTCAAACGTCTGGTCCAACTCCACCGACTCCCAGAGTTCATTCCCTGCCTGAACGGCACGGAGGACCACGTTGCCAGCCCCCAACACCGTCAGCTCTTCGCCAGTAATCGAGGCCGGCCCGCTGACTACTTCAAAGGATACCGCCAGACCGCTGCTGGCTGCCCCGCCCAACCCTACCGGATCCGCAGGAAAATAAAGTGTTCCCGGTGCATCCCACTCAATGGTCTGAATCCCCTTCTGAACGGAGACAGTCTGCTCCCGACTTGCAGCGAGGTAGTGCTCATCCCCCGCTTGAGAAACGCGCACCACAACATCACCCACCCCCGTTGGCATGAGTTGATTGCCGTCAATGGTTGCCGGCCCGCTCACCACGCCAAATGTCAGGGGCGCAAGCCCGGCACTGCTGCTCGCAGTCAAAGCAACTCCAGCATCGCCATATCGGAGATTCCCCAAGGCACCAAATTCCAGAACTTGCTCTGCCCGCGCCACGTCTACACTCAGCTCAGAAGTCACCGCAACGAAGTTCTCGTTACCCGCCTGGCTGGCTTCCAAAACCACCACGCCCACACCCGTCGCCGTAAGCTCTGCCCCGGAAATCACCCCCGGCCCGGAAACAACCCGGAAACCCACCGGAAGCCCGCTGCTCGCACTCGCAGTCAATGAAACCGTGTCGCCATAACTGACTCCAGCAATCCCACCCCAGGTAATGCTCTGGGTCTGCAACATCCGCACTAAGAGAGGAGCGCCCTCGATCATCTGACTCAAGTCGGGGGAGTAGGCAACAACCCGAAGCTCGGCGTTCGAATTCACCGCAAATTCGCCGGTATACTGCGTGGAAGCCCCGCTCACCGGTGAACCGTCCAAGGTGTAGTAGACCAGCCAGCTCGGATGCGGAGCCGACACGGCGATCAAAACCTCGTCTACCCCACCCGCCTGCCCCGCAGCCTCTACCCCATCGACGTATATTCTCATCGGGCTGATCACTGCTAACAACGCCGGAACACTCGTCACACTCCCGTAATCGTTGCTCACCACCACCTCGTAAATTCCGTCATCCGGCCTGCCGGCCGCACCCACCAGCAAAGTGGATTGGGTCGCACCCGGAAGCATCTGCCCATCCTTCCACCACTGATACCCCAGCGGCTCCATCCCGCCCGACAACACGGACATCACAACCTCTCCCCCCTCGTTGACTTGACCGGCAACCGGTTGGTTCAAGATCACCGGAGCAACGCTGTCAGCACTCAGGCCAAAACCCTGAAGCCCATCAAGATTCACCGGTAATGCGGGCGGACTGCCCGCCCCCCCCAATCTCACGGTCACCAAACCCGATTGCCCCCAAACCAAACCCGATGAAACCGATGCCGTCAGCCAATCGGCACCGGCAGAAGCATTCCATGCACGAAGCACCAGCGTCGCCTCCTCGCCTGGCGCGACGGACGACACCGTCACCACACCCCCGTTTACATACCCAGCCAGCTCGACATTCGACTGAAACGCCACCGCACTTCCAATGGGCTCGTAGGAGTCGCCGCTCACCAGGAAGAGTTGGCCCAAGTAATCCGGCCCGGACACGCCGACACCCTCATATGTCACCGGGGCATCAATCCCCGAAATCATCAAACGATTGTTGAAGTTCAGAGTGCCCTGACCTTGGACAGCAGTTGCACTCAGAGCGAACAGTAGCAAAAGGCTTCTCACCAAGGCACTGGACGATAAAAGGCGATTAAATCGATACATCATTTAAGCAAAGTGGTCGGTTCCCCATCCATCAGAGAATGACTGACTCCCCTACCAGCAGTTTACCCGCCACTCGCAGCAAGATCATCCAATCGGCGTAGAAAAGACGCCAGCACGACCACCTCTCCTTCCACATGAAATCGACCACCACGAAGCTACAATCACGCCGCACCGCAGCCAATAGCCCCCCCCACAGCCCTCCCCCTCGAAGCGCCCGCTACGCCAGCTCCCAACTCCTGCCCCCGGCGCAGGCGCTCAACGCTTGCCGCCCGATGCCTTGCGCTTCTTCGCAGTCTTCCTGACCGTCTTGCGCGCCCGCACCTCCGTCCCGCCGGTGACCTTGGTCCAAAGCCGCTCCACCAGGTCGCACATCTCCTCCTCCTGCTCCTGAATCGAACGAATCAGGGCGAACTGCGTGCGACAACGATCCAGATTGTGCTCAGGACGATGAATCCGGAAATACTTGTCCCCCGCGAGGAAGTCCGTCAGAAAGCGAATACCAATGGTGTAAGTGATCAGCTTACCGGAAAACACCAGCAACTTCCGCTCGGCAGGCGTCAGAAACGGTTCGGTAGCCGATAAATAACCGTGCGCCAAAGCCTCAAACACCGGCAACCGCAGCCCGACTTTGCTCAAATCCCGCTCGTCCTCCAACGTAGGACTCGTCGTTGTCCGCACCATGTCACCGAAATCATACAGCACCGTCCCCGGCATCACGGTGTCCAGATCCAGAACGCACAACGCCTCCCCAGTCTCCCAGTCCAACATAACGTTATTGAACTTGGTATCGTTGTGCGTCACCCGCTCCGGAATCTCCCCACTCTCCAACGCCTTCAGCAGCACATCCACCATCGGCTCTTGCCCCAAAGCAAAGTCCAACTCTTCCTCAGCCACCTTGGCCCGATTGTAAGGATCCGCCTTGATCATCTCGCACAGCCGGTCATACCGACGGCGAGTATTGTGAAAATGCGGAATCGTCTCGTGTAATCGCTTTCCAGGAAGATCCACCACCAACTGCTGGAAGCCGCCAAATGCCTTGCCCGCCTCAAACGCCTGACGCGACGATTGCACCGCCTCAAAGGTCTGTGCACGCTCCACAAAGACAAAGGTCCGCCAATATTCCCCCTCCGGATCTTGATAATACGAGCGACCATCGCGCGCCGGTATCAGGGTCAATGCCTTCCGGGTGATGTCGCGCGCCTTTTCGGTCTGCAAACGCTGCCGCACATGTGAGGTAACACGCACCAGATTATCCATCACCTCCTGCGGCTTCTTGAAAACGGTCTGGTTCACTTTCTGATGAATATACTTCACCAGCGTGCCACCCTGGTTATACGTCGCCATGTAGGTCTCATTAATGTGACCAATCTTACACGGTTCAGCATACAGGATGTCCCCGTAGATCTGAAACTGGCGCGAAATCTCGGTAAGGTGCTTTTCCTGATATAAAGGCATAATCGTGATGGTAAAGATTCGCACGCAGTCCCAGACCTCGCCATGAAGCTGTCAGCTCTGCAGGCCCCTGACCACGCTGCGCGCAGATTCGCAAACCTACGACGGATGCCGCAACCGCAATTTGCGTGCCCTCCCAAACATTGATCTTTTATCCGGTTTCCTCCACGCTCCCACCTGCTCAGTAACATCTTTTGCACTCAAATCGCATGAACGATTCAAAAACTGTCAATGTAGCCGTCGTGGGCCTCGGGTTCATGGGGGTCACCCACCTCAAAGCCTACCAAAAGACCTCCGGAGCCCATATCGCCGCCGTGTGCGACGCAGCCCGTAAACCCGACGACAATGGCTTCCTCGGAGGTGTCGGAGGAAATGTAGGCACCGATGACGGAGTCAAACTCGATATGTCGAGCACCCGGCACTTCGCAGATTTTAATGACCTGCTCGCTGATCCCAACATCGACTTGATCGACATCTGCCTCCCCACCGCAGCCCACACCAAATTCTCCGTAGCGGCACTCAAGGCCGGAAAACACGTGATCTGCGAAAAGCCCCTGGCCCGCACCTCAGACCAAGCCCGCGAAATCGTCGAAGCCGCAGAAAGCGCTTCATCCTTCTTCATGCCAGCCATGTGCATGCGCTTCTGGCCCGGCTGGGATTGGCTCAAGTCGACCATCGACACCGGCACCTATGGAAAAGTCCTCGCCGCACGCTTCCGTCGTGTCTCCGGACCACCCGCCTGGAGCAAAGGCACCTACCTCAAGGGCTCCGAATCCGGCGGTGCCCTGCTCGATCTCCATATCCATGATGTCGACTTCATCCAACACTGCTTCGGCCGTCCCAAAGCGGTTTTCGCCCAAGGAACCACCCGCATCAGCGGGGCCATCGATCACGTTGTCGCCCAATATGACTTCGGTAACGGTATCCCCGTCTCAGCCGAAGGCAGCTGGATTATGACCGGCAGCCACGGCTTTAACATGGCTTTCACGGTTGTGCTCGAAAATGCCACCATCGACTTCGACCTGACTCGTGGTGCCGACGCACTGCGCCTCTTCGAGGATGAAAAGGACGGGCAGACCATTAAGCCCGAAGGCATCGATGGCTACGTTGGCGAACTCCAGCACATGCTGGACTCCATCCAAGCCGGCACCGCCCCCACTCGAGTCACAGCCCGCGATGGAATGACCGCCGTAGAAATCTGTGAAGCCG
Source organism: Verrucomicrobiota bacterium (assembly GCA_046047235.1). Classification (GTDB taxonomy): domain Bacteria; phylum Verrucomicrobiota; class Verrucomicrobiia; order Limisphaerales; family JAHDYP01; genus JBMTVN01. Next base: position 1,149 of record JBJOII010000128.1, on the reverse strand, counting down.
AGGAACAATCCGTCCAAACCGGTAACAAGGTCCAACTGTAAGGACCGCTACACACTGTCGCATTCGCCCGGCCGGCTCAAACCCGCCGGGCTTTTGGTTTCGTATAGGAGGCCACCCCGCCTACCCGCTCAGGCCAAGATCGTCATGGCGCTGGCGATCGCACCAACCGATAGAATCTACCCTGAGGAGCATGAGCCAAAAACACCTGCCATTCCTCCCCGCCAGACGCCATCTCAGGCACTCCAGGATAGGGCCTCCAGTCTGGATCGGTCAGACTGTCAGAATATTCCACTTGATAACCCTCGCCCGCTGCAGGCCAGTCGATCACCAACCCCTGCGCCTGGCGCCTGAGCTTCAAGGGCGGCGAGGCCATCACTAGCACTTCCGCACCCGCACGCGAATCGGAACCTAACGCCACAGGATCTGGTGCAACAATTTCGAGACGATTGACAGCAGCCCCGGCGTGTGTGGGTTTGATCACCAACTCAGCACTGACAAATTGAGCTGCATCCAGCCGACCCAAATGGAAGAGAACGCGATCACTCAGGATCTCCACCTGTCCCTGACTCGCGGAAGCCGACACCACCTCGGCCCCATGGGGAAAAGCATCCTCTACGACCACATCGTCCAGTGCAAATGGGGACTCAGAATAGACCGTCAGTGCATACCTCAGCTCCTGCCCCACCATAATCCGTTGAGCATCTGCCGACTGCCCGATGCTCAACTTGGGAACCTCGCGCACCGGCAGCCGCACTTCCACATAGTCGTTAGCCGGACTGACATCAAAAGTAGACGCGCCGACAATCCTGAGCGCATGCTGGAGCTCGCCGATTACATCTGGAGTATATCTAACGATCCACCGCACTTCCTCACCTCCGCCGAGATGATCAATCTTCCAGACCAACGGACCAGAAGGCTGCCCCAAGGGATGGCCGTCGTTCTCCATCATGCTAAGGACCCGTCCTCCGTTGAATGAGTAGCTTATCACAACGTCCCGGGCCGAACTTGGGCCAGAATTGAATACCCTCAGTCCAACCTCAATCGGTTGCCCCACCGTGACCCCCTCCCGTGGCATCAACAACTCCACCCCCACATCCACCACAGGCAACACTTCCTCCACCCAGCTCCCCCCCGGCACCAGGCCCGCCC
>JBJOII010000127.1:0-12216 GCA_046047235.1 Verrucomicrobiota bacterium | reverse complement strand
CCTCCGCCCTCAGCCCTCAGCCCTCTGCCCTCAGCCCTCCGCCCTCCGCGCTTCCCGCTTCCCGCTTCCCGCTTCCCGCTCCGCGCTTCCCGCTCTGCCCCACCCGCTCCAATAACTCATAGTCAATCAGCGCATACATCAACCGGCCATCCCTCCGCCGCACCAGCCTCCCATCCCCGCCCAGCCGCACAATAATGTGCTCAGGCTTCATGTCCAAAACCCCATAACCCGCCTCCGCCAAATCCCGCTCCACCTCCGCCATCGTCTCCACCAATAAATGCTGCGCCGTGCGCGAATCCATCCCCGCCACCGCCTGCCTCATGTCCAAACCCCGAATCCACCCATACACCACGAGATACTGACGGTGAATGTCCAGGCACCCCTCCGGCACCCGCGCCTGCTTCAACGCAAAACGCTCCTCGCTCCGCCCCGTCTGCCATACCTCCAGACACCGCGGAGGTGAATACACCGCCAACGGCCGCTTGGTGTAAATCCTCCGCCCTCCACCCAGCCGCACCAACCTCAAATCCTCCAAGGTAGCAAACTCCTCAAACGGACACTTGAACTCCACGTTCGGCCTCAATTGCCTCGTCACCGTGTCCGCCGGAATATCCTCCCCCGCCCGGTTGTAACGCACCACCAGCTCCAAACTCCGCCCCCCCACCGGCTGCGTCTGCGCATGGTAAATCGTGCTCGTCCCCCTCAACCGATCCCGATGCGCCTTGAACCAAACCGGACTCAACCACTTCTCCGGTAATAAATGCTCCACAAAAGGCCGACCATGCACCGTCAAATATAAATCCCCCCCCTCCACCGTCTGCGCATGAAAATAATCTAACCCCAGAATCACCCGACGCCGAAAATCCAAGGACTGCCCGCCTCCTACCACCACGGAATCACCCGCCGAACCCGACGGTAAATACTCTCCTGAAATCGACATGCGCGCGCTTTCCAATGAATCCAACTCTCTCGCCTCGTCCGCTCTCCCCAACCCAAACCGGCTCGCAACCTGACAGATCAAGTTCCATAAATCAATAGGGTGAGCATACCTAATGCCCCACCCCAGCCAAGCCTACGCCCCCCCACGGCCTCTGCCCTCTCCAGTGAAAACCACACACTACCGCTCCCCACCCACCCACGCCCGCACCCGGTCAGGAAACCGACACGCATCACACAACGCATTGCTGTGCCCGCAAAAATCCCGCACCACCTGCAGCAAACCCTGCTGCCGCGCCGCCGTCCACCGCACCCCACCCGTCCCCCCGGCAAATAACCGCATCCGCGCCAACCGTAACACCGCGTTGTCCTGCGCAGACGGCCACGCCAAATACCGACGCTCCACCTCCCCCAGCACCCCCGCACTGCGCCCCACCTTCGCCCGCATCCAAAACCACGGCAAAATCACGTTCTGCGCCAAATCCGTCACCCGCGTCACACCCAACAACGGCCGCGCCTCCGCCATCTCACGCGACGTCAAAGTCCAGTGCCGCTCCCAAAATGGATCCTCCCCCGCCCGTAACGCCTCCAATAAACCCGCCGCCAACCGGCTGTCCCGACATGGCACAGCCAGCCAGTCCTCCAACCGCCGCACCCAGTCCGGTCGTAACAGCCAATGCGCCGCCAACGCCACCCGACGCTGCGGATGATTCGCCGGCCGCACCCCGCTCAGCCGCCATAAACACGACGGCAATACCTGCCCCTCCAACGCATGCCGCTCACGCCACCAAATGTCCCATAACCGACGCAAATACCCCCCGCACCCCACACTCCCCCGACCCGAGACCGGCGGCAATAAACCCGCCACCCCCAACATCCTCGCCTGTAACTCCTCCACTCCCAACCCCTCGGACCTCAGCACCTCCCCACGCTCCGCTAACCGTCGCATCGGCCAAACATTATACTGATACCCCAACGCCGCACACATCCCCTCCCATAACGCCCGCTCCCACCCCACCTGCCTCGCCCGCACCCCCAACTCCATCGCCTTGCGCTGAAACCGAAACATCGCCGCCCCCTCCACCAAACCCGCCAACTCCCCCTCACCCAACCCCGACAACCCCGATGCACACCGACCAATCACGTTGTCCGGTAACCCCGGATCCAAATCCACCCACGCCATAATCTCCTCCAACGGCGCATCCAAACTCCCCCCCATCACCACCACCGGAATCCCCTCATGCATCGCATCATCCCCCTCCCAAACCACATGCAAGACCACCCCGCCATACTCCGGATTGCCCCGATGCCCGTGCCCCACCCAATCCCCCACCCGCGTGTCAATCTCCACATCCCCTCGCACCGCCGCACCACCCCCCACCCGAATCACCGCATCCCGAAAATCCGGCCCCCGCATCCCATTCCAAAAACCCGGATGCAATACCTCCACCACCCCTCCCCCTCCCGTCACTAAACACCCCGGCCGCACCCGCTGGTGCTGCCATACCAGTTGCATCAAATGCTCGCTCGGAACCCCATCCCGAGTCTCCCGTAAATAAGAAGACTCCAAGGCAACCGAACGCCATGCGGCATACGCTGACGTGGAAAACGAAACCATCCTTGACCGTTGCTTTTCTCCACCACCACCTCGAAAGTCAAGCCATGAGTCGATCCATCCAGTCCTTGCGCCTCAAGACCACCGCAATCCTCACCGCCACACTCCTCCTCCCTCTCCCCACCCCCGCCGATACCCCCGCCCCCTCCACCACCCGACGTGACCACGTCGTCCAAACCGTCGAACACGTCATGCCCTCCGTCGTCAATATCGCCACGGAAGAAGTCGTCGAATACCGCGACCCCTTCGCCGAGCTCTTCCGCGAATTCTACGGCCTCCACTACCGCAACCGCCCCCGTAGCACCCGCTTCAGCCTCGGCTCCGGCGTCATCATCGACGAAGAAGGCTACGTCCTCACCAACCTCCACGTCGTCCAACGCGCCACCAAAATCTGGGTCCAGCTCGCCGATGGCCGCGAGTTCGAAGCCGAACCCATCGTCGGCACCTCCCGACGCGACGTCGCCCTCCTCCGCCTCATCACCCCGGACAAAGAAAAGTTCACCGCCATCCAGTTCGCTCCCAACGACGACCTCCTCCTCGGTGAAACCGTCCTCGCCCTCGGTAACCCCTTCGGCCTCGGCGGCTCCGTCAGCCGCGGTATCCTCAGCTCCAAAAACCGCCGACCCTCCCTCGATGACCAACCCCTCGCCGTCGAAGACTGGCTCCAAACCGACGCCGCCATCAACCCCGGCAGCAGCGGCGGCCCCCTCGTCAACCTCAATGGCCAACTCATCGGCCTCAATGTCGCCGTCCAACGCGAAGGCCAGGGAATCGGCTTCGCCATCCCCATCCGCCAGGTCAGTGAAGCCCTCGCCGAAATCTTCACCCCCGAAGTCAAACACTCCCACTGGTTCGGTGCCCACTTTCAGTCCGCTACCCTCCCCCTCACTCTCACGAATATCGACCGCTCCAGCCCCGCCGAAAAAGCGAACCTCCAACCCGGCGATACCATCACCACCATCCAAAACATCACGCCACGCTCCTTCATCCACGCCATGCTCCTCCTCACCCAAACCAACGAAAACAACAGCATCGAACTCAAAATCCAAAACCACAACACCACCCGAACCACCACCGTCCAACTCGCACCCCTGGATCAACTCGTCCAACAACGCACCGGCGCCTCCGTCCAGGAAATGGATGCCCCCCTCGCCCAACAATTCGGCCTCCCCCCCAACCAAGGCCTCCTCGTCAGTCACGTCCAGCCCGATAGCCCCGCCGCTAAAGCCGGACTCGAACCCGGCCACGTCATCTCCGCCATCAATAACACCCCCACTCCCAACCTCCTCAGCGCTGCCTCCACCCTCGCACCCCTCCCCGCCAACGAACTCACCACCCTCAACGTCGTCGTCGAACGCCGACGCGGCCCCTACCGCCAAATGCAACAAGCCCGCGTCCAGCTCCGTACCCGCTAAATCATTCCACCCACCTCGCACCACCCTTCGAAATCGGGATCGCTATCGGGATCGAACGCGCCACAGGCTTGCCTCACGACAAGCCGACCACAGTGCCGCTGCCGCGGCACGACAACCGGTCGTTCCACTCCCTGACCACAGTGGCGCCTGGGGTATGCCCTCTTGCGAACCAGCGCCACGACTCGCCGAGTCCGTAGTCGCCCCGAGCCTGTCGAGGGGCTGTAGTCAGCAACCCCGCGACCGCGGGGGAGCCGTTGTCAGGACACCGACAGCTGGCCCTCAGTCAGCGAGGCCCCGCCGAGCCGTAGTCGGTGTCGCCCCCGCGACACCCGTAGTCCGCGCAAAGCGCTTCGCACCACCCTCGCACTCAGCGCTTCGCGCCTCGCGCCCGGTGTTTCCGTGTTTCAGTGTTTCAGTGTTTCGGAACAGCCACGCGCCGCGCTACAGACGCCCGCCTCAGCGGGCGACTGATCCTGAGTAAGCGACAACGTCGCGCATCGAAGGATACCGACTGGGACCTGTCGAAGGACCGACCCGCCGGGACGCGGGTACCGGGATTTGCGCCCCGCGCAAATCACCCCCCCACCGCCGCCAAACACTGGAACACCGGTGTCCGACGCGAAAACGCCGCCACCTCCTCATAGGTGGCAATGCCAGCCGATTCCAAACGCGGCCGATAGATCCGCTGAAGCAACTCCACCACCGTCAATACATCGTGCTTCGCCTGATGACTCCGCGACGCCGTTAGCCCAAAACACTCCTTCAGAACATCCAGTCGATAGCTCCTGGTCTCCCGCACCAGCCGACGCGACAACATCATCGTACAAAAGCCCCGCTCGCCAATCTGGGCTAACCCCAAGCGCTCCCACTCCGGCACCAGACACCGGTTCCAGTCATAGGCCAGGTTGTGAGCCACTAAAGGATAGTCCCGGGCATACTCAGCAAATGCCCCATACACCTCACAAGGATCCCGACCGTGCTTCTGCAGATACTCCGTCGTATACCCGTGTATCGCCGCCGCCTCCCACGGAATCGGCACCCCATGGTTCAGCAACATCCGAAACGGCTCCCCCACCGGATCCCATCCCTCCATCAATTGCCCCGCCAACTCCACCACATGGATCGGATCCACCAATCCATCCGTCTCCGTATCAATAATCACCCAACGCCGGTTGTTCCTCATCACTCGTTCCTGCGAATTACCCCACCAGCCTGCCTGCCCCAACACCACAACGCAACCCAGCGCGCTTCAGCGCAGGAGCTGGAAGCCAGGGCCACCAATTGTTGCACCAACCTCGCTCAGGTAGGGACGACCTGCGCGTCGTCCGCCAAATCATTGCACCACGCTTACCGCTCTGCGCTTCGCGCGTCAGTCCGTTGTCAGGACACCGACAGGTGGCCCTCAGTCAGCGAGGCCCCGCCGAGCCGTGGTCGTCCTGAGCCTGTCGAAGGACCGTAGTCGGTCTCGCCACAAGCGACACCCGTAGTCCGCGCTCCGCGCCCCGTGCTTGAAGGCTCCGGCAAAATACGGTCACTATTTTTGATTGTGGCTACTATCACCGGCGCTATCCATAGGCCCCGCTAGTCCAAGCAGTAACCTAAACACGTGTAAAAGTCGTAACACATGTGCCCTTCTCGAACCACTGAAGTAACCCCGCCCCAAAACAATAACTCCTCCCAAGCTCCAGGCTGCAAGTCACTCAAGGACTCGCTAAGGACCCTGCTTCGAACCTGCCTCTGTGCCCTGTTCACCCTGAGCTCATTTCACGCCATCGCCCAGTCGTTCGACTTCCGCCACCTCGGCTTTGATACCCAAGGTTTCCGCGTAGAAATCCAGGGCACTCAAGGCGAGGAATACCGGCTCGAAGCCAGCAGCGACCTCCTTAACTGGACGGAAATCCAAACCCTAACCGCCGGCTCCAACCCCGAGGGCATCACGGACCTCCAAGCTCCGGATTTCCAACAACGCTTCTACCGCGTCGTCACCACTAACCAGTCCTCCATCATCCGTATCGAGCCCATCAAAGAGCTCGCCATCCTCGAACTCGCCACCTTCAGCCAGCAGATCTCACTCGCTTCAGGTAACTCCTCCCCCACCCCCCTCACCTTCTCCCTCCTCGAAGGCCCCGCTAACCTCACCGTCACCCCCGATGGACAAATCTCCTGGACACCCAACGAATCCCAAGGCCCCTCCACCAATACCATCACGGTCGCCGTCACAGACACGACCAACCCCTCCCGCGGCGATACCAATACCTTCACCATCATCGTCAGCGAGGTAAACTCCGCCCCCACCCTGCAATCAGTCTATGATTCCCAAATCTGGGCCGGCGATAGCTTCAACTGGCTCCTCTCCGCCGATGATGTCGACCTCCCCGCCAATGAACTCACTTACAGCCTGATCAGCGGCCCCGCCAACCTCTCGGTCGACCCCTCCGGCTCCATCTCCTGGACACCTTCCTTCGCCGATGCCCCCTCCACCAACCTTGTCACGGTCCGCGTTACCGACAACGCCACGCCCCCTCTCAGTAGCACCAATACCTTCGTCCTCTATGTATATGAAGCCACCCCCGAAATCGGCTTCACCACCGCGTCCGTCGAACTACCGGAAGGAGACTCCTCCACTCCCTCCACCTTCACCTACGAAATCTACCGCACGGGTAACCTAACCGATGCCACCTCGATCGACTGGAGGGTAGCCACGTTCACCGGCACCGGCAACGCCGGCACCCTCGACTTCAAAAGCGCCAGCCTCCAAGGCACCGCCACCTTCAACCCCGGTGAGTCAACCACCACCATCCACATCACGGTCAGCGGCAACGCAACCAGCGAAGCGGACGAACCCTTCCAAGTCCAACTCCTCGATCACCCCACCTACCCGCTAGCCTCCCGCTTCGCCCAAGGCACCATCCTCAATGACGATTGGCCCGCACCTCGCGCCAGCGTCGCCGAAGTCTTCCCCTCCGGCAGCATCCCCGGCATCTACCTCCTCGAAGGCACCGGCACCACCGCCGAACGCGCCCGCACCTTCCAAATCACTCTCCCCGCCCAAAACTCCACCTACCAGTTCGATTGGGTCGTCCTCCCCAAAAACGTCGCCGGCGGCAGCAGCGCCTCCGCCTCCGACTTCCGCGGTAGCGTCTTCCCCAGCGGCACGGTCTTCTTCGAACCCGGCGAAACCCAAAAAACCATCGAACTCTTCATCACCCCAGACGCCGAAGAAGAACTCACCGAAGGCTTCGAAGTCCGCATCTCCTCCCCCCAACCCGACGTCCTCTACTCCAACTCCTCCACCTCCTCCACCATCGCCAATGATGACTTCGCACCCGCCACCTACTCCATCCTACCCATCCAAGACACCGCCCGCGATGACACCAACGAGGACTACTTCACCTACGCCATCCTTCGCTCCGGCGATACCTCCCAAGCCGAAACCATCTTCTGGGCAATCGAAACCTCCCCGTCCGACCCTTTCCCCGCAAAACAGTCCAGAGCCGGCAACACCGCCTACTTCGCTGACCTCGATCCCGATTCCATCCTCGAAGGACTCATCCAACCCCACGCTAACCCATCCGCCACCTCTGCATATGCCACCGGAGGCATGACCTTCGCCGCCTACGAGGAAGTCAAAGTCGTCCGCTTCAAGCCCGCCCACGACTCCACCACTGAACCGCAAGAAACCTTCACGCTCCGTATCGCTTACCTCCGCGACGGATCCTATATCGAACATCGCGCCACCGGCACCATCCCCGCCAGTGACCAACACCCCGAAACCGCCATCGTCTACGCCGCCTGGCGCGATGCCACGTTCACCTCCCTGCCCCTCAGCTCCAGCACCACCGCAGTCCAAAGCCGCTACTCCAACACGATCAGCACCGCCCCCACCGCCGGCCTCAACCAAACCCTCGAAGCCCTCGGCATGACCGCCGGCTCCATCAGCCTCCCCGAAGGCACCGGTACCCAAAACCCTCCCACCCAAGCCACCATCGACCTCCAACTCTCCATCCCCCAGGAAACCGACTTCGCACTCGTCTGGAGGGTCCATGCAGCCACCTCCTCCCCCTCCGCCAACCCCAATGACTTCGCCAACGAACTCGGCCAATACCTCCCCACCTACCCCTCCGGCCTCGCACTCTTCCCCGCCGGCTCCACCCACGCCGAAATCCACTTCTACCTCTCACCAGACCTCACCAATGAACCCCACGAACGCTTCCAAGTCACCATCGACCCCCAAACCATCGGCGCCACAAACCTCGAGTTCAACGGCACCACCCTCCAAGGCACCATCAGTAACGACGACAACCCCTACTTCTACCCCAGCTCCATCGCCTACAACACTACCGACGCCAATGGCGAAGTCTTCAAAATGTTCGGCGTCGGAACGGTCTTCGATGGTTGGCTTCCTGGTGATTTTTGGTTGGGGCTCGTTGACGCTGGCGAACTGGCCGCCTTTGACCCCGGAAGCTGGGTCAACAAAGTCAGCGTCGAGGAACGCCCCGATGGCTGGGTCCGCTTCTACTCCAATGTCTTGATCCCCGAAAAAAAGGCCGACGGCACCCCGGTCAACTGGGAATTCAAATCCCGCGTCTTCGACCTCCAGGCCGACCCCGCCCAAGCCGCCATCAATATCGCCCCACCTGAAGACGTCATCCCACCCCAACCCCCCATCGACCGCACCCAATACACCCGTATCTACATCCACGGATGGAAAGACTCCGCCTTCTCCCCCAACTCCCGCCAGTTCTTCGCCCAACTCAAGGAAGCCTTCCCCGATGATAACCTCGTCTTCGTCGACGTCGCCCAGCTCATGCGCCAGATCCACAAAGCCGACTACTTCAAGGAACCCGGTTGGGAAGCCGGCGTCTTCGCCCAAGTCGGTGAATGTGTCGCCGACTTCATCATCCGCGCCGAAATCAACCCCGACCGGCTAACCCTCATCGGACACAGCAACGGCGCCCACATGGCCAGCCGCACCGCCAAAGCCTACCGCGACCGCACCAGCCAACTCGTCAATGAACTCATCACGCTCGACTACGCCCCCGGCGCCTTCGGCACCATGGGATCACTCTCAACCGGTTGGTGGGCCGATTCCGCAGACTTTAAGTTCGATGAGGACGCCCGCGATGGCTACGGCCGCGGCAAAGGAATCCTCCTCTTTGGCGAACCCACCGGCGGATGGACCAAACCCGTCGAACTCATCCAAGGCGACCTCTCCAACCCCCTCGCCGTCGCCCACACCACCACCTCCTACGCCGCCATGAGCCTCTGGGGAAAAAGATCCATCCTCGGACTAGGCCTCCACACCGCCAACGACCACGACCTCAACCGCACCGCCGGCCGCGCCTACCTCGTCCACTGCAATAACCAGGAACTCACCGTCCGCATGGCCGATGACCCCGTCAATGACATCGAAATCGGTATCGTCCCCAGCCACACCGGCGTGCTCTCGGTCTACGGCTACCTCGCCCGCATGCACGCCCTCCACCCCGAAGACGTCGGCTTCGCCCAAAACGAACTCCTCAACTCAGTCAACGAATTCGGCCAAACCTCCGACTCCGGCGATTACCCCCACGAATTCGACGGCATCATCTTCGCCCGCGATCCCTATCACGGCAAAAAACACGACCAAATCTTCCAACTCCCCTTCGGCTGGGGACCCGAAGTCGAAAACCCCTCCATCGTCCGTGGCTTCAACGGCAACGATCGCATGTTCCTCGGCGATATGTCCCTGCCTAACCTCCCCCTCCCCGTTGTCAAAGGACCCGAATACATCTTCGAACAATTCGAAATCACGCTCTCCGGAGGAGAAGGCAATGATACCCTCGGCGCCTCCCCCCGCTCCTTTAACCGCGATGTCGTCTCCCTCATCGGCGGCCCAGACGCCGATACGTTCTTCATCGGCTTCTCCCAAACCCGCCTCGGCTACGAAGGCCCCCTCGGAGAATTCTACCCGTCCGACCCCGAAGCCTTGCCCACCGAGCGAGACGCCGCCCTCTTCATAACTCGCAACTACTCCTCCCGTATCTTCTCCTTCCCCCAACCCTTCCAGGAATGGGCCAACTTCCTCAATATCCGTAACCCTGGAGAAGACCAGGTCGGCGAAAAACACTTTGTCATCGTTCAGGACTTCTCCACCTCACAAAACGACACGCTCCGCCTCGGTGACCAGAGAAAGAAATACGTCTTCAGCCGCGTCGGCGACCTCGTCAGCGCCACCGCCATGAACCGCTATAACCTCAACCCGCAAGACCTCGCCATCTTCACCGGGGACGCCGATATCACCGCACAAAACATCCCCGGCGACCTCAGCCATAACTTCGACCTCATCGCCGTCGTCTCCGGTATCACCGCTGCCAACATCCCCATGCCAAACCCCGATGACTTCTTCTTCGGCATTCTCGATTTCGGCTACCAGGAAGCACGCTCCCAGTGGAAAGCCGAAATCACCGCCACCATCAATAACCTCGTCTCCTCCGGTCGCCTCCGCTTCGGCTCCATCGTCAATGTCGACTGGTTCGTCAGCCCCATGCCCGGCGTCTTCCACTCCTCCAATACCGCCTCCCAAAACACCTACCCCGCCTACTTCATCCACGAACCCTCCATGCCCTAAATCAGGTAGGGACGACCTGCGCGTGACCGCCAATCCTTGCACCCCCCTCGCACTCAGCGCTTCGCGCCTCGCGCCCGGTGTTTCGGAGTTTCCGAGTTTCTGTGTTTCGGAACAACCAGCTGCGCGACAGCGCAGCCACTGGATTTCGCACAGCCAAATCCAACCGAAGCCCGCGAACGCGGGCGACCGACCGCGGCCGCAAGGACGCGGTACCGACACAGACCGCCCCGCCGGGAGGCGGGTACCGGGATTTGCGCCCAGCGCAAAGCCACCGCCCCGCCAGGGGCGCTGAACCCCAGCTCCTAGCTCCCAGCTCCTAGCTCCTGTGCCGCGAAGCGGCACCACCCTCTCGCACTCAGCGCTTCGCGCCTCGCGCCCGGTGTTTCCGTGTTTCTGTGTTTCGGAACAACCAGCTGCGCGACAGCGCAGCCACTGGATTTCGCACAGCGAAATCCAACCGAAGCCCGCGAACGCGGGCGACAGACCGCGGCCGCAAGGACGCGGTACCGACAGGGACCGACCCGCCGGGAGGCGGGTACCGGTCTTTGCGCCCCGCGCAAATCCACCACCCCCGATGCGCTCACCGCCGGAGACCCACAAGATAATAGGCACCCGCCCCACCCGGTAGCAGCGAAGCATCCATTCCCGCATCAAACGTAGCCAACCGCCCCCCGTGCTTCCGCGCCAAAGCAAGCAGATAGAAATCCGTCACCCCCCCGGACGTCGGCAACCCCGGGTATTCCACCGCGGACAGCAAACTCAAATCATCCTTCCAGAATTGATGCCCCGGCGCCGCAACCAACCCCGCCAAAATCAACCTCGCACCAGACGGCGACCCCGGTCCACCCGGATACTTGCGCGAACCAAAAATGCGCAAAAAACCATTCTGAGTCAGAGGACAAGTCGCCCAGCCCTCACGTACCATCTCCTCCCGAAAAAATGTCCGCGCCGCCTCAGCATGCGGATGAGCCGGATCACACAACGCAATCAACACGTTGATATCCAACAGATAAATCATCGCGTGCCGGGTTGAATCGCCCGTTGCAGCTCCTCACGCTCAAGCTCCTCCTCAATCGCCTCAATTTGACCCAGCGTCACCCTCTCCCCCGAAGCCCGCTTCAGCACCAAAAAACCCAGCGGCCCCATCTCATACTTCTCCGGATCCGGATTGCTAGCCTCAGAACTCGGTGCCAGCTCCCGCCTCAACGCATGCTCCACCACCGCCTTCAACGAAGTCCGACGCCTCAACGCCACCGCCTTCGCCTCCGCCAGTAATGCATCATCCAGATCCAGCGTCGTTTTCATACTATGGCCTACAATATGGTTTTACGGCCTAAGGTCAATACCCCCACCACAACCAGATTCCGCCCAGCGAAATCCACTGGAGTTTGGCCCTTATGGATTCATTTGATGGTGTTGAAGAGGGCTGAACTGAGGGGGACGTCGCATTTTTGGGCGTTCTGGTTGGAGCCGTTGGAGGAGGATACCGACAGGGACCTGCCCTGAGCCTGTCGAAGGGCCGCCCCGCCGGGAGGCGGGTACTGAGCTTTGCGCTCCGCCCTCTGCGCTCAGCGCTTACCACTTACCGCTCTGCGCTTCGCGCGTCAGTCCGTTGTCAGGACACCGACAGGTGGCCCTCA
>JBJOII010000126.1:0-12268 GCA_046047235.1 Verrucomicrobiota bacterium | reverse complement strand
ACCCCACTCAACCGCCAACACCAACTCCAGATAACCATCCCCATCCAAATCACAAAAGGTAGACCCGTTGACCAAACCTGCCCCGCCCAGCTGGTCACTCCACTTCGCATCACGCCTGAGTTCACCCCCTTCGTTTAACCAAATCGCCGAACCCACCGGCTCCGGATATCTCCCCGCCTTCAGCCGACCCGCCACAAACACATCCAGGTCGCCATCCAAATCCACGTCCGCCATCGATATTCCCCCAGGACTCACCCCCGCATCCAACGGCTCTCCCAAAGACCTCAAACCCCAAACCTCCCCACCACCACCCCCTTGCCGCAATTCCCATAACTCCCCCCGCTCAGCACCGGGAGTCGTCACCGTCTGCGTCATAAGCAACCGCTCCCCCCCCAACCCGTCCGGCCAATAAACCACCCCCGCCAAATCATCCCCCGCAACCCAACCAAAATCCCCCCGCTTAAAAGTCCGTCCCCCCTCGCTGCGAAACCACACCGCCGCCTCACCCGCCGCAGCCGCCACCACCAAATCCTCCCAGCCATCCCCGTCCACGTCCGCCCAAGCCAACCCCGGCCCCAAACGACTCACTTTCCGCGGCAGCAACGGCTGCACCAACCAATCATCCACTTCGTTCTCCTCGTGTCTCGCCCCCAGCAACGGACTCACATCCTCAAAGAACACTCCAGCCTCGCCTTCACCCCGGTCTGCCACCTCCCCCGATCCAGACTCATCAACCTCGTAAAGCCGGTTCACCTCAACCGGGATCACGCTCCTCCGCCCGGATCTCCAAACCACCTCCAAACTCAGCCCCTCAACAGCATCCCCCGGAACCCCAAAAACCCTCAGCCCCTCATCCCCGGAAAGATACCTCCCCCCAGCCATCACTTCCTGACTCTGAACCACACCTGCCCCCGTCAACCGCACCCTCGCCCCAACTCCTCCCCCGTTCCCCCCGCGCCCACGTAACCTCACCGCCACCAACCCGCCACCCCCATCATTCCGATACAACCCCGCCAAACCGTTCAGGTTGTTCACCACCACATCCAAATCACCATCCCCATCCAAATCTCCCGTCGCCATACCATTCGATATCCCCACCTCGGCAAAACCCCAAGTCTGCCCCACGGACTCAAAGCTCCCATCACCCCGGTTCCGAAAGGCCGCGTTCGCCGTCAACCATGACGGATGAAACTTCCGAAACCGACGGCGCTCCTCAAACGATAAACGCATCCCCTTCAACGCATCCGTGCTGTCCTGATCCATCACGTCAAAACTAAACCCGTTGGACACCAGCAAATCCTCATAGCCATCCAAGTCCACATCCATAAACACCGGACACCAGGCCCAGTCCGTCGCCGCCACGCCCGCCATCAACGCCGTCTCCACAAAACTCCCATCCCCCCTCCCCATGAATAACATGTTGCGGTTATACCGCGGCACCACCCCCACCGCCGCACCCTCCTCCAACCCGGGCATATCCCGCACCAACTGCCTCATCCGCCGCGCCGAAGCCCGCGCCAACATGTCCAAAACCAACAAATCATCGCGCCCGTCCCGGTCCACATCCGCAAAATCCAAAGCCATCGATGAACGGCTCGTATGCCGGAACGTCCCCGCCCCCGCCTCCCGAAACCGACCATCCCCAAGGTTCATCCATAACCGGTCCGGTGACGCGTTGTCGTTGCAAACATAAAAGTCCGGCGCACCATCCCCATTCAAATCACGAAACATCACCGATAAACCCCAGTCACGAAACGGCCCCACCGAGCGCCCGCCTTCATCAACAAAGACCCCATCCCCCATCGGCTCAAAACGCCCTCCCCCAATGTTCCGATAAAAACCATCCGCCTCCGGCAACTCCCTCACCCGTCCCCCTGGCAAAAGCTCAAACCGATCCTTCCAATACGGCATCTCCGTGGATTGCCCGTTCACCTTGCTCACCCTCCAACCCCGCTCGTCACGCGCCAACGCAAACCGCGTCGTCGGATCCGCCAAATGCATCACATCAATGTAATGGGCACAATAGAGATCCAAATCCCCGTCCCCATCCACATCCGCCAACGCCATCGAAGTCGATGAAGCCGTCCTCGATAAACCCGAATCCTTCTCCTCCACCAAACCCCCATCTCCGTCATTCAAAAACAGCCGCGTCCCACTGGAGATGCCGTTCACCAGCAAATCCAAATCCCCGTCCCCATCCACATCCACCCACACCGCCCCCGTGGAATACTGCCCGTCACACGCCACCTCCCCCGCCTGCACCTCTTCAAAAACCCAGCCACCCCGATTCCGATACAGCCGGTTCGCATTCTCCAACCCACAGAAATATAAATCCGGTAAACCGTCCCCATCATAATCCCCTATCGCCACACCGGATCCGTTGTGAGCCACCGCGTTCGTCAGATAAGCATCCCCCCTCAGCTCGTTGGTAAATACCACACCACTACGCCCCGCAGCCACCAGACTAAACCCCACCGTGCCACCCCCAGCCCTCTCCAATGCCAAGCTCCGATACCCTTCCGCCACCGACCACCCCGCATTCACTGCCACTGAACCGGAAAGGCACAACAGCAGCCCACGCACAATCCATCCTGGGAAACTCTGTAACACGTAGTAACGCTCTAACTGAGGCTTCCCTACGCTATCGCCCGCCCACCCACCCAAACAAGCCGAATGATGCCACCAGAGTGATTGCCACATCACAGACCTTTGGTTCAGTCTCCCCCGGTGCAGCGCCAATCCGAGCATACCAATCCACCCGAGTCGCCTACTCCCCGCGCACCCATCGATAAATCCTCGTGGCGCCACCCATGGGTCCAGCTCAAAACCTTCAGCTACCACCCCACCATCTACCCCGCCATGATCCGGGAGGCCTCCGCCGACGCCCGATCAGGAGATCTCGTCAACGTCTATGACAAAACAGGACAGCCCTTCGGCGCCGGCCTCTATAACCCCAAAGCCCGCGTACCCCTCCGCGTGCTCTTCCATGGAGAAGATCCCTACTCCGAAACCGACCTCGAAACGTCCATCACCCGTGCCATCAACCTCCGCCTCAATGACCTGAAGCTCCCCGAAACAACTGACGCCTTCCGCGTCGTCCACTCAGACGGCGATGCCCTGAGCGGCCTCATCGTTGATCGCTTCAACGATGTCCTCAGTGTCAGTGTCCATAGCTATGGCGTCTTCCTCCGCCTCGAACGCTGGCTCACCCTCCTCCACCAACAGCTCGGCACCTCCCGCACGGTCATCGAAATCGATGAGCACATCGCCCGCCGTGAAGGGATTCCACTCCAGAAAATCCAGTCGGATAACGTCCGTAGTGTCAAAATCCGCGAGAACGGCGTGCGCTATGAAGTCAACTTTAGCGACGGTCACAAAACCGGCTTCTTCTGCGACCAACGCAACAACCGCCGCCTCCTCACCCAATGGACCCCCGGCCGCACCATGCTCGACCTCTGCTGCTACACCGGAGGCTTCGCTCTCTCCGCACTCCTCCAAGGCAAAGCCACCGATGTCACCGGCGTCGACCTGGACGAAAAAGCCATCGCCCAAGCCAAACGCAACGCCAACCTCAATCAGGCACGCATCGATTGGGTCCACTGCGACGCCTTCTCCTATGCCCGCCAAATGCAGCGTAACAAACGCAAATGGGAAGTCGTCGTGCTCGACCCCCCAAAACTCGTCATGGATCGCGAGGACGAAGACGGCGGCCGCAAAAAATACGAAGACCTCAACCAACTCGCCCTCTACCTCGTCGAAACCGGCGGAATCTTCGTCACCTGCTCCTGCTCCGGTCTCGTCTCCGCCGAGGAATTCGAACGCATGGTCATCCGCTCCGCCCACCGCGCCGGCCGACGCCTCCAGTTCCTCGACCGCACCGGCGCCGGAGAAGACCACCCCGTCATGTCTAACTGCCCCGAGAGCCGCTACCTCAAACTACTCTGGGCCCGCGTCTGGTAAACAAAGCACCCACCCCATGAAAACCCGGCAATCGTCCGCCACCGCCCTCACTGTCCAGCAGGCCGAAGCCCTCATCCTCCAGGCCCCCCTCCATACCCCGTTCCGCATCGCCACCGGCCAGCACGACACTTTCGCCAACACCTTCCTGCGCATCCAACTCTCCGATGGCTCCATCGGCTGGGGCGAAGCCGGCATCGCCACCCACATCACCGGCGAAACCCTCGAGGAAACACTCGTCAATCTCCAGCATGCCGCACTCCAACTCATCGGAACCAACCTCGCCAATTACCGCTCAGTCTGCTCCCAGCTCAACCGTCGCCACCACAAGAACCACGCCGCCCAACAAGCCGTGGAAATCGCTGTCCTCGACGCCATCAGTAACTCCTGCGCCATCCCCCTCTGGCGCCTCTTCGGACATAAACCCAAAAAACTCCAAACCGATATCACCATCGTCATCGGCTCAGCCCGCGAAGCCGCCAACGCCACCCGCAGATTCCACCGCAAAGGATTCAAAACCTTCAAAATCAAAATCGGCACCAACCACGACCTCGATGTAGAACGCATCCAATCAGTCGCCCGCGAAGCACCCGGCTGCACCATCCTCCTCGATGCCAATCAGGCCTTCACGGCTGAATCCATGCTCGCCCTGCTCAAAACCCTGCGCCGCCACCGAATCCGCCCCAAACTCCTCGAACAACCCGTGCCCCGCGAAGATTGGGACGGCCTTCGCAAACTCACCCGCGAAAGCGGCACCGTGGTCTGCGCCGATGAAAGTGTCCGCAGCCTGGGCGACGCCGTCTTCGCCATAAAAACCAAGGCCGTCCACGCCATTAATCTCAAGCTCGCCAAAACCGCCCTCTTCGAGACCGCCGAAATCGCCCGAATCACCAAAGCCGCCGGCCTTAAACTCATGATCGGCGCCATGCTCGAAAGTGCCCTCTCCATCAGCGCCGCCGCCCACTTCGCCGCCGGTTTCCAATACATCGACTACGTCGACCTCGATACGACCTACTTCATCCGTGGCCCCCTCGCCCGCACCCCCTGCCTCAACCCCGCCGGTCATATCAATGTAAACACCATCCCAGCCGGTATCGGAGTCACCCCAAAAACATGAAGGCGGGCCGAAAGGCCCGCCTTCAATGTCCAAAATCGCAAACAACCAGCTCTACCGCCGCTGACGTCGCTTGAAGTTCAACTGGGCCAGAGAATGCGCCACGGCAGACTGCACCATCGCCTCTTCCTCAGGTGACATCTTCTCGTCACGCAAACGAGCCTCAGCCCGCTCCCGCGCCTTCTCCGCCTCCGTCTCGTCAATCGAATCCTCGCTTGTAGCAAAGACAGTCAGAATCGCCACCCGCTCCTGCGTAATGTCCGCACACCCGCCCGTGATCAGAAACCGATCCTCCTGACCACCACGACGGGCAACAATCTCACCATTGCCAATCAGGGTGATCAGCGGTGCATGCATGGGATAAATCCCCATCTCACCCTCACGCCCAGGCAGCGCCACCATGTCCACATCCTGCGAATAAACAGGACCAGTCGGCGTGACAATCTCCAGCTTCAATGAGGCCATGGCAGTCGTGTATCTCGTCCGTCAGCTCCACTCACCCGAATCAGCTGTCCTGGTGAATCTCGTCAATGCCACCCTTCATGTAGAAGTTGGCCTCCGGCACATCATCGTGCTTGCCCTCAAGGATCTCCTTGAAGCCCTTCACCGTGTCGGCCACAGGCACCTGCTTGCCCGAACGCCCCGTGAAGACCTCTGCCACCGAAAACGGCTGGCTCAGGAACCGCTGAATCTTGCGCGCCCGGAACACGGTCAGCTTGTCGTCAGGCGACAACTCGTCCATACCCAGAATCGCAATGATGTCCTGCAAATCCTTGTAACGCTGCAATACCCGCTGCACACCACGCGCCACCTCGTAATGCTCTTCACCCACAATCTCAGGAGCCAAAGCACGCGAAGTCGACGATAACGGATCCACCGCAGGGTAAATGCCCAACTCAGCAATCGAACGCTCCAACACAATGGTCGCATCCAAATGCGCAAAGGTCGTCGCCGGCGCCGGGTCAGTCAAATCGTCCGCCGGCACATAAACCGCCTGGAACGACGTAATCGACCCCTTCGTGGTAGACGTAATCCGCTCCTGCAAATCACCCATCTCCGCAGCCAACGTAGGTTGATAACCCACCGCGCTCGGCGTGCGACCCAGCAAGGCAGACACCTCGGAACCCGCCTGGGAGAAACGGAAAATATTGTCCACAAACAACAACACGTCCTGGTTGCGCTCGTCGCGGAAATACTCCGTCACCGCCAGACCCGACAACGCCACACGCAAACGCGCTCCGGGCGGCTCGTTCATCTGGCCGTATACCAACGCAATCTTTGACTTGCTCAAGTCCTTCTGGTTGATAACCCCAGCCTCGGACATTTCGTTGTAAAGATCGTTCCCCTCACGAGTCCGCTCACCCACACCCGCAAACACCGAAACACCACCGTGCAGCTTCGCAATGTTGTTGATCAACTCCATGATCACAACAGTCTTGCCCACACCCGCACCACCAAACGCACCCACTTTGCCACCCTTCAAAAAGGGACAAATCAGGTCAATCACCTTAATGCCGGTCGTCAAAATCTGCGGCGTGGTCGATTGGTCCACCAAGGAAGGCGCCGCACGATGAATCGGATAACGCTTGTCCGCCACCACCGGCCCCCGCTCGTCCACCGCATCACCCGTCACGTTGAACACCCGCCCCATGATCCCGTCACCCACAGGCATGCTGATCGGCGCCCCCGTGTCCTCTACCTCAAAGCCACGCTTCAAGCCGTCAGTAGTCGACATCGCAACCGCACGCACCCAGTTGTCACCCAAGTGCTGCTGCACCTCGAGCACCAGCTTGGTCTTGCCGCGCAACGGCAACTCATACTCGATAACCAGCGCGTTGTACAACGCAGGAAGCTGGCCCGCCTGGAATTCGACGTCCACCACGGGACCGATAATTTGAACGATTTTGCCTTTGTTCATCTGAAGAGTTCCGTTTGAAAAATCTTCTCTGTCTCTAAAATCAACCCAACGCCATCGCCGCACTGCTGATCTCCAACAATTCCTTGGTAATGTTCGCCTGACGTAACTTGTTATACTCCAAAGTCAAATCCTTGATCAGTTGCTTCGCATTGTCCGTGGCATTCTTCATCGCCACCATCCGCGCACTATGCTCACTGGCCTTCGACTCCAGCAACACCTGCATCACCTGAAAATCCAGGAAAACGCTCATCAACATCTCCATCACCGCCCCAGCCCCAGGCTCAAATAAATACTGCACCCGGCTCGTGTCCGTCTTCTCCGGCTGACTGGCATCACGACCCACCCCCGTCGTCAAACTCGCGTCCCGGTTCAATGGCAGCAACTGCCTGACTTCAGGCTTCTGCGACAAGGTGTTGATAAACTTGCTGAACACAATGTCCACCTGGTCGGCCTCGCGGTTGATAAACAACTCGCGCGCACACTTCGCAATAGCCTGACACTCACCAAAGGTCGGAATGTCACGATACGTATACTCCGCCACCAAACGCCTCTTCGTCCGCGCTAAAAACTGCGCCGCCTTGCGACCCACCGCAACAAACTGCGTCGTCGCATTGTCATAACGCGACAATTCACGAAGCAAATTCGCATTCAACGCACCGCACAACCCCTTGTCCGTGCTCACAACAATCACGGCCTTCTTGTGCACCTCCCGCTCCTCCAACAACGGATGCGTAAAATCCTCCGCGCCCTCGGCCGCATGGTCCATCACCAGATTCGCCATCTCCGCAAAAGGCCGGCCGCGCACAGCAGCCTGCTGAGCCTTCTGCATCTTCGACGAAGCCACCATCTGCATGGCCTTCGTGATCTGCGAAGTGTTCTTGACCGACTTAATCCGCCGGCGGATATCGCGCGTGCTGGGCATGGGCTTAAATGGGCTTAGCGATAGCTCTGCTTGAACTCCGTCACAGCGCCCTTCAAAGCCGCCGTCAACTCGTCGTTCAAAGCCTTCTCATTGGCAATCCGCGTCAACAAATCCGCCTTCCGCGTCACCAGAAAATCAGACAGCTTGGTCTGGAAATCCTTGATCTTCTCCGCAGCAACGTCGTCCAAAAACCCGTTCTGAACCGTCCACAACGCCGCCACCTGCTGCTCAGTCGTGATCGGGTTGTACTGCGGCTGCTTGAACACCTCCACAATCCGCTTGCCCCGCTCCAACATCGCCACCGTCTTGGCGTCCAAATCCGAACCAAACTGCGCAAACGCCGCCAATTCACGGAACTGGGCCAAATCACCCTTAATGCGACCCGCCACCTGCTTCATCGCCTTCACCTGCGCAGCAGACCCTACCCGCGATACCGACAAACCAACGGAAATAGCCGGCCGAACACCCTGGTAAAACAAGTCCGTCTCCAGATAAATCTGACCGTCCGTAATCGAAATCACGTTCGTCGGAATGTAGGCCGAAACGTCGCCCGCCTGAGTCTCAATGATCGGCAATGCCGTCAACGAACCATTGCCGCTCTCCTCGTTCAACCGCGCAGATCGCTCCAATAACCGGCTGTGCAAATAAAACACATCCCCGGGGAACGCCTCGCGACCCGAAGGGCGCTTCAACACCAGCGACACCTGACGGTAGGCCACCGCGTGCTTGGACAAATCATCGAAAATAATCAAGGCGTCCATGCCGTTGTCCATGAACCACTCACCAATGGCACAACCCGCAAACGGAGCCAAATACTGGTTGGTGGCAGAATCCGACGCCGAGGCCACCACAATAACCGTGTAGGGCAACGCACCGTTCTTCTCCAATACGTTCACCACGTTCGCAATGTTCGATTGCTTCTGCCCAATCGCCACGTAAATCGAATACAGGGGACGATGTTCCTTGTCACCCGACTCCTCCGCCGCCTTGTTCAAACGCGCATTGTTGATGATCGTGTCAATCGCAATGGTCGTCTTGCCCGTCGACCGGTCACCAATAATCAGCTCGCGCTGACCACGACCAATCGGAATCATCGCGTCCACCGCCATGATGCCCGTCTGCATCGGCTGGCTCACGGAACGACGCTTGATGATGCCCGGCGCAATCTTCTCCACCGGATAGGAAGCCTCGCTCTGGATCGGCCCCTTGCCGTCCACCGGCTCACCCAGGGTGTTCACCACCCGACCCAACAACCCCTTGCCTACCGGCACCTGTAACAACCTGCCAGTCGTACGAACCTCTTGACCCTCACGCACACCCGTGAAATCACCCAGAATAATCGCACCCACCTCGGTCTCTTCCAAGTTGAGCGCCAACCCCGTCACACCATCGCCAAAGTCCAACATCTCGTTGTACATCGCATCAGTCAGACCCTCGATCTTCGCGACACCATCGCTAATCTCTCGGACCGTTCCGACGTTGTGTTTGGCGACCGCCGTCTTCGCGCCGGTTATCTGCGCCTCGATTTCCTGAAGCAAGTTACTCATGGGAGAACTGGGTTCGATCTATGAAGAATCAACTCTACTGTTAAAAACTCGATTTCAAATCCTGTAAACGGCCCGAAACGCTGCCGTCAAAAACATCACTTCCAACCCGTACACGCATCCCAGCCACCAACTCCGGTTGAGTCGTATACTGCACCTGCAACCCACGCCCATACCGGGCCTCCAAACTACCCTGCACCGCATCCCGCAAATCCGCTGGCAACTCCTGGGCACTCTCCACGCGCGCCGTGCGACGCTCCACCTCCAGCTTCACCAACCGCTGGAAATAATGCAGTGTCGCCAAATAACCCCGTGGCTTGCCCTCCAAAACCTTCCCCACCACAGAACGCACGCGACTCTCATCCAGCAAGCCGTCTACCTGGCAAACTCTGAAGAGCTCCTTCGCGTCCCGTCTGGCCTGTTTCGAAATCCTCATGCTAGCGTCTCAAATTCTCTAGGCAAACGCCCCGCAACTTCAGGCCGCCAGCTCCTTGTTCGCTTCCTCCACCAACCGACGCTGATCGGCCTCAGTCAAGACCTTGCCAGCCACCTGCGCCGTGGTCCGAACCACCAATTGGCCAATTTCACTCTTCAACTCAGCCAGCATACGGGCATGATCCGCCGCCGCAGCCTCCCGCGCCTTCGCAATAATCTGCTCCGCCGCCGCAACAGCCTTCTGAGTCTCCTGCTCCTGCACCCGCGCAGCCGCCGCACGAGCTTCCTCAATCAACTGGTTGGCCTGAACCCCTGCCTTCTGCAAAATCTCATCCCGAGCGGCCTCCGCCTTCGCCAGCTCCTGCTTGATCTTCTCCGCGTTGGCCAAACTTTCGGCAATCCGCTGCCGCCGATCCTCCAGCGTCTTCAAAATGGGCTTGTAAGCAAACCGATGCAGCAGGAAGGCCACAATCGAAAAGCTAATCACCTGCGCAATGAAATTCGCAGGGTGCAACCCGAAGGTCCGGGAGATCTCCTGAATAACATTCGGCGAATCCGCACTCGCCGCAGCTAACATTAAAATCGACTTCATACTCTTCTACCAAAGGACAACAACAGAAGTGCGGGAGCCCGGCCTAACCAGGCCCCCGCAAACCTTACTGGGCCAGATAGATGGCAAAGAACACGATACCTTCAGCGAAAGCCGTGCTCAAAATGGCCTGCACGAGGATCTTGGTGGCCGCACCAGGATTGCGCCCCACCGCCTCAGAAGCCTTCATGCCGATCAGACCCACGCCAATGGCAGCGCCCAACGCAGCCAAACCGATGTGAATACTGCCTGTCATGTTTGTCTGTCCTTTCTCTTGGTTTGTCTCCAGTCACCCCCGCGCTCCAGGCACGGTCCGGCAACCGAAATTCTCAATCTAGTGGTGCGCCTCCCCATGGTCCTCGTCGTGGCTGCACATCAGCAAAGTGAATACCGCCGTCAGCAGCATAAACACCATCGCCTGCACTAAGCCCACCAGCACCTCCAGAAAATAAAACGGAATCGGTATCAATACCGAAGGCAACAACCCCGGAACCAGATTGGCCATGGACTCCAACATGTTCTCTCCCGCGTAAACGTTGCCAAACAAACGAAAACTCAAGGACACCGGCCGGAACAAAATCGAGATAATCTCAATGAAACCAACCAAGAAGAAGATCACCATCATCAATAACTTCAACGCACCCGCCGTATCCCCCTTCGCCCCAAAAATGTGATGCAGAAAACCCTTCACCCCGTTGGACTGCAGCGACCATACGGTCCACATGAAAAAGAACACCATCGACATGGCGAAGGTCATGTTCAGATCAGCGTTCGCCCCCCGGAAAAACGGCCGAAACTCCTTCGCCCCATCCGCCAACTCCACGTTCCAACCCACGGTCCCCACCCCGGGAAGCAACCCGAACCAGTTGGTGAAAAGAATAAAAATGAAAATCGTCGCGAAAAACCAAAAGGTCTTCTTCACCAAGTCAGACCCCACAATCCCCTCCAAAAACTCATACAAACTCTCAACCAGCCATTCCCAGAAATTCTGAGCACCCTCCGGTACATCCCGCAGCTGCCGAGTCGCCCGCCGCGCAAACAGGATCAGCGCCAAAGCCACCACCCACGTCACAATCATGGAATTGGTCACCGGCAAGCCCAAAACCTTGAACACCGGCACCGCATACAAAGGTAACTCGTGATGCTCCGCATGCGCATGATCGGCAGACGTATCAGCATGAACATCCGCCCCGCCGTGCTCCACCACAGCAACGGCGTCATGCCCCGAATGCACCGCCTCGCTGGCCTGCAGGAAACAGACCATGCCAAAAATCAAACCCGCTAAAGCCAGAATTCTTACTGTTCGCATGTGGCGTAATGACATCCAGCCGACCCAAGAACAGGACCGGGCAACACGCAGTCCAGCCCAGCCGCCCTGCGCGAAGCGCCGAAACTGCCCAAACAGCCAGCGGATCTCAAGGGTTTTTTAGGAGTATCTCACCGCCGCCGCCAACAACAACCCTCCATCCGTAAACAAACCTGACCCCATCACCCCAAAAAACTCTCGCCGACCAGCCAAAATTCATATCTTCGGATAATACTCAGAGTCAAAAAGGCCACCACCAGCTAACCCCCTGACTACCAATATGGTCTATCAGAGTCCCCGGGCAGCCTTACCTGCACCACAATTTCACACCACCCCCCAATCCCCCTATACCCTCGTCCTTTCACCACCCGCTATAGCACGCCATTCCTAAAAGCCACCGGTTCACCACTCCCACTAACGCCGCATTCCTACAGAAACCCTGTAGCCCCAATGACCTCCTCAACCAAATCCGCCAACTGCTCG
>JBJOII010000125.1:0-12383 GCA_046047235.1 Verrucomicrobiota bacterium | reverse complement strand
GACCTGAAGCCGGCGGGGCTGTTCGCCACGACTGCCGCAGCTGCTCTTCGGCCGACTCCGCTCAACTCTTATCTCGCCCGAGGGCGGGATGATCTCGTCTTCAATGTGCCCGAAAACCCGAACCTCGCCTGCATCCGGACGCAATAACCCACACACCATCGATAATGTCGTCGTCTTCCCCGCACCATTCGGCCCCAATAACCCATAGATCTCACCCGACCGAACCTCAAAACTCACTCCATCCACCGCCCGCACCACCCCATACCCCTTGCTCAACCCTCTCAACTCTAAAGGAAGTTCCTCGCTCTTCATGGATCAACCCCCAAACCGTGCATCAAATCCCCCCACCACGCAAAGGAATCCCCAATCACAAATCTCCTTGAGCCCATACCCCCTCAGACCAAACACTGCCGCCTCTATGAATATCTACGAGGAACTGCAGTGGCGCGGACTCATCGCCGATAGCACCTTCGAAATCCATTCGCCCGCCACAAGCTCCACTACCCCGGATACCACCCAACCCGCCCACGCCGTCGACCCCAATAAATCCTTCACCCTCTACTGCGGCTTCGACCCCACCTCCAATAGCCTCCACGTCGGTAACCTCGTCCCCCTCCTCACCCTCCGCCGCTTCCAAATCGCCGGCCACCACCCCATCGCCGTCGCCGGCGGCGCCACCGGCCTCATCGGTGACCCCAGCGGCAAATCCCAGGAACGACAACTCCTCACCCGCGAAATCCTCAACGCCAACATCGAAGGCGTCAAATCACAGCTCGCCAAACTCCTCGACTTCAATTCCCCCACCAACCCCGCCCAACTCCTCGATAACGCCTCCTGGACCAGTAACATCAGCTACCTCGAATTCCTCCGCGATACCGGCAAACACTTCTCCGTCAATATGATGGTCTCCAAAGAAAGCGTCCGCGCCCGCATGGAAGACCGCGAATCCGGTATCAGCTATACCGAGTTCAGTTACATGCTGCTCCAAGCCTTCGACTTCTACGTCCTCTGCCGCGACCACAATTGCGAACTCCAAATCGGCGGAACCGACCAATGGGGCAATATCACCGCCGGCATCGACCTCTGCCGTAAACGCCTCAGCCGACAAACCTACGGCCTCGTCCTCCCCCTCATCACCAATGCCGATGGCAGCAAGTTCGGCAAAACCGTCAGCGGCGCCGTCTGGCTCGACCCCCGCAAAACTACCGTCTACAAGTTCTACCAGTTCTGGATCAATACCGACGACCGTGACGTCATCCGCTACCTCAAGTTCTTCACCTTCCTCAACCAGGATCAAATCACCCAACTCGAAGCCGCCCACCAAGCCAACCCCGGCGCCCGCGAAGCCCATAAAGCCCTCGCCACCGAAGTCACCACCATGATCCACGGCGAAACCGCCACCCAGGACGCCATCCGCGCCAGCCAAATCCTCTTCGGCGCACCCCTCGACCAAGTCAACGAATCCACCATCCACCAACTCCTCAACGAAATCCCCTCCTACCCGCTCCCCGCCTCACGACTCCAAGACCCCGGCATCCCCCTACCCGAACTCCTCGTCGAAACCAAACTCTCCAACTCCAAAGGCCAGGCCCGTAAAGATATCGAAGGCGGTGGTGCCTACATCAACAACACCAAGGAACCCAACGCCCAACGCCATATCACCCCGGCCGACCTCCTCTTCGATCAATACCTCCTCCTCCGCAAAGGCAAAAAAAACTACGCCCTCCTCCATGTCCAACCCTGAAACCCGACTCTGAAGATCCAGCTCCGGAAACCCCAAAGTCATTGCACCAACCCCACCCCACGGCCGAGACGCAGCGTAGAACGCCGTAGACAGCTCGGCCCTACCTCACCCAATCCTCACACCACACTCCGCGCACCAAAACCAGCGCCTCACCAGAGGCGCCTGTCTGGACAGATGTACTGACATACCGACGTACAGGATCTGGCTAAACCAAATCCCTCGCTAAGATAGGGACCCGCTGTCCCGCGACCAGAGCCGGGCCTCAGTCAATGTCCGCTGCAGGCAACACCCCCTCGCGCCCCACCCTCGGAGCCAACTGCAGCATCCGCATATCAATGCGGTTCGTCGCACTCACACCCAACTCCAGCAAACTGCAGTTCTCATACAAAATCCGATCCGCCGCCTTCCCAGCCAAACCACGCTGCCTCCGCTCCCGCTCAATCACCTCCACCGCCATCACATCCATCGCCACCGGATCCATCCCAAACCACAGCTGATCCAATACCGTCGAGTAATGCAGCAACTGCCGCTCCTCCCCCTGATACTGACACAACATCGCATCCGTAATCGCCAAAACCAACCGATCCCGCAAATCCAACCCCGCCAACGCCAGCAGCTCCGGCACCGCCTCCGCCATCCGCCCCGGCGTGTTCTCAAACCGTAACGTGTTGTCCGTACTCGACATCGCCAACCCCCAACAATGCCCCGATACCGCCGTCTCATTGTTGTTCAATAACGGCACCACACTGATGATCTTCTGAAAACCCGACGCCACCAGCTGCGAAGCAAACGACTTCCTCCCCACACCCGCACCCGTCTGACCAAATTCCACATCCCCCCACACCAGCTTCCCAATCAACGGCGTCTCGTAAAACACCTCCTGCTCATACCCCGCATCATTGCTCCCCGCTACCCGAACCCCATACTTCCGCCCCATCTCCACATAACCCGCCATCCGCAAATCCGCATAATGCCGATCCCAGATCACAATGTTCGTCGCAGGTAAACCCGCCCCAATCAACCCCTGCACCACCGCCTCCACCACCGGCGGTCGCGTCCCGCTAATCGCCCCGGGCCTTGAAAATACCTTGATCCCCACCGTCTCATTCGTCGCCACCAACCGGCGCCATGCCAACACCCCGTCTGCCTCCCCCGTCACCGCCATCACACCGCGCATCACCATGTTCGAAACCACCCCCATCTGCGGCGCAAAACGCACAGTCGCACCCGGATGCTCCACCACCACCACCTCCGCACGACCACCCGCCCCACTCTCCCCACCCACCGCCAAAAACACCCCCAACACAAAACCCAAAACTAAACTTCCACCGCAAATACGCTTCATACCTTCAACACCTCTCCATTCACCGCTGTCTCCACACCATCCCACCCTCTGCCCTCTCCTCTCTTCCCTCTACCTGCATCGCGATACCACGCGATGCAAAAGCCCTTCCTCCTTCGCTCTTTGAGCTTCGAAGGACCGGCAGCACCTACCGCTCAGCACTTTACGCGCTGCGCTTCCCGCTTCGCACCTCGCGCACAGCGCCTGTCCCCCAGCTCCCAGCTCCTGTGCCGGCCACGTGGCACTACCCTCAGCCCTCAGCGCTTCCCGCTTCCCGCTCTGCGCTTACCCCTTCCCGCTCACTCCCAAACACTCCCATCCTTATACTCCACCCGACGCAACACCGCCTGCACCTTGGCCGTCCGCAACGGAACGTTGAACATCGGCACCTGCAGCTCCTTCACCAATCCCGCCGGCACCAAAACCGGAGTCGTATCCTGCTGCACCCGCGTCCACTCACCCAACTTGCTCCCCCGCTCATCCATATAAATGTAGGTCACCCGCAGAGTCGAAACCGGCTTCTCCGTCCGGTTGTTCACCCGCAGCTTCCCATACCGCACATGCCCCTGCCCCTCCGGCAACAATCCCAAAAACTCAACCTCAGGAATCACTACCTCCTCAATCGGCTTCACCTCCGGCAAAGCACCACCCCCCTGCCGTACCGAAACCCCAGCAGGCATGCCCAACTGCTGCCGCATCGCCTGAACCCCCTGCCGCAAATCCGCCATGCTCACCGATGTCCCCAGCCGGAATACATCCCCCGCCGCATTCACCTTCAACCGATTTAACACCCCAGCCATCGCAGGCTGCTGCTGCTGCGCCATCATCTTCGCAAACCCAACAAACCCCTGAACCCCCTGCGCCATCTCAGTCGCCGCCTCACCCGTCGCACACCCCAACGCCACATCAAACTCCATCCCCCCACTCAACATCTTCACGCTCAACCCAAAATCCTTCACCTGCTCAAACGCCTTCGACATGTCCCCCATCATTCCCATCTCCGCCCCACCACCCCCACCCATCGCCTGCGCCGCCTCCGCCGGCACTTTCCCATACACCCAAATCTGCCCACGATCCGGTAACAAACGGTCCACCTGCGACGGCAACGCCGCCCCCGACCCGCCACCCACAAATCCCTTCACCCGATCCATCCGCCCAAAAGCCAATACCGACCCACCCTCACCGGGCCCCACCGCCAAACCCACCGGCCACGGCAACCTCTGCGCCTCCACCACATCCACCGGCACTTCAAACAATTCCGCCACCCCCAACTTCGACCGCGTCTGCGCCACCCGGTTGCTCAACCCCGCCTGCTCCTCCTCCAACATCCCCAATACCTCACCAATCAACGCCTCCTGATCCGCCAATACCTCAGTCAACCTGCCCACCACCAGCAAACTGTCCCCCGCACCCAGTTCCTCACCTCCAATACTGCCCTCCACCACCAACGCCAACTCACCCAACTCCACACCCTCCAGCTTGCTCAAAAAATCCACCGGCACCGAAGAACTCACCTGCATCCCCTCCATCCCGGGTAACCCCTCCATGTTCGTAGACAACTCCTCAAAAACCGGCCCCAACAACTTCCCTACCGCACTCTCCGCCACCCCCTTCACATCCACATGCACCACCAACGCCGCCTTCTCCGAATACGCACCCGCCGGCCCCGGTAAACCCGCCCCCCTCAGCACCCCCTCACCACTACCCACCCAACCCGCACAAGCCATGACCGCAAAACAACCAGCCAACCTCTTGGATCTCAAAATCGCAGAATGCATATGGAATCCCCGCACTCTACGCCCCATACCCCAACACTCAAGCGACTTCATGCCCCCCAACCCATAACACCCCACTATAAAACCCAAAAAAATCACCCCGCCTGCAAGATCCCCCAACCCCACGCGTATACACCCACGAGCAACATGAAATACACAGCCCCTACACAACCCATCACCGCCCCCAAAGCACACCAGTGCCCGCCCATCGCACTGCTCCCAGCTCCACATCATCGGCAATTCATCGCAGCACAAGGAGGCCGGAGCTACCGCGGAGAATCCAGGCCCACCAAAGCCTGACGCCAAGGAGGCGGAAGGGAAAAGGTTGGCCAACACCTCCCCATAACCGGCCAACCCAACCCAAAAATGGAAGGGGGGGGAGAGCATCACTGCTCTCCCCCCCCTTCCCCATTCCCCACAACAACCCTCCCCCGACTTTCAGCTGTCCTCACCACCAATCCCCAGTCCATAAAACCCCCATGCAATACCTCCTCGCCAGCCTCATCGGCCTACTCGGCGGCATCGCCAGCGGACTCTTCGGAATCGGTGGCGGTATCATCATGGTCCCCGCCATGACCCTCCTCCTCAGCCCACCCATCCGTGACTTCAAACAAGCCGTCGGCACCTCCCTCTGCGTCATCATCCCCACCGCCATCATCGGATCCTGGCAACACGCCCGCGCAGGCAATATCGACTGGCGAACCGCCCTCGCCATCGCACCCCTCGCTATCACCGGAGGCTGGCTCGGCGCCTGGCTCACCAACGAAATCCAAACCGCACACCTCAAACGCGCCTTCGGCGCCCTCCTCCTCTTCGTCGGTTGCAAACTCCTGCTCGGAAAATAACCCCCACACATACATCACCCCACAAAAAAACTTTCGCGCACCTGCAAGATCCATCCCCCACAGGCGTATACACCCGTGAGCAATATGGAATACACAGCTCACAATCACGCCCCCCAAAGCGCAACAGTGCCCCCCAAATGCACTGCTCCCAACTCCATCGGATCGCTGCTTCAAATAAGACCAAGGAGGTCGGAGTCCACGCGGAGATCTCAGGCCCAAACAGCCTGACGCCAAGGAGGCGCCGCGGCATGACCGGTTGCTTCAGGCACCCCAACCGGCCGCCGCAAAAACCGAAGAGGGGGGAGAGCATCACTGCTCTCCCCCCTCTTCCTATCTCAGATCGAAATCGCTATCGGAATCGGTATCGACACCAGAACTCAACCACCCGCCACAATCTTTACGATCTCCAACACATCCCCCTCCCGCACCTCGCGCCCCCCAAACTCCGAAGGCGCCACCGCCTCCCCATTCTGCTCCACCACCACACTCCGCGGCAGTAAACCCTGCCCCTCCAAAAACTGCTCCAGCGTCAGCGGCAATACCACCGCCACCCACTCACCATTCGCCTTCAGCCGCACCTGTCCTCGATCACTCATCGCACCTCCACGCCTCCACCCGTCAACGCCGCATCCCAATCCTTCCACACCGGCTCATACCCCAATGCCCGAATCCGCTCCGCCACCGATGCCGGTGACCGGTTGTCCGCAATGCTGAATTGAACGGTCGCCCCCCCCCCTGCCCACTCGCTCGCCCCCAACTCCACGATCTTCCCCCGCTCTGTCCGGTGCACATTCTCCTTCCCCGCACCCGTATACCCGCCAGGCTCAGTGTGACTCCCGGCACTCATCAGCGTAATCCCCAACGGAATCAACCCGTCCCGCAAAACCTCAGGCTCCCGCGTCGATAACACCAAACCCACATCCGGAAACATCAGCCGAAACGCACAAACCAATTGCACCATCTCCCGATCCGTCATCACCACCCGCGGCTCAAACTCCCCGGCACATGGCCGCAACCGCGGCAACGAAATCGTCACCTGCGCCTTCCAGCAGGTCCGTAACAAATACGCCGCGTGCGCCGCCACACTCAATGCCTCCAGCCGCCAGTCCGCCAAACCATACAATGCCCCAATCCCCAACCGACGAAACCCCGCCGCATAAGCCCGCTCAGGAGTCTCCAACCGCCAGCCAAAATCTCGCTTCGGACCCGCAACATGCATCTCCCCATACACCGCCCGGTCATAGGTCTCCTGATACACCACCAAACCCTCCGAACCAGCCTCCACCAACGGACGATACTCCGCCTCCTCCATCGGCCCCACCTCCAGCGACACACTCGGAAAACGCCCCGAAACCAGCCGCACACATGATGCCAAATAATCCCCGGAAACAAACTTCGGATGCTCCCCAGCCACCAATAACAAATTCCGAAAACCCTGCCCCAAAATCGCCTCCGCCTCCCGCTCCACCTCGTCCAAACTCAACGTCACCCGCAAAATCGGATTGTCCCGCGAAAAACCACAATACCGACAAATGTTCACACACTCGTTCGACAAATATAACGGCGCAAATAACCGGATCACTTTCCCGAACCGCCGCTGCGTCACCGCCCGCGACCGCACCGCCATGCGCTCCAAATGCCCCGCCGCCACCGGACTCAGCAGCCGCGCAAAATCCGCCAGCCCCAACTCCGGCTTCCCCAACGCCGCCAATACCTCCGGCTCCGTCGCACCCATCGCCGCACCCCGCAACTCAGCCAACGGCAAACCCTCAAATTCTCGCAAAAAACTCACGGCAAAAAACTAGCAGTCCTTCCTACCTTGTCCAGTAACCCTCAACCCTCCCCCCTCAACTCAGCCTCCGCCCGACTCGCCTTAAATGGCTCCCGCATCCTTAAACCCCAACCATCCAGTAAAACCCGATCCATATCGTAATCCGGCGAAGGCACCGCATCCGTCAACATCCTCCCCTCATCACTCGAAAAAATCGAGTTCGCCCCAGCCATAAAACAAAAACCCTGCTCCGTCTCACTCAGCCGCGACCGCCCCGCCGATAACCGAATCACCGCCCGCGGCATCACCAAACGCGCCGTAGCCACCGCCCGCAAGACCTCGCTAAATGGAACCTGCTCCTGCCCCGCCAATGGCGTCCCGGGAACCTGCGACAACACATTGATCGGTACCGACTCCGGATGCGGCCGCAAACTCGACAACGTCTGCAACAACGCAATCCTGTCCTCCTTCGCCTCTCCCATCCCCAAAATCCCCCCGCAACACACCGTCACCTTCGTCGACCGCACATTCTCCAAAGTCTTCAGCCGATCATCATAACTCCGCGTCGTAATAATCGTCTCATAATGATCCCGCGACGTATCCAGATTGTGGTTATACGCATACAAACCCGCCTCCTCCAAACGCCTCGCCTGCTCCCCCGTCAGCATCCCCAAGGTACAACACACCTCCAAACCCATCCCCGTCACCTCCCGCACCATCCCCAATACCCGCTCAAAACTCTCCCCATCCCGCACCTCCCGCCACGCCGCACCCAAACAAACCCGGCTAATCCCACTCCGCTTCGCCGACTCCGCAATCCGCTTCACCGAATCCATGTCCATCAAGGACTCCGACCCCACCCCCGTGTCATACCTCGACGATTGCGAACAATAAGAACAATCCTCCGGACACCCCCCAGTCTTCACAGATACCAACCGGCAAACCTGCACCTCCCCCGCATCGTGATGCCGCCGATGCACCGTCGCCGCCCGATACACCAACTCCATCAAGGGCAAATCGTGCAATGCCTCAATCTCATCCCGCGTCCAATCATGCCTCACCCCCTCCACCACACCCGCGTCAAGTTCTTGCGTCAACATGGTTGACACGATAAGTCAACCCAAGCCCCAAGCAAGCCCACATCATCACCCACACAAAAAGCCCCCCCTCCCCTCTCCCTGCGGCGCCACTCCGCGCGCAGCGCTACCCTCTCATCCAAATCGAAATCGGGATCGCTATCGGGATCGAGCACGCCTCCTTGCCGCGTTCTACGCGGCAGCACGTGTAGCCACGAGACCGTAAAGAGAAAACAGTGGCTCCGCCCTCCGCCCTTCCTCCTTCGCTCCTTGAGCTTCGAAGGACAGGCAGCACCTACCGCTCGGCACTTTACGCTCTGCGCTTGCCGCTTCGCACCCCGCGCGCAGCGCCTGTCCCCCAGCTCCTAGCTACCAGCTCCTGTGCCGGCAACGGGGCACTACCCTCAGCCCTCAGCCCTCAGCCCTCAGCCCTCAGCCCTCAGCCCTCCGCGCTCCGCGCTCCGCGCTTGGCGCTCTGCGCTTCCCGCTTCCCGCTTACCTCACTCTTGTCATACCAATCCAAAAACGTCTCCGCCGCCGCCTCAGAACTCAACACAGGAATCCCCCCCAACCGACGCACCAACTCCGCCTCCCCATCCTCAAATACCCGCACCACAATCGGCACCCCCCGCACATGCTCCAAGACCCGCACCGCATCCCCGGCCCGCCTCAATGAAGCCACAATAAACCGCGCCCGCACCGCCCCCGCCCGCATCAAGATCGCCTCGTCAGATGCGTCCCCACGCAAACACGACACCTTCGCCTCCTGTAACCGCCGAATCACCAACGGATCATCATCCACCACCAACACGTCATAACCCGCCTTCTGTAGCGGCCTCAGTAAATACCGCCCCGCATCACCGTGCCCCAACATCACCACATGCCCCTCCTTCTCCCCCACCTCCCGCGGCCGACGCCGCTGCGGATGAAATCGCATCACCCATGATGTCACCCGGTCCGTCGCCACAAATGGTGTCAAAACCATCGTCAAAATCGTCGATAACGCGATCACTGAAAAAGCCTCATCCGAAATCTGACCCAGTTGACGATTCCCCGCCACCGCCAACACCAACGCAAACTCACTCATCTGCGCCAAATACAACCCGCTCTCCAAGGCCTGACGCGCATTCAACCCCAAACGCTCCGCCATAAACGCCACCAACGGCGGAGTCAGTAACAACACCACCGATGCCAACAAACCCACCTTCAATAAAACCCACCCGTCCGGCACCTGCACCAACGTCCCCACCAGAACAAAAAAGACCGCCTGGAAGAAATCCGACAACGATAACAACAACCCCCGCACAACCCCGTTCACCGGAAATCGCGCCAAAGCAAAACCCGCCAGAAATGCCCCCGCAATCGGCGGCGCATCCAACAACATCGCCAACCCCACAAACGCAAACAATAACCCCAATACCACCAGCAACGCTGTCTCCTCATCCAACTGCCGACGTATCAACACCGCCGGCAATACCCACCGCTGACACGCCACCGCCAAACCACCAAACGCCACCGCACCCCCCAAACCACGCAACACCTCCAATACCCCACCACCCCAGTGCGTCAAAACCGTGATCACCAGAATGATCAACAAATCCTGTACCAACAGCACACCAATCACCAACCGCGCAAACGGCTCATACATCTGCTGCTGGCGCTTCAAATGACTCACCACCACCAAGGTCGAACTCGTACTCAACGCAATCGCCACATACACCCCCGAACTCCCCCCAAACCCCAACGCACTCGCCAACGCGTAACCCGCCACCGCCACCACCACAAACTGCGTCAAACCCACCCATAACACCGCCCTCAACTGCCGCGCAAAACGCTGCGGATTCAGTTCCAACCCCGCCACAAAAACCAGAAACGCCAGCGATAACACAAACGCGTCCGCCCGCATCTCACTCTCACCGCCCGGCAATAAACCGCTCCACGCCGACCCCAACCCCGCCAGCAATAACAACGGCGTCACCGGAACCCGAAAAGCCCGGGAAATACTGTGGCTCACCGCCGCCACCAGTAGGATTAAAGCTAAACTCGTCATGACCCCAAATACCCCCGCCTCTCCAACTCCTTCAGCTGCGACTTGATGCCATCCACCTTCGGCACAATCATGTAATCCACATCCATCCCCAGTAAGTTCTCCGCCAAAGACAAATCCACCACCAACACCGCACACGGCACCCCCGCGCTCCGACACCGATACGCCAGCAAATCATTCGTCGGCTCAATCTGTAACGCCGATACCAACAACCGCGCATGCCCCAAATCCGCCTCCTCCAAAACCGACAAAAACTCCACGTTCCCCAATAAGGTCGAACACCCCAACCCCCTCAACTTCGCCGGATCGGTATCTATCGCCAACACCTCCTCCCCCCGATCCAAAAAACGCCGCACCAAACGCCGCCCCAAACTGTTTACACCCACCACAATCACATGCCCCCTCCGATGCACCTGACGCTCCTCCGCCTCCGTCTCCTCCCTCACCCCAAACCACCGCAATACCCCCCACCGCAACGCCAACCGATACAACCCCCCGCTGTAAATAATCAAAACCGACGAAATCGAAAACGTCACCAACCCCGCCACCCCTATCAAAGATAACATCTCCTCCCCAATCCACCCCGTCTTCTCACCCACCGCCGCAATGATAATCGAAAACTCGCTGATCTGTGCCAACGATACCGAAGCCTGATGCGCCGTCCGCTGACCAAACCCCGACCACGTCGTCACGAACATCAAAATGCAAAACTTCCCCACCACCGCAAAAACCACCAAGGCCACCTCCAAACCCCACCGGTCCATCGCCGCACCCAAAGGTAATTTCACCCCCAAAGACACAAAAAATACCGCCACAAAAAAATTCATCAGCGGATGCACCCGCCGACGCAAATCGTGGTTATACGGCAACTGCGCCAATCCTACCCCCGCCAAAAAGGCCCCCGTCTCCGGCGACAAATGCACCACATGCGCCACACCCACCACGAAAAAACACCAGCACAAACTCCAAATCAATAAGGTCGAAGGACTCGGCGCAGCCCACCCAAACAACCGCGGCAAAACCTTCCGCGCCATCACCAATACCATCACCACCAACAACACCATCATCCCCATCGCCCGCACCACCGTCCCCAGCACGGTCCGTATGTCCAACTGCGTCTCGGGACCAAAACTCCCCAACAACGTCAGCAACATAATCGCCCCAAGGTCCTGCAACAGAAGAATCCCCACAGTCAACCGGCCATGCAATAAACCCAACTCCCGCTTCTCCTCCAATAACTTCACCGCCACCACGGTGCTGCTGAAAGTCAACGCCACCGCCATAAACGCCAACTCCCGCCCCTCCAAACCCATCAACACGCAAAACAACCAGCCCAAACCAAAGGTCAACCCCATCTGCCCCAACCCCGCCCACAAAACCGCCCGCCCCATCCCCCGTATCTTCTCAAAACTCAATTCCAACCCCACCAGAAATAACAACAACACAATCCCCGCCTCAGAAATCACATCCAAGGCCTCGCTCACCTCCACCAAACCCGTCAACGGCCCCAAAACCAACCCCACCACCAAATACGCCACCAACCCCGGCAGCCGCAGCCGCCGCGCCACCAGCGCACACAACGCCGCCCCCACTACCATCCACCCCAGATTCTGAATGAATATCTCGCCGCGCATCAGCCTCCAGAACTCTGCCCGCCCCCACCCCCACATGAAAAGCCTCCAAACGCTTCCCGCCTCCCTCTTTGCGCTTCCCGCTCCGCCCTCCGCCCTCAGCCCTCCGCCCTCAGCCCTCTGCGCTCTGCGCTCTGCGCTCTGCGCTCTGC
>JBJOII010000124.1:0-12389 GCA_046047235.1 Verrucomicrobiota bacterium | reverse complement strand
GATGTGTCTTCGTGCTGGGGAGCTTGCCTATTTGTTGGGGAGGGATATGAATGGATGGAATTTCTCAAAGAGAAGGAGGATCTCATGGTCCTGATATCATCCTCCTTGAGGTGAACGCTGAACTGAGGCATGGCCCTCTAGAGAGGTAGTTTCGGATGAGTTCCAATGAGCGGAGCGGTGCGGATGGATCGGGCAGAGTGCAGAGTTTGGCGGAATTGATCTTACAGCTGACACCCAATCCGTATCTGGTGAAGAGCGGAGAGGGCACGTTAGTCTACGTCAACGAGTCCTTTGCGAGTTTCATGGGGCGTGAAGTGGGAGAACTGGTGGGGCAGAATCTGGTGGATTTGTTTCCCCGGGATGTGGCGCTGAGGCATCTGGAGATGGACCGTCAGGTGATGGCTGAGAGGGATGAGCAAGTGGTGGAGGAATGGGTGCAGGGGGCACAGTCGAGGCGCTGCTACCAGATGATCAAGACTCCCTTGGGGAATCCGGATGGGGAGGTGTTGGGGGTGTTGTGTTCTTGGACGGATGTAACTGACTTGAAGAAGGAGAGGCAGCGGATCAGACAGCTGAAGGAACTGATCCCGATCTGTGCGTCCTGCAAGAAGATCCGGATTGATGGCGATTTTTGGGAGTCGGTTGAGCTCTACCTGCAGCAGCAGACCGGAAGGGATTTGACGCATGGGCTTTGTCCGGATTGTCTGACGAAGTTCTTTCCGGAGGACGCATCGTAGGATTCGGAGCTGATCCCTTGTTTCCTGCTTTTTGTCGGCGGACCTCAGGACATGATTTTCTTGGAGAGCAGGGATTCCTACCTCGAGGCGGAAAACCTGCGGGCCTTTTGGTGGGCCTCTACTCGCCGAGGTAGAAGGAGGGGTATGGAGGTTTGTTGTAGACGACGTTTTGCCAGGCGATGGCGAGGCGGTATTGGCGGTCGTGCAT
The DNA here is from genome assembly GCA_046047235.1 of Verrucomicrobiota bacterium. Lineage (GTDB taxonomy): Bacteria > Verrucomicrobiota > Verrucomicrobiia > Limisphaerales > JAHDYP01 > JBMTVN01. The sequence continues at coordinate 11,444 of JBJOII010000124.1, read as the reverse complement.
GAGCGTGGTGAGGCGGTGTTCGGTTGGCAGCGTGGTTGAGTAGAGGTGGAGGGCATCCCCTGACGGTGAGGAGATAAGCAGTTCTTCGCGCCAATCGCCGAGGATATCCCCTGCGAGGTTGGGTCTACGGCTGCCACGCTGCTGGGAGGGCAGGGCGAGTAGTGTGAGTAGTGTGGATTCCGTGGCATTATTCCAGTCCCACTTCAGGATGGCGCCTGCGTTGTAGAGCTCGCGGAGGCGATCGCCGTCCCACCAGATCGCCCAGTTAGTGGTGCGGGGGTGGGGGCCGATTTCCTGGCCTTGGACATTGCGGAGTTGGCCTGGGCCTCCCCAGGCTTCGGCACCGGGATGGCGAGGATCGATGTCGGCGATCAGCCCGTTGGGGACATCGATGCCCGGGCTGTGTGTCCAGATGGGTTTGCCGGTGCGGGCGTCGTGCAGGCCTGCGCCGGGTGTCTGGAAGCGAGTGGTGGCGTCCTCATTTTCGGTGATGAGGAACAGTTCCTGTCCGGGGCGATGCGGATCGAAGTCGCTGAGATACATGGCATCACCGTGGCGACGGCCGGTGGAGTAGAGTCCGGTTCCGTCATCGTCGATGGTCATGGCGTGGTAGACGATTTCGTCGCGGCCATCGAGGTCGACGTCACCTACCGAGAGAGAATGTCCTCCCATGCCGGAGAACGGGGAGGCATCGCGGAAAGGCGGGTAACTGATACCGGAGTCGAAAAACCAGCGGTTGGTCAGGGTGTTTGTAGTGAGATCCCAGGCGGCGAGGGTCGTTCTCCCGTAGACTCCGCGGCACATCACCAGGCTGGGATGTTGGCCATCGAGGTAGGCCACGCAGGCGAGGAAGCGGTCACAGCGGTTGCCATAGCTGTCGTTACCGCCGTTGCCCCCGATTCCACCCCAGCCATCGATGGGTTCACGCGAGGGGAGGTAATTGACGGTATGGAGGGCGGCGCCGGAGTGTCCATCGAACACGGTGAGGTATTCGGGCCCCTGCAGGATGCGTCCGTGAAGGCGGGAGGTGGAATCCTGATTTCGCCAGTCGGCGTTCGGGTTTCCGATGGTCGCTCCCTGGCCGTCGGTGGTTCCGTCGGCGGTCTTGCAGGCGACTTCCGCGCGGCCGTCGCCGTCGAGGTCATAGACCATGAACTGGGTGTAGTGTTCGCCCTCGCGGATGTTGCTTCCCAAGTGAATTCGCCAGAGGCGGGTTCCATCCAGTTCATAAGCATCGAGGATCGGCTCAGCGGTGAGTCCGGCAAAGGAGTTATCGCGGGGTTGGCAAGAGAGCATGACTACGAGCTCGTAGCTCCCGTCGCCATCGAGATCCCCGACCGAGGCATCACCAGGGCGGTAATTTCGGGGTAGGTCCAGAGGTATGCTCAGGAAGCCACCCTCCCAGACCCTTGCTTTGGCTGGGGCGGGGTTTCCGTCGGTTACGGGGACCACGGTGTATTGCAGTGCAGCCGCTTCAGGGGCGGATGCATCCACGAAGCAGGTTGGTCCTGTCAGTGGGGAGTCTGTCAGGAGGGTTGGCTGTGAATGGGTGGAGACGTGGCGATAGAGGTTAAAGCCGAGGTCGTTGGGGTCTGAGGTGAGCGATCTCCAGCTGAGGAAAACTGATTTGTCGGCCTGGCGGATGGCCACGAGCCCGCGGTCGAGGGTTTCGGGGAAGGAGGTCGTGGAGGCAGCCGCAGGTCTAGAACAGGAGAGGAATAGTAGCAATGCGGGGAGGGCGTGAGGGTAGCGGGGTGATTTCATGGAGGGGGCGTTGGGCTCGGGCAGTGTAGGGAGGCTGAGGGAGGGGGGCAACCTTGGCGGAGTGAAGGTTCGAATCCCCCGGGGGGGGCACCTAGGTACGTCATCTGCTGGCATTTACTGGTATGAGATCGATCGAGTATCAGGTCATGCGGTTTTTTGGGGTGGTGGGGGTTGCGATGTTCGTGGCGGGGTGTGATCGGGTGGATTTAAGGGGAGCGATGGGGAGGGCGACGGGGGATGCTCGGGAGGTGGCAGGGATGGCGGTGGAGCGGACCGAGCCATTGAGTCCTCAGCAGCTGGTTGGCCGGTCTGACGATATCGTTAAACAAATTCTGGGCAAGCCCCATGGGAAGATGCGGACGGAGGCTGGAGAGGTATGGCTGTATCCGGATTGGCGCGTGACTTTGGGAGCGGATGACCGGGTGTTGGAGGTGGAGGCGGAGAAGCCGGTGCAAGTGGCGGGGCAGGCTGCGGTGGGGGCGGACCTGATGCCGGTGAATGTCGTGCGCGGTGGGGGGGCGGTGGTGGATTTGAGGCGGTACTTGTCGGCGGGCAAGGTCGTGGTGGTTGATTTTTATGCAGACTGGTGCGGGCCGTGTAGACAGATGAGCCCGCTATTGGAGCGCATGGTGGAGTCGGATCCGAACCTGATGCTGGTGAAAGTGGACATTGTGGACTGGGGCACCCCGGTGACGCAGCAGTTTGAGATTGGTTTTGTGCCGAACGTGCGGGTGTTTAACCGGAAAGGGAAAGCGGTTGGAGAGCCGACGGCCGACTGGGGTGAGGTTCAGCGGTTGGTGGAGCTGGCGCGGCGCTGAACGCGTCTCCGGCGATGCAAACGGGATTTGGGAGGTTGTGTGACAATGCTGTGGCGGGCGTTGTTCTGTCGGGTTCCGCTTGACGTTTCGCGGCAAATGGTGAGACTGCGCCGCCGGTTAAAGAACCGTCTGGCCCCTTTGTTTTCGGTTGGGATTCCACGATTCACGGATTTTTCCCTGAGATTGGGTGGTTCGGGAGATTTGTTGTTGGGGTCGGTTCGTCAGGCAGATCAAGTATGCAACACATTCGGAATATCGCCATTATCGCCCACGTTGATCATGGCAAGACGACGCTCGTGGACTGTTTGTTGAAGCAGTCTGGAACCTTTCGTGCGAACCAGGCCATCTCGAAGGAGGAACGGATCATGGATTCGATGGATCTGGAGCGCGAGAAGGGGATTACCATTCGGGCAAAGAACGCTGCGTTCAAGTATCACAATTTCCACGTGAACATTGTGGACACTCCGGGACACGCTGATTTTGGCGGTGAGGTGGAGCGGGTGATGAGCATGATTGATGGTGTGCTCTTGGTGGTGGATGCGGCGGAGGGTCCGCAGGCGCAGACGCGGTTTGTGTTGAGGAAAGCGCTGGAGGCCGGGGCGAAGCCGATCGTGGTGATCAACAAGATCGACCGCGACAATGCGGATCCCAAGAAAGTTTTGGATCAGGTCTTTGAGTTGTTCATTCAACTGCACGCGACGGATGAGCAGTTGGATTTTCCCTTCGTTTATGCGAGTGCCAAGGATGGCTACGCGAAGCTGGAGATGGAGCATACCAGCGGAACGATGGAACCGTTGTTTGAGACCATCGTGAAGCATGTCCCTCCGCCCCGGGCTTCGGCCGGAGAGGGTTTCCAGCTTCTTGTGGCAAATCTGGATTACTCGGATTATCTGGGTCGTATTGCCTTTGGTAAGATTCATTCCGGGGTGGTCAAGGTGGGGATGCAGGCGGTTTGCCATCATGTGGATGGCCGTCAGACCAATGGCAAAGTGACCATGATCTATCATTTCGAGGGATTGAAGCGGATCGAGGTTACCGAGGCGCATGCGGGCGACATTGTGGGTATTGCGGGTTTTGAGGACGTATTTATCAGCGACACGCTGGTGGACTGTGCGGATCGGCCGCCCATGCCCAGCAAGCCGATTGATCCGCCCACGATCCAGATGGAGTTTGCGGTGAACGACGGTCCTTTGGCGGGTCAGGATGGCAAGCTAGTGACTGCCCGCCATGTATGGGAACGGTTGGTGAAGGAGATTCGCACGAACGTGGCGCTGCGCATTGCGCAGACCGACAACCCGAAGGTTTTTGAGGTGGCAGGTCGTGGCGAGATGCAGATTGCGATTCTTGTCGAACAGATGCGCCGTGAGGGGTACGAGGTGCTGGTATCCCGTCCGGAAGTGCTTTGGAAGAAGGATGCAGAGGGCAAGCCGCTGGAGCCGATTGAGCGGGTTTTTGTGGAGATTCCGCAGGATTGCATGGGTGGAGTCATGGAGAACATGGCGTGGCGTAAGGGGGATATCCAGAACATGACCCATCATGGCGACCAGATCACCATTGAGGCGCTGGTGCCGATGCGCGGGCTCATCGGGTTTGAGACGGATCTGGTGAACATGACACGTGGTATGGGGGTGATGAGCCACTTGTTCCACGAGTATGGGGCGGATCGGGGTGAGATTGCTGCGCGCAAGAACGGTTCCATGGTGAGTATCGAGGATGGCGAGGCGACGGCTTATGCGTTGAACCTGATCCAGGAGCGTGGCCGGTTGATGGTGATTCCCGGCGACCGGGTATATGCCGGCATGGTCGTGGGGGAGAATGCCCGCGAGAACGACCTTCCTGTGAACCCATGCAAGAGCAAGCATCTCACCAACATGCGGTCGCAGGGTGACGGCAAGGGTATTCAGCTGAATGCGCCGCTGAAACTTTCTCTCGAGCGTGCGTTGGAATATATCGGCTCGGATGAGTATGTGGAGGCGACGCCCAAGAGTTTGCGGCTCCGCAAGAAGATCCTGGACGAGAACCTGCGCAAGCGGAGTGAGAAGCACCGGGTCTTGAAGTACGTGAAGGAGTGAGGCTCCGATCAGTGTTGTTTTCTGCAATCGCCACGGCCTCCGGGTCGTGGCGATTTTTTTGTGGTGCCAAAGGCAGAGTGCGCACCCATTCGGGGTTGGATCGCTTCGCGCGACCTGGCTGAGCGACCTGACTGGGCAGCACAGCCAGGGTTCCATATGGGATCGAAGCACGCTTCGGAGCCCTTTCATGGCAACTGGCGTGGCCCTTGGGGATGGATTTCAGTTGGGATACCTTTGCGACTCAAAACTTCCGATTCCCGAACCACTGGTACGGATTATTGGGACAGGTGTCCCAATAATCCGTGGGGGCAGGCAGCGTGCGGGTGGTGGGAAGCCGGTTTCTGGCGCATGGATGCTGCCTGCGGAGCCGCTCATGGTCGAGCTGTTGGGGTTGGGTTCCCTGGTGGCGATTGTGGAGGTGCGGGCTTGCTGGCCGAGGCATTATTCTGTCCGACGTGATACCGAACAGCTGGTCCGGTGTTGTGGAGGGACAGTGGAGGTAACACCGTCTTCTGCCTGATCGTGGCACGATAGGTCTTTTTGGCTCCACCCGGCAGAAGTGGCCGCATGGAAGGAGAGGGAGGGGGACGAAATTGCCGTGGGTAAAGAGTTCCACGCGATGGGGGCTTTTGAGGGCGTGATACGTAACATGTTCTAGTTGTGTTCTTTGCGGGTAGGCAGAAAGCGCCTCCGATGGTCTGGCACATGCGTTGCTAAAGGCAGATTCAGCCGAACTAGCAATGAAGAACGTGCTCGAACAGGAATCGGAGAAACTCGAAGTGAAGAGCGAGAATGTCGTGAGACTGCCGCTCGGTCTTCTCGGGTTTGAGGAACACAAGGAATACGTGATGTTGTCCAGGACGGACGAAGCTCCATTTCTCTGGATGCAGATGCTTGAGCCGCCGCGCCAGGCCTTTCTCATGCTGCCTCCTGCAGTGGTGAAGGAGGATTACCAGCCGGAGCTCAGCGAGGATGACGTCGACTTTCTAGGACTTCAGGAGCCGGGCGATGCCCTGGTCTTCAATATCGTGACCCTGCACAACGATGGCCGGGCCACGGTGAACCTGAAGGGTCCGATTATCATTAACCGCCACACCCTGACGGGCAAGCAGGTGATTCCGCAGAATGCGGCGCACCTGTCCGTGCAGCATCCGGTGGGTATGGCTTAACGCTTTTCATCTGACGCCATGTTGATTCTTTCGCGTAAATCCAACGAGAGCATCGTCATCGATGGCCGCATTATTGTGAAAGTAGTGCGGGTCGATGGGGATCAGGTGAAATTGGGCATCGACGCCCCAAACTCCGTGCCGGTGCATCGTCAGGAGGTCTATGACGAGATCCAACGGAACAACCGGGAGGCTCTGACCAGCGCCCGTCCTAACCTGCCGCGTCTACCATCCAATGGTCGGCCCCATCCCACGGGGCTCCAGGGGACGGCTGCGGTCAAACTCCAAAACCTTGTCACGACGACAACCAAAGAAAGTTAGATCAGTATGGTAATCAACACGAACACCCAGGCAATGACTGCGGCGTCGAATTTGTCGACAAGCAGTGCGATGTTGGCCAAGTCGCTTGGCCGTCTGAGTTCAGGTTCCAAGATTGTGAATCCGGCGGATGACGCGGCCGGTTTGGCGGTGTCATCCCGGCTGGATGCCCAAGTGCAGCGTCTTGGCGCGGCCAAATCCAATGTTGGCAATGCCATTTCCTTTACGCAGACACAGGATGGTTATCTCAAGAAGATTGCCAAGGCGCTGGACCGGATGAGTGAGCTGGCGATCCTGGCGCAGGACGGTACCAAGTCGGATGCCGACCGGGTGCTTTACCAGGCTGAGTTTGGTGAGCTGCAGGACTACATCACCAACACGCAGACCAAGGAGTTCAACGGGGTGAGCCTGTTCTCGAGCAATGCCCTGAACGTCACGATTGACTCTGAAGGCAGCACGTTTGCGATGAACGGGATTGATTTGAGCACGGCTACCTATGGTAGTGCGACAGCGGGGACCACGGTCATTTCCAGTGTGAGTGATGCGGGCACTGCGTTGACGAATGTGAAGGCTGCGATCACGCAGCTGGCGAGCGATCGTGCGTCGATTGGGGCCTATCAATCGCGGTTGAATTTCACGGCTGAACAGTTGCAGGTGAGCAAGGAGAACCTGTCTGCAGCGAGTTCGCGGATCAAGGACGTGGATGTGGCGGAGGAGAGCACCCAGTATGCCCGCTACAATATCCTGGTGAATGCCGGCACTTCGATGTTGGCGCAGGCGAATGCCCTGCCGCAGAGCGCGCTGAAGCTGTTGGGCTAGGGCGGGGCGAAGGGTTTAGTCCTGGGTTGAAGACAGTCATTGGGCTTCATGGGGGATCGATGAGGAACCTCCATGAAGCCTTGTTTTTAGGATCCCCATGAGAATACGGACATTTGAGACGGTGGAGGCCTTGCGGAGTTATCTGGGACTGGTGCGCAAGGGGGTGGTGCGGGAGAGTGATCTGGAGAGCGGTGCGGGTGAAGGTGACTTGGATCAGCGTCGTCGGGATGCCGAGGTGGTCTCCATGTTGGCGGCGAACACTGAGTGGGGTTGTCTGGAGTTGGGAGTGTTCGGGTGGAACCGATTGGCATCGCTTCCTCTGAACCTGCCACGAGGGAGCAAGCACAATCGGGTTGGGCGGCGTGGTATGCCGGCAAGCGAGGGGCTGTTGGCGGTGGATTCTGCTGCATGGGAGGCGACGGGTTTAGTCGGTCGAGTTGGGTTGGGCGTGATTCATCGGGGAGGTTCGGCGGCCGAGGTGTGCCGCGAAAGTCATCTGCTGCTGGATTGTCTGAAGGATGGCGGATTCCTGTGCTGGACGGGTTTTGGGTTCGGGGGAGGAACCGCGTCGGGATTTGATGAGGACGTGGTAGGTGGCGTGGAGGCGTTTTGGGCGGATGCGGCGCCGATGGGCGAAGTGTTACAGGTTGCCGGGTCTGGGGTGGGGATCTGGAGAAAGCAGGCACACGGGGGTGAGCGGTTGAAGTTAGGGCTGGTGTGCGACCGTGAGTTTCATGAGGAGGATCGGTGGGTGGTGGCCACGACGGGGCCGCTGGTGAAGGGGATTTTGGATCGGTTTGATGTCGTCTGGATTGGGAATCAGGACGACTACGAGGCAGCCTTGGGTGGGCTGGACGTGGTTTTGTCGATGGAGCCGGGTTGGGCTGCGCCGAGGTTGGATTTTGGTCGGAACGCGGCACTGAGGCAGGAGTTCCGGAGGAAGGCGTCATTTATTTGCTACAGCGATCCGCATGCGAACGGTTGGCGTGAGGATTATTTCCTGAGTCAGGGCTTTGACCGGCTGCTTGCCTTCTACGATATGCCGACGCGTCGGCATTTCCGGCGGATTCCGGAAGGTCGGCTGGTTCATTTCCCGTGGGTTGTTCCGGATGAGTGGATTCCGCGGGGCGAGATCCAGTTTCATGAGGACGAGCGGCTGCTTGTCTTTGGCGGCAGTCAGTCTCCAGCCTACACTGTCCGCAACTGGTGCCGGGGCTTTTCATTCGTGGAATCCTCTGATCACAGTGGATGTGAGAACAAGGTGCTCAAGGGGGCTGAGGTATTGGAGTGGTTGAGCGGTCGGGATGTTGTTGTGGCCGCGGGATCTGATTCTCCTGAGTATCGGTTGACGACTCCCAAGTATTTCGAGACAGCGGCTGCGGGGGCGTTGCTGTTTGCGCAGGAGACCGAGGATCTTGGGAAGCTGGGGTTTGAGGATGGGCGGAACTGCGTGGTATTTAACCGCGGCAATTTTGAACGTTTGGCCCAGGATTACCTGCAACGTCCGCAGGACTTCCTTTCAATCCGGTTGGCTGGGCGGGAATTGATCCGTAATCGCCATTCGCTTTCCCATCGTCTGGATGGTTTGGAGCGACGCATGCGACAGATTCTGCAGCAGCGCCTGCCTCGCCGGAGTTACAATATTGGCGCGGGTGGGGCGGGCTTCAGTGAGGTGCGGTCCAACGGGTTTGTGTTTCATGTTAACCGGGATCGTTATTTGGACCGTGAATTATTGGCTGGCCGCTATTGGGAGCCGGGATCCGTGAAGACCCTGGAGCGGTGGGTTCGGCCTGGGATGACGGTTCTGGATGTTGGCGCGAACATTGGTTCTTACTCACTGCTGTTTTCGAGGTGGGTTGGGCCGGAGGGGACAGTGCTGGCCTTTGAGCCGACGGAGGAGTACGGCAATCGGCTGGAGTCGCATCTTCGGTTGAATGGTGCGGACAACGTGTTGTTTGTTCCGACTGGCCTGTCGGACCGGGCGGGGGCTGTCGACATTTCAGTGGGAGAGTGTTCGGCCACGATGCATTGGGTTGAGCAGAGTCCTCCGCGTCTTCGTGAGCGGGTTAAGATGGACACACTTGATTCCTGGTGGACGCGTTGGGTAGATGCTGGTGGGGAGGATGGTCTGGATGCCGTCAAAGTGGATTTGGATGGGCATGAGCCTCGATTTCTTCGGGGTGCCATGGAGACCCTGAGGCGGCACAAGCCCGTGCTGCTTCTGGAGTTCAGCAGGAAGCAGTATGAGGATGCGGGCTTTGGGTGTGCGGAGGTGATCCGGTGGCTCAGGGAGGATCTTGGTTACGCATTGAGCAATGCGGATTCGGGGCAGACGTCTGGCGGGGTGGACGCGCTTACCGAGGACGTGAACTCCTTGGAGCACAGCGTGAACATTCTCTGTCTTCCGGATATCGCCGGTTGGGTGGAAACCGTTGGGGGGTTGGGTTGTATCGACACGCGGTTTCAGAGTTCACCGGCCATTGTGTGCGAACCCGGTTTCAACGCTGATGAAGCCAGATCGATGTGGCGGCATGCACGTCGTGTTTTGCAGGCAGGCGGTGATGAGGTCGTTGCGCTTCAGGCTTTGGTTATTGCGGGTCTGGCGCTGGAGGAGTGGCAGGATGTCGCGCGCGGTGCGGTGCGGATGCTGGAGGGGCGCCCAGGAAGTCGTGATGTCATGATGGTGCTGGCGTTGTGTCTTTTCAGGTTGGGTGACTATGAATCCTGCAAGTCTGCGTTGGAACAGGTTTTGGCGGATACGCCTATGGATGAGGTGGCTATGGCTAATTTGAGGAGTTTGCATCAATCAGGGGATTCCGGGAATGCGGCAACTGACACGATGGTGGGTCTGCTCGAGCGTGCAAAGGCTGCGGTGGATTCCGGTGATGTGGACCAGGCGTTGGCCTGCATTCGGCAAATCCTTGAGCACGATCCATCCAATGCTGATCACTGGATGGTCAGGGGCAATCTGGAGGTTGCTGCGGGGGATTCCTTGAGCGCGGCTCAATCGTATTCACGGGCGCTTGAGTTAGTTCCGGACCTGGCTGAGGCACGCGAGCGTTTGGATGGGTTGAAGTCGGGTCGAGCCACGTGTGAGGCAGACATACAGGGTGATGGTGAGCGGGAAGGGGCCGAGAGTCTTGTTGCTCCCGCCTTTTGCGATCGCCATGAGGTCTATCTCGCTAGCGCGGATCGCATGGAGCGGGTGTTGTTGAACGTTGAGCAACTTCGCGGCAGTGCGGCCGAGTGTGAGGTGTTTGCCACCGTGATTGGCGGGTTGTCGGGCATGAACTATTTGACCGTGCTCAACCCGCAGAAGGTGGTCTTTTTCGATCTGAATCCGGGGGCTTTGGATTACTGCCGCTTGGTGTGTGAGTTGGTTCAGTTGTCTGAGGGGCCGCAGGAATTCATCTCGCGCATCTTCGGTCGGTCCGTTGAAGAGTTTTGTTCTGTTACAGACGGAGGTCTGCTGAACGAGCAGAATCAGGACGAGTATTTGAGTCGTCCGGTCGAAGCCTCATTGGTGGAGTCTACCTTGGGGGCTTTGTCATCTGGTTGTCGCCACACGTACCGTGAATGGTTGATGCCGCATCAGGCGGGGCGAGTGCTTGAGGGGACACTAAATTGCCGTCGGCTGCTACCGTGTTGGCCTGTCAACGAGGTGGTTCCTGTAGGTGCGGGTGAGCCTACCGGCACGGATGCGCGGGGCGAGCGGGTTCCGAACACCAATGTGTTTTTCTATGGGCATGGCTGGCTGGGTTCACGGGAGGCCTTTGGTCGGGTGCGTCAGCGTTTGGCCTCAGTAGACATTGAGTTCCGGGTTCTGAACCTGCTCGAAACCTCGATCCATGACCTGGCGCAAGCGGGTGAGGGGCTGGTCTTGCATGTTTCGAACATTGACGACTGGTTTCCTGCGCGATGGGAGGAGTGCATTCGCGTTTGGGGTTTGGAAGCGCTTCGTCAGCAGAGTCCGTTGTTGCTGGTGACCAGCCACAACGGGTTGCGCCGCATGAAGGCGGATCCGCATGCGTGGGCCTGGTACGGTTTGGAGCCATGGATTCAGGGTTCCGTGGTGGAAGTGACGCGCGAGACCCCGTGGGGTTTTCATGAGATGCGGCGGACCAACGTCTCAGTGGACGAGTATCTACAGGAGCCCCTGAAGGCTGACACGACAGTGCTTCACATTCTCCTGGGGGAGGGTGAGCCGAGGGATCGGTGGGAGGCTTGTGTCCGGGCTGCTGCGCAGGTATCGCGGCGTTTCATCATCATGGAGCACAATCGTGGTTCTGCGGACTGGCGGGGGCAGGCGGGTGAGAGTTGGATGGACGCGGATGGTTTGCCTGAGACCGTTGCTGGTATGTGTTCCGCGTCACACCGCGTGGTGGAGACCATTGAGCTTCGGGGCGAACGCGATGGTGCGCGCAACGTGATGGTTGTGCTGGACGGTGTGGAGGTGCTGGAGGGGGACGAGTTGCACAGTGGGGGCG
>JBJOII010000123.1:0-12408 GCA_046047235.1 Verrucomicrobiota bacterium | reverse complement strand
AAAAAACGACGCCATAGGTTCCTCGGGTTGCCGGCATTGCGTTGGGGGCGCTATGAGGCTCAAAACAGCCCCGAAAAGCGCTCCATAAGGCGTTTTTAGGGCCTCGGACGGGAGTATCTCACTGGGGCAGAGGGCCTTGTCGTGGTCCGACCACGGTTTTGGTTGGCTGTTAGCTGTAGGCAGTTAGTAGTGGGGAGTTAGCAGTGGAGCGTTGGGTTGGAGGGGGGGCTGCACACACTAACAACCGCCAACTGCCAACTTCGGCCCATCGTGGTCCGACCAGGACCTAAACGCACTTGTCCCTCAGCCCCCGAACCTCAGCTTGGGTGGGGCAGTCGTGATCGACGCGGTGCGGGCTACCCCCATCAGCTGTCACCCGAGACAGTCAGCTCCAGGACACACCCTCCTTCGCACTGCAGAGTAATCTCCATCGGCCGGCAGCAGACCTCACAGTCGGTCACAAACCGCTGATCGCCTTCCAGACTCACGTCGACCGCGACCTCAAACGACTGGCCGCAATAAGGGCAGCACACGGATTCGGTTGGCAGCATAGACTGGAGTAGATACCAGCCCCTAGGCTTGATTCAAGTGCGGGTATGGAGGAGGACCGGTTTGCTGGTGACCATGCATATGGCCGCAAAGTAATGATCTTCCGAACCGCCCTGTGGCCCCATCGTGGTCGGACCAAGACATCTCGCTGACCATCAAAGGGATACACCGATTTAGGGTCTGTTTTTGGTCCTATGGGCTCCTTTTTGGGGCCAAAAACGACGCCATAGGTTCCTTGGTTTGCCGGAATCTCGCTGGGGCGTTATGGGGCGCAAAACAGCCCCGAAAAGCGCCCCATAGGCCGTTTTTAGGGCCTCGAATGGATGTATCTGACTGGGGCGGAGAAGGTTGCCGTGGTCCGACCACGACATTGAGGGCAAAGCGGGAAGCGGCAAGCGCTGAGCGCTGAGCCACTGTTTTCTGTCTACGGGCTTCTGGCTACACGCGCCGGAGGCGCGCTCGATACCGATAGCGATCCCGATTTCGATTTCGATGGTGCAGAAGCGCTGAGCGCTGGGGGGTGCTCAGGTGCGTATTTTGAAACACTGCCAACCGTCAACGGCCAGATGACAACTGCCCCCTTACCTTCCAGCTTGTAGTGTCCCAACGGTTCGAGGTTGGGGGTCTACTGGCTTGCACCGAGCTGGTGCTTGAGGCCCATGCCATCCATTTGACCCCAATGTTCAACGAACCGGCCGTGAGCGACACGGAGGATGTCGATGACTCCAAACGACACGCTTTTTCCCGTTGGAGGGACGCCCATGAATTCCCCCCTGTGTGTGCCCCTCCAGGTCATGCGCAGCACCACCTTGTCGTCTTCTGCGATCAGGTCCTCAATCGTGGCCTTGAAATCCGGGAATGCAGTGCGAAGCAGGCTTGTCAGATGTTTGACGCCCTCGCGACCTGCCGGGATGCCGGCAGCCGCGGCGAGCGACTCGGGTAAGGGAGCGAAGTTCCATGCCCCAATCCGGTAACAAAGGCGTTAATACCCGCTCCGTCTTCAGGATATGCAGGGCGGGAGCTGTGCGCTCTGAAGGGTTGGCGGTCCGACGACCGCCCGGCGTGCATGGATCACAAACGATGGGAGCGTTTTACAAGACAGGATTCACGCAGATTGAGCTGCTAGTTGTGATTGTGTTCGTCGGCCCCGATGTCCCAGGCCGTTCCTTGGGGTCGCGGATCGCCATCCAGATCGCTCGAGAAGGCAGGCAGTGTCAATCCGGCGTCGATGGCAGCTGCGGCGTGGTCGGTGAGATGGAGATCACCGTTCGCGAGGTCGCGGAACCACTCCGGCCGGGCTGAGGTGAGGTTGTTGGCGAGCTGAGCGGGAGGGGCGTTGTCGCGCTGCTGGATGGGTCCGTTCACGAGGTTGTTACGGAACACGAGGTTCGAGCTGCCGTTAAAGCGGTATTCGATAGGAGCCCAGTAGCCGGTAATCACCACGGTGTTGTTGTCGACCGTGACGTTATCGGCAAATTCAAGTCCGATCCCGACGTCGGTGCGTGGGCCGGTGCCATCGTTGTAGATGAAATTATTGCGGATGATGCTTTCACCGCCTTGGTGGCCGCCGGCGAGGTCGGTGAGTCCGAATCCGATTCCGCGGTCGCAATTGACGATTTGGTTGCGTTCAACCACCACGTTCTGGGGTCGGGTGGAGCAGCGCTTCCAGAAGTGAATTGCGTGTTCCGCCATGGCACCGGCGTCGGGCTGCGTTCGCAGGTTGCGGAAGACATTGTCACGGACGATCCAATTGACGCCTTTGTGGATATCGATTCCGCCGGTGTAATACTGATAGGCCCAGCCCGAGGCGAACTCAAAGGTGCAGTATTCGATAGTGCCGTTGGTGGCGCCGACTGGATCCGCATCGTGTGAGGAGCCTTTGATGAACTGTTCGTTGCAGTTGATCAGCCGGCAGTTGTGGACCTGGAGGCCGGAGACATCGTAAGGAGCTTCTCCTCGCACCTGGATGCCGTGGAACCGGCAGTAGCCGAGGGTGAGGTCGGCGATGACGATATCGTTGGCTGAGACAAGGAAGACATTGCCAACGCTGGCCTCCGGGCCTTCGTCGGGACCGCGGACGATCACGGCGTCGCGATCGCCGTGTTCACTGCGAATCACGAGGCCTTGGCAGGAGATGGCTAGAGCAGCTACATCGAGCGTGTAGGTGCCATCCCCAAGCAGAAGTGTGGCGGGAACTCCCGCGCGGTTGACCGAGTCGAGTGCCTGCATCAGTTCCGTTATGTTGGAGACTCGATGGATAGCGCCTCGGACCAGGTTCAACGGTTTGCCCTTGCCGGGCTCGGCATTGAGTGCAAACGCCAGAGTCATCAGGAGGAGGAACAGGTGGCAGGCGCGGGTCGACCTAGGGGATCGGGTCTGGTGCGGTGTAGCGGGGAGTGGTTGCATGCGGGTTGTGGGGCAATGTCGGCGGCATGGGAGAGTCAGTCAACGCTGAGAGAGCAGAGCGGCAAGCGGTAAGCGGTATGTGCAGAGAGCTGAGCGGAGTTCATGTGGTTACCAGGACCAGTTGTGTGCGTGTTCTTCCCAGGCCAGTCCTTTCATGGCATTGCGCGCGAAGTCAGTGACGTTGCCGTCCACGGTGTTTTGAAACCAGCACACCGTCATGGACGAGAAATCTTCAGGTTCATTTGAGGGGATGGGGTCCGAGGTGAGTTCTGCTATGAGCGTATAGCATGGGAGAATGGGCTCCTCGGGTTTCAGGATCAGGACTCCCTTTCCGAACTCTTGTTCGATCTGGAGCGGAAACGACTTCCAGATCAACTCTGAGATTTTCGCGGGATGGCCCAGGAAGAAGCCGGCATAGGTATTTCGGATTGTGAGTCTTTCCAACGAGACGGTTCGGCCTGAAAGGAGAGTGATGTCGGTTGTCATTGGAGGTCTTCCAGCGCGGGTTGATAGGAGAGGTCAGGCTGCTCGGGCTCGGGTGGATCGGGTGCCAGCAGACTTTCACGGAGCAGGTAAGTCACCGTCTTTCTATAGCCTGCGAACATCCGGGCGTAGGTGTTGTCGAGATCCGTGTTGAAAGTGAATGCCGACCATTGGGGGGGATTTGTCTGAGTGGTGTTCCTATACATCAATATGGGGAATGGAACATGAGGTATTTGCAGAACATCGTGGTCAGGGGGGTGTTTGAGCAAGTAATCCGTTACGGCATAGATCCAGACATCCCGGGTGGCGGCTTCGCGAACGACGGCGTCCTTTCCGTCGGGTCTATAGGTTATTTCGCCGAGGTAATAGGTGGCAGCTCCAAGAACATTGAGGAGGTAAGGACCACGGTCCATTGCCTCAACGTGAGCCTTCGACAGATAGGCTCCCGTCGATGCGTCGAGGAAAGTCATGGTGCCGCCCCGTCGGTGAATGACCATTGTTGCAGTATCTCCCGGGCGGAGGGTCAGCCAGTGCCGGCTGTTGAGTTCCATCCGGACTGTCGTGGTGCTGTGGTTTTCCACGGTGACCGCGGCGGAGGCGCAGGCCTTTAGAACTCCCCACACTTCGTACATGGGCAGGAGGCCCAGCAGGAGGGCGGTGCCGAACGACGAAAGCTGAGCTTTCCAGCCTGCGGAGATCAGGTAGGGACTGACCGTGGTCAGCCAGAATATCCAGCCTAGGGTTGCCAGCATGCCGCCCGCGGTGAGCCAGGTCCACAATGAGTGCTCGGTCAGGTCGGTGGCTTTGCAGGACCAGCCGAAAAATGCGGCGAACAACAGAAGCCCCAGGAGCACGCGCAGAACCATTTTTACGGGATAGGGAGGGAGGTTTGGTGTTCGGGGTCGCTGCTCTGCCCGAATCCTGGCCTTGTTCGCGACAAACGACCGCACGGCTTCCATGTTCAGGAGCCGCTTGGGCAGGACGCTTTCGAGGATGTCTGTTGCGTCGAAGTAGATGTCGACCAGAGAGCCGTCGAGCAGTTCGATATGGACCAGGTGGTAAGGGTCAGGAGCGTTGCGTTGCACCGGTTCTGCCTTTCCCAACTTGAACAGGCCGTAGTGCGTCTGGAGCCAGAGAATCTCCAGCTGGAAGAAGTAATTCAGAGTGCGGAGTCGGGCAGGGAGCTGGTGAAGACGAAATCGCACTGCCCGTTCCGGGCTGAGTCCATCGCCGCCGCAGAACAAGGCCAGGTGGCGGTTGGGGCGCGGCGGTATCCCGGGTAGGGAAAAGGGCTTCATACGCGCTGCTGTAGGTGTCGACAATTTAGGACTATTCACAGGCGCAGGCAACTCGCGTTCCGAATCTGCAGGGGCGTCTGCGCATTGGCGAGGTGCAGGAGTTGGGAGCTGAGCGCTTTTGCATCGCGCGCGTGCGCGATGCAGGACGAGGGGGAGATAGGAGAGGGGAGACGGCGGGAGGGCTGAGCCACTGGTTTCTCTCTACGGACTCCTGGCTACACGCGCTGGAGGCGCGCTCGATTTCGAGGCGCTGGTTTGGGTGCAATGACTGGGTATTGAACAGGAGGGCCCAAAGCGCAAAGCGCATAGCGCTGAGGGCTGAGGGCGGAAGCGCGGAGGTCTTGGGTCGCTCGGGACGATATCCGATCTTCGATATCCGGTATCCGGTATCCGGTATCCGAGTTCCTCCCACTGCGAGCTTCAGTTTTCGATCCCCATCCGGATTTCGATTTCGATGGCGCTTGGCTGGGTCGTCAGGTCCGTGTTCCGAAACACCGAAACTCCGGCAGGGTTAGGGTGAAGCGGTCCAGGATTGCGGGAGGGTGGGATCGGCTTGGGGGTCGATGAGCTGGAGCGTGCGGCCGGTGCCATCGGCTTCAGGCGGCCAGGGCGCGACATCGTCGTAGGTGATGCTGAGAGCGAGGGTGCCGTCGGGACGATAAAGGCGGAGTGTATCACCGGAGTTGTTGAGTCCGAACTGAAAGCTGCCGGCGACGGGGAGTGCGGCGTCGTGATAGATTCTGAATCGGTCTTCCTCTTCACAGAGCACGAGGGAGCTGCCGCCTTCGAGGGTGGTATCCGGCAGCAGGAAAGCGTGGTGGTCTTCGTTGTCGCGGAAGATCCATCCGGTGAGGTGGACTGGATTCGGGCCGGGGTTATGGAGCGTGATCCAGTCGCCGGAGTCGGCGTTGTCGGCCGGGTGATATTGGATTTCCGTGATGATGAGTTCCGGTGGTGTGGTGGGATTTGCGGGTGCGGGTTCGAAGTGGGCGATGAAGGTGTTCGTGGTGTTCGCCTGGATGGAATTGCTGAGTGTGAATGCGGTGGAGGTGGAGTTGGGTGTCGACCAGCTGACGAAGCGGTAACCGGGTGTGGGGATGGCTTGGAGTGAGTTGGGGACATCGACGAAGTAGGTGCCGGTCCAGGGAAGGTTGGTGGGGGTGATCGAGTTGAGTTGGATGAGGCCGGCGCCCGGCGGATCGACTTCTAGTTGCAGGGTGCCGAGGTCGCCGGTGAGTTGGAAGTGGTCGATGCAATCCTGGCGCAGTTTGTCGGGTCGAGTGGCGCCGAAGTCTGAGAGGACGGCGAGGTTTTGCTCCCAGGTATCCTGGGTGAAGGGTGCGAACTCGGATTGATGGGGTAAACCGAAGTCGCGTGCGGTGATGCTGGTCCAGTTCCAGCGCTCCAGGTGAGCGGGGATTTCGGGGCGGATGACTTCTGCCATGGTGGCGAGCGTTTGCTGGACGCGATCGGGATGGAAGGTGGTGTTGAGGAGATCGGCGCAGCGTTGGATGAAGCGGTTGCGGAAGTCGGGATTATCGAGGAGACGGCGGAGGAGGAGCGTGTTGCCGCCTCCGTTGGGCCAGCTGACGCTGGTGCCTGTACCGGCGGTATAGAAGTCGAACATGTTCCGGTAGTCACCGTAGTCCCGGGCCATGGCGGGCTCGTAGATTGCTGCCGGCCAAAGGCCGAAGCCGTAGTCCTGGTCATAGACGATCCAGCGGAAGCGGCCGCGGGGAGCGGAGGGGCGCCAGCATTTGATGTTTCCGATGTCGAAGTTTTGGAAATAGATGACGGCGAGGTGGTAGTCGATGAAGTTGGCGATATCGAGGTAGTGTTCCTGCACGAAGGCGTAGTTGGCGGGGTTGGCCATGTCCTGGTTGGCGATGTAGCTGCGCATGGCGGTGTAGGTGGTGCTGCTGCCGGCGTTGACCTTGCCGTAGCCTTCGATGAGGTCCATTTGGTCGGGTGCGACGTGGTTATGGGCGCTGACGTAGTCGGCAGAGGTTTTTTCCCGGATATTGTAGATGCCCCAGTAGTCGCCGTTGATATAGACCACGGCGGGGCGATAGGCCTGTCTATCGAGGCTGGTGCCGTCGAGGAGTTGTTGGAGGAAGGCGTCACGCAGGAGGGTGAACGTGCCGTTGACGAAGTAGCTGCCGTAGGGGCGGGTGGTTCCGAACTCGGTGATGGGCGGTCGTGGCGGGGTTTGGTGCGTGCTTTGGTTGTCGTTGCCGGAGTTGCGCAGGACAAAGGACTCGAACTCGTTGAGGTTCTGCTCAGGGAACAGCCGGTGGTTGAACTTGCCGTCGCCGTAGATGCGTCGGGCGAACAGCGCGAGAGATTTTTGCGGGTAACCGCGCGAGCCCCAGCCGCCGAAGATCTTCATGCCGGCCTGTTGGCGGAGGGCGGTGATGTGGTTGGTTTCGAACAATTCCAGGGCGACCTCGACTTCCCGGTCCTTCCAGGCGTTTGAACCGGAGTAGGGATAGTTTTGGAGGACGCGGTCCTGGCTGGAGAGCACGCTGGAGCCCATGCCGTAGAGGTAGCCATCACGAAACGCCATGTTGGTGGGTGAGGTGGCGAGGGAGATAATGGGAAGCTGATGGTCGACTCCGATGAAAAACGTGCGGGAGACCGGGTCGCTGAGATGGCCTCGGGGATGGCGGGCGAGGACACGGAGGACGGTGGTTTGGGAGAGCGTTAGGGGAGCGTCGAGCGTAGGCGAGAGGGAGGAGGGCTCCGATCCGTCCACGGTGTAATGGATGGTGTGAGTGGGCTCGGCCGCCACCACCTCCACCGTGACGGGGTCGGCAAAGAAACCGCCGTCCGGCAGCAGAGTGGGGGCCTGAAGGATGGGGTCGGTGGTGAGGATAGGGTTGGCCATTCCTGGAGTGGTGTCTGCCTGTGAGAGCAGCTGCAGCGAACCTGAGCCATCAGGAACGCGTCCGACTGCTTGATCGACTGCGAGTGCGGGGATTTGGAATTCGTCGATGAGTTGCAGTGCGGAGTCACTGAGCAGGAGGCGTTCTCCGCCGGCGGCGAGTTTGAAGTTGGTGTGGAGGGGCTGGCTTGGGTCGACAAGATTCAAGTCCGAGGCAAAGACGACCAGATACGACTGTGGTTGGATCAGGACCGTCGGGAAACGCCATTTGCCGGGAGCGAGGCTGTCATCGGTCAGGGCGAAGTCGGTCAGGTCCACGGCCACATCGGCGGGGTTATAGATCTCGATCCAATCATGGAAGAGTCCGGCTTGGTCGGTGAGTGTCGAAGTGTTGTCGCTCATCACCTCATTGATAAAGAGCTGGGGTGGGGGCGGGTTGGAGGTCCGGATCCGGTAGAAGCTCGGGCTGGTGCCGGGGGTGGGGAGGGTTGCTTGGAAGAGGCCTGGGGCGAGGGCCGTTATGGTTCCGGGACTGGCATCGGACCATGATGGGCTGGCAGCTGACCCTGAAGTCAGTTCGATGACGAATCCGGCCGGGCCAAAGTCATCGGCTTGAAACTGGAAGGTCAGGTTCGTTGTGTTGTCCAGCCGTACCGATGCCGGGTCAATGGTTGGAACCGTTTGAGCTGTGCCCGGCAAACGGGTGCCTGCCACCAACGAGGCCGCCAATGCGAATCCGCAGGCCCAACGCCGAGGCGCGAGACTTCCGCCCATAGCTTTCAATCTTGAGGTGATGACATCGTGAACTTAGGCAGGCACGGTGCAGGGGGTCAAGGTTTGGTCGGCCTCAATGTAATTGCCTGGGGTGGGGCTAATCCGTGGCCTGGCGGGGCAACCAGTAAAACGGACGGCGGTGCAGGTGCATCACGGCCTTGATGTGCAGCACGTCGGCCTTGTGGCTGTAAACGATGGCATAGGGAAACCGGTGGAAAGAGAGTTTACGATTGTTGCCCTGGATTCGGCGCCAGCGTTCCGGGTTGGCAACGATGCGACGCAACGTGGACTCGAACTGGTCCAGAAAAGTGTCGCCCAAGCCCGCCTGCCGCTCCTCATACCAAAGTGCGGCTGCTTCCAGTTCCGCATCCGCTTCAGGATGACTGACGACGCGCATGGAGCTTGCTGCGGATGTCGTGGACAACCTGCTCCACTGAACGGCAACTGACGCTGGCGTGCTCAATCTCCCGGGAGCGACGGTCAATGACTTCGTGCCACTGCACGTCAGCGTCGGTGTCCACGGTGTCGTCAAGGCTGGCGATGAGTTCGCGGGCGAGGAATGCCCGGTCCCGTTCAGGCAGGGACAGTAATTCGGCCACTTTATCGGCACCAATACTCATGACGTCGAACCATCGCCTCTGATGGGTATACTTGCAAGACCGCATGGCATGACTTCTGGATGCGTTTGCATGTGAGTTTGCGCTCGCCTTCAGTTGAGCGTGGGGCAGGCTTGGGTCGGCCTCAAAGCCATCGCCAGTGGCGGAGCTGGTTTGCTTAAGCGGAATCGCCGAGGAAATTGGCGAGGTCGAGGACACTGCCGACCAGCGCGAGGACATCCCCTTGTTGGAGCTGTTGGTCCGGGGAGGGGACGGGGTCGAAGCGCTTGAGAACCTGTTTGCCTTCGTCATCGGTCTCGAAGGATTTGACCGCGACGAGGTTGATACGGAATTCGTTGCGGAGGTTGAGTTCCTTGAGGGTTTTGCCGACTGCGGAGGTTGGGGTCTGGACTTCGACGAGGCTGAAGCCTTCGGCGAGTTCGAAGTAGTTCTTGATGTTGGAGAGAGTGAGGCGCTGGACGATATTGCGGGCGGCTTCCTCCTCGGGGTAGAAGATCTCGTTGGCGCCGATGGCCTCGAGCACGCGGCGGTGGTCTTCGCTGCTGGCACGGGCGACGATGCGCGGGATCTTGAGGTTCTTGGCATGGACGACCGTAAGGACCTGTGATTCAAAGTTTTCGCCGATGGCTGCGACAAGGGCGTCCACGGATCCGATGTCTTGGGATTCGAGGGCATCGCGCTGGGTGGAGTCGAGGCGGACGGCGAGAGTGACCTCATCCTTGACCGCGTTGAGCCGGTCCATGTTGCGGTCGATGGCGATGACTTCACTTCCGGCGCGGGCGAGGCCGAGGGCGACGGCGCGACCGAAGTCGCCCAGGCCGATGACGGCGTATTTCATAGTGGAGGGGGGTGGTGGATTATTAACCGACGACGAGGTCTTCCTCGGGGTATTGGTAACGGATTTTGGGTTCGGACTGGAACACCGAAAGCACGAGGGAGAGAGGGCCGACGCGTCCGATAAACATGAGCGCGCAGAGCGTGAGTTGGCTTGGGGTGCTGAGTTGGGTGGTGATTCCGGTGGACAGGCCGACTGTGCTGAGGGCGGAGATGGCCTCGAACAACTGGTCGCGTAGTGGGATGTGCGGGTCGAACAGAACGAGGGCAAACGTGCCGGCAGCGGCGGCAGCCAGGTAGAGCAGGCTGACGCTCAGCGCAGCGAAGACCACCTTTTGGGGGAGGGCGCGTCCGAGGATTTCCACGCGGTCGCGACCGGTGAGGAGCGTTTTGAGCGAGAGGACGAGCACGCCGAACGTGACGGTTTTGATGCCGCCACCGGTGGAGACAGGGCAGGCGCCCACGACCATGAGGGCCATGAGCAGCATGAGCGTTGTGGTTTGGAGGGAGCCGATGTCGACCGAATTGAAGCCGGCCGTGCGGGTTGTGACCGACTGAAAGGCGGCGGCCCAGAGGGATTCAGTGAAAGGTTGTCCGGCGGGTCCGTGGGTGGCCTGGAGAATCCAGTAGCCGGCTGTGCCGAGCACGATGAGTGCAACAGTGATGAGAACGGACAGTTGTGTCTGGAGCGGTAGACGATAGACGCGGGTGCGCTGGTTGAATCGTCGGATGGCTGGGATGCGTCGGATGACGGGCAGGCGGGACAGCTGGAGCCCGAGGAGGTCGGTGACCACGAGGAAGCCGAGGCTGCCCAGCGTGATCAGGCCCATGAACGTGAGCAGCATGCCATGGTTGTGCTGGAGGGATATCAGGCTATCAGACTGCAGGGCGAAGCCAGCATTGCAGAAGGCGGAGATCGAGTGGAATGCGCTCCAGCCCAGGGCAGCGAGGGGATCGGTATCTGCGGGGAGGAAGACAAACAGCAGGGCTGCACCGCAGGTTTCAACCAGCAGGGTGAACAACACGATGATACGGACGTGACGACGGAGTTCGGCGAGGCTGCCGGTGTTGACCAGTTTGCGCAGTGCGAGCGAGTTGGCGAGGTGGAGCGGTGAGGCGGAGGTGAAAGCGAGGAAAGCGACAAAGGTCATGATGCCGAGGCCGCCGACCTGGATCAGTGCGAGGATGATGCTTTGTCCTAGCGTGCTGAATTCCGTGCCGGGATCACGCACGACCAGGCCGGTGACACACACTGCACTGGTTGCGGTAAAGAAGGCTTCGGTTGGTGTGATGGGTTTGCCCGCGGTGCTACAGGCCCTTGGCATGAGGAGGGCGAGAGTACCGACGAGGACGAGTACGGCGAAGGAGCCGACCAGGAACCATTCGGGGCGCACTTTCTGGACGAGGAGGCGTTGTTGGTAGCGCAGGGCGCGGATGACCACGTTGCCGAGGAGGAAGACTTCGCAGGCTTCGAGGGCGAGCGGTCCGTGGGAAGGCAGGTCCAGGATGCTGAGCAGGTCTTCAATCAAAGGGTGGCGGAAGGCGATCAGCAGAAGGGTGGTGGTGAACAGGGCGAGCAGGGCGAACTCGTAGCCCCGTGCACGGAGGGGTCGGCCCTGTTGAAGTGTGTTCCGTAGCATCATCAGGACATCCAGCCCATAGACGCTGGCGCAGGCGATCAGGGTCCAGACGATCCAGCGGGCGTAAGGTTCCGCAGGTGAGAAACCGAACCGCAGCGTGAGGGCAGTGATCGTGAGGATGCCGGACGGTAGCATGATTTGCCGCTGCAGTCCGCTTACCGGTTTCCGGAAGGTCTGGTCCGGCTTGGCTTGTTCCATCACTCTGGCAGTAGCGCCCATTGAAGGGATGGAACGGTAAGGAGGGGGGTGTAGCAATGAGAATTGCTGCGCGCGTTTGGATCGCGCGGGGCGCGGAGGGTGCGCCCGCGCAATGGCGGGGCGCAGGAGTTGGGAGCTGGAAGCTGGGAGCTAGGTGAGGGTTGCTTGGCGCGAGAGGAGCAGGTGCTCAGGTCCGTGTTCTGAAACACTGAAACACCGAAACTCTGGCAGGGGTCTGGTGGGGAGCAGAGCGCAAAGCGGCAAGCTGGAAGCGGGAAGCGCTGGTGCGGCGCGCGGTGTCGCGCCGCAAGGAGAGGGTAGAGAGGAGAGGGGAGAGTGTTGCATGGTTGGCGATAGCGATTTCGATGGGCTTGGGGGTAAGGGGTAAGCGCAAAGCGCAGAGGGCGGAGCGATGCCTGTCCTCCATAGCCGTGGCGGAGGCGGAAAGGCGGAGCCGCTGCTTTCTCTACGGTCTCCTGGCTACACGCGCTGGATGCGAGGTCGATCCCGATCCCGATAGCGATCCCGATTTCGATGGCGCGGTAGCGCTGCGCGCTGAGGCGTGCTCAGGTTCATGTTCTGAAACACGGAAACTCGGAAACACCGGCAGGGGTCTGATGGGCGCGGAGCGCAAAGCGGGAAGCGGGAAGCGCACCCCGGGTCTTCGGTCGCTCGGGGCGATGTCCGATCTTCGATATCCGGTATCCTGGTTGCTCCCACTGCGA
>JBJOII010000122.1:0-12512 GCA_046047235.1 Verrucomicrobiota bacterium | reverse complement strand
GTCTTCGCCATGGCTTCGCTTCCGTCTCCGGCGCCGAGCGTTTGGTAGCCGCGGGCTTGGAGCAGTTTTGCGGCGAGCGATTGCATCGCCGGATCGTCGTCAATAATAAGAATCTTCTTCATTCCCGGTGGGGAGGATGGGAGGGCGTTGGCCCGCTGGCTGGGTTATTTGTAACAGGCGGGGGTGAAGGTTCAAGCCAAGCGATGGCCAGAATCGGAAGGTTAGATGTAGTAATCGTTGGCTTTGCCGCTGTTTTGTTCTGCGAGGTATTGGAAATTGATGGAGTCAGCGGTCTGGTCGAGGGTGGTTTGGAGTTTGGTCCAGGCCGTTTGGAGTTCTGCGGGGCATTTGGGGTCGGACAGGGCGGGGGACTCAAAGACTTTGCCATGGATGGCGCGTAGGATATCGCCCATGGTAATTTCTGCGGGCGGGCGGGCGAGGAGGTAGCCGCCATCTTTGCCGCGGAGGCTGCGAACGATTTGCTTGGCTTTGAGTTCGAGGAGGATTTGGACGAGGTAGTTGGGGGGGATGGCTTGTTGTTGGGCGAGTTCCTCAACGCGGCGGACGCTGCCGGTGCCGTGGTGGAGGGCGAGTTCGAGGACGGCGCGGACGGCGTAGTCGCTTTTTACGG
The DNA here is from genome assembly GCA_046047235.1 of Verrucomicrobiota bacterium. Taxonomy (GTDB): domain Bacteria; phylum Verrucomicrobiota; class Verrucomicrobiia; order Limisphaerales; family JAHDYP01; genus JBMTVN01. The sequence goes on along the minus strand of JBJOII010000122.1, from coordinate 11,881 downwards.
ACAGTTTCACTGGGGTTAATGGCTACCGGAAGAGGAAGTTAAAAGCAAATCAGGAGTAACATAATCACTTTACACATACATGCGAGGTGTCAGGGTGGTTTGGTCTTATGAATCCTGTGATGTTTGTGTTTGTGCCGATGATGATCGCCTTGAGTGGCGTGATGTGTTTTTTCCTGCTGCCGTTGGAGTTATGGGTGAGGACGGTGGTGCTGGTGGGGGATTTATTGGCGGCGGTGGTGGTGGGGTTGGTTTTATTGCGGAGGCGTGGGGGGCGGTAGTTCGGGGTGGAAATAGCTGGAGTGTGTGGGGGGAGTCTGTCTGACTTGGCCGTTTCTGGTGGACGGGAAGGATTTTGAGATAGAGGAACTGATATGGAATCACTGCCAATTGTGACATTACGGGGTGGGGAAGCTGAGCGGGTTGTGGCGGGGCATCCTTGGATCTACCAGGGGGCGATTCAGCGCGTGAAGGGTCAGGCGTTGCCGGAGGATGGTGCGGTGGTGGTGGTGAAGGATCATCGGCAGCGGGTATTAGGGTGTGGGTTTTTCAATGGGCGGTCGAAGATACATGTGCGGATGTTATCGCCGCGGGTGGAGGTGATAGACCGGGATTTTTTCAAGGGACGGATTGAGCGGGCGATTGCGTTACGGGCGTTGGAGTTGCCGGGTGCGACCTCGTATCGGGTGGTGAACGCCGAGGGGGATTTGCTGAGCGGGTTGATTGTGGACAAGTATGAGGATGTGCTGGTGTTGCAGACGTCTTCGTTGGGGATGGATCGGCGGAAGAGCGAGATTGTGAGTGTGCTGGAGGAGTTATTGAAGCCGCGGGCGATTTATGAGCGGAACGATGCGACCTTCCGGAAGTTTGAGGGGTTGGAGAACAGTCAGGGGTTGTTATCGGGCGAGGCGGTTTCGCCGGTGCCGGTGCGGATGAACGGGCTGGAGTTTGAGGCGGATTTATCGGAGGGGCACAAGACGGGTTTGTATTTGGACCAGCAGGTGAACTATCGGCTGGTGGCGGATTTGCTGTCGAGGCGGCCGGTGGGCAAGATGCTGGATGCGTTTACGTTTCAAGGTGGATTTGCTTTGCATGCGGCCCGGGCGGGTGTGGGTGAGGTATTGGGGTTGGACCAGAGCGAGGATTGTGTGGGGATGGCGGGGCGGTTAGCGGAGCGGAACGGGGTCGCGGGGCAGTGCCGGTTTGAGGCGGCGAATGTTTTTGACTGGTTGAAAGTGAAGACTGCGCGGAGGGAGGGGGAGCGATTGGAGCCGGACTATGATGCGGTGGTTTTGGATCCGCCGTCCTTCACGCGGACGCGCGCGGCGGTGGGGGATGCGTTGAGGGGGTATAAGGAGATTCATTTGCGGGCGATGAAGCTGGTGAAGCCCGGCGGGATGCTGGCGACGTTTTGCTGTTCGCATCACGTGGATGCGCGGACGTTTTTGGATGTGATTTTGTCGGCGGCCTATGATGCGAGGAAGCTGCTGCGCCGGGTGGCGGTGTATGGGCAGAGCCCGGATCACCCGGTGATTCCGAGCATTCCTGAGACGGAGTATCTCAAGGGGTATGCGTTTGAGGTGATTCGCTGAACTGGAGGGTCACTTCGGCCTGTGGGGGGAGCTGGAGCATGAGGGTTGGGGTGCCTTTGTCGGTGTAGCGAATTTGGTGGGGCTGGAGTGCGGGGGTGGTGTCGATGTTGGAGTATGGCGGGCAGTTGTGGAGGATGATCCAGCTGCCGGGCTGGTGCCATCCGTTGAACTTGAGCTGGAGCGAGGTTGGAGTTTCCTCGATGACCTGCAGCTTTCCCGGGGCATGGATTTGGAGTCCGCCGTGGGTTTGGGTGAATTCGTAAACCGGCGGATATCCGAGGGTTTGGATGGCTTGGGATTGGACCGTGGCGGGGTTGATGGCGGGGCCGTCGCGGCGTTGGGCCTTGAGGAGGAAGAAGTCTGGCAAGAGGCCCTGGCGGTGGGGATCGGAGGTGTTCCAAGTGTGTTGAATTCCGGCGAGGATGATTCCGTTGGCGACTTGGAGCCAGGGACGGTCGGGTTGGAATCGGGCGAGTTGGCGGAGGGATTCGGCATAGACGAGTCCGCACCATTGGACGGGTTGGCCGAACCAGACCGGGGCGGTCCAGGAGGTGGCGCCGAGGACAGCGATGGTGTTGTAGGTGCCAACGGGTTTTGGGGCGGGGGGGTAGAGGTAGACGAAGGGGACACCGGTCCAGGCCCAGTATTCGGCGGCGGCGAGCAGGCTGGGAGCGGACGTTAACTGGTAGCCGAGAATGCAGGCTTTGGTGAGGTGGGCTGAGGCGAGGATATCGGGCGTATGGAGGGGAATTTCCCAGGTTTGGGCTCCGCGGGGGACGGTGTTATCGAACTTCTGCAGCAGGGCGTAGAGGTGGTTGAGGGCGGTTTTTTGGAGCTGGGGGTTTCCCGAGAGGGCGGCGTTTTCGAGGAGTTGGGCGATCGTGGCCCCGGCGAGGCCATTGGCTTCGCGTTCCCAGTGGGTGGAAGCGTAGTCGGGGTGTCCGGGGCGGGGGGAGTAGAGTTGGGTTCCCGGTGCACTGAGTTGGCGGAGGAGGTTTTGGGCTCTGGTTGTAGCGAGTTGGATGGCGTGGTCGGGATCGCCGTAGAGGAGTTCGGGGGCGGGGGAGGTGATGTGTCCGACGGCGGCGGCGTTGAGTTGGTGTGGAGGGAGGGCGGACAGGGCGTCGCGGGCGGCGCGGGTGAGTTCCGGCGAGAGGTGCGAGTCGGGCAGGTGAGTGGCGAGCCAGTCCATGTAGAGGGCGGCATCGGCGGCGGGTGCGGGGTTGAATCCGGGCCAGGCGGCGTGGCGGTAGAGGTTTTGCTGGCGGATATCGGAGTGGAGCCAGCCGTGGGCGGCGAGTTCGAGGTAGTCTGTGGGGGTAGATGGAAGCGGGGGGAGTTGGGGCAGGCCGCGGAGGCGGACGTAATGCTTGACTGCTGCGGTAATGGCTTGGCCCTGGCCGGCGAAGATGGAGGCCTTGAGTGTGAGTGGTTGATGGGCGGGGATCAGCAGGCTTTGGTAGGGGAGGAGGGAGGCTTCATCGCGGTTATAGCCGTCTGATCCGGGTGAGATGAGGCCGAGGAGGTGAGCTTGGGAATGGAATTGGCGATCAGGAGAATCGAATACGGGGGCGAGGTGATTCTGGGGTGACCAGGTTAGACCGAGGTAGTGGCCGTCGTATTCCAGTGCGATGAAGGGGGCGGTGAGTTTGAGAGTATTCGGGACGAGGCGTTGTGCAGCGGGGCCGCGGACATCTGCTTCCGAGCTGCTGGGTTCATTGGCGAGGTATTCGAGTCCGGGAAGGAGTGCCTGATGTTTATTCGTGCTGAAGGAGTCCAGGCCGGGGAGGAGAATGAGGGAGGGGAAGAAAAGGAGATTGCGATCGGAATCCACCGAGAGAGCGGAGGAGAACTGGAGGGTGGAATCGGGTGCGGTGGACCAGGACTGCTTCCAGGTCCAGCGAGCGCCATCGGGGTCGATGGCGGTCCAGGTGAGCTGGAGCTGGTTGGGTGGGGTTGGGGTGGACGAGCAGGTGCCGTTGGTGAGGGAGAACCAACGTGGGATGTCGTTCAATTCGTAACCGATGAGGGCTTGGGGATAACCGCTGGCGAACGGGGTATGGTTGATTTGGAGAGTGAAGCTGCCCAGTTGCGTGGGGTGGTGGTGAAGGTTGAGTGAGCCGCTGGAGAGGCTTAGCGAGAGCTCGTTGGGATTGGGTGAGGCTGGTCGGGGCCAGTTGGGTGTGGGAGGGGTGGATCTGGTGCTGAAGCTGATTTGTTGGAGGATAAAGCGTCCGGTGGTGCCGGGGGGATCGAGTCGGAGCCGGGTCCCGGGCTGGAGCGGGGGGAGCGGTGCGCTGATGTCCTGCCAGGTCTGGCCGGTGACATCGAAGCGGACTGAAGCTTTCTCCGAGGGGGTATCTTGATAGTAGAAGACCTGGCCGGTGCCGTCCTGGTCTGACCAGAGGCGGAGGTGCAGCCAGAGTGGTATGTCGCCGGGGTAGTCGGCTGGGGGACCGGCGAGGTAGGGGTCCTGTCCGGTGATTGTGAACTCCAGTCCTTCGGGGGTGCCTTGGGGTTGGCTGAGGTCGTGAAGGGGTATCCAGTAGCGGGCGATGGCGGGTTCAGTGAGATCGAAGGAGGGTGGGGGCGGGGGGCTAGTGAGGGCGGGTAGGGCGAGGAGGGAGGAAGCAAGAAGGGAGCGTCTGAGCCATGGTGTTCTCATGGAGCTGGCGGGGGTTGGGTGGAGTCGTCAATCCACGCGAGGTAGCGGCTGCTACCGGCTTGGATGGGGAGGGCGATGATCTCCGGTGTATCGTAGGGATGATTGGCGCGGATGCATTCGGCGAGTTGGGATAGGAGGGTTTTGGTGGTTTTGAAGATGACCAATACCTCGTTGCTTTGTTCGAGTTTGCCCTGCCACCAGTAGTGGGACTCAATTTTCGGGAGGATATTGGCGCAGGCGACGAGGTGTTGGGAGAGAGATGCCTGTGCGAGTTTGCGGGCGGTTTTGAGGTCGGGTGCGGTGACGAGGACGGTGGTGTGGCGGCGGGTGGGTGTCATGGGATTTATTCCTTGGGGGAATAGGGGAGGGGTTGGCGGATCCATCCGCCGCCGACGACGAGGTCGTCCTGGTAGATTACGCAGGCTTGGCCGGGGGTCACGGCGCGTTGGGGGGATTGGAGTTTTACGTGGGCGGAACCGTTGGGCTGGGGAGTGATGGTGGCGGGGGTACCCGGGTGGTTGTAGCGAATTTTGGCAGTAGCTTCGATGGGGGCGGTCGGATTGTCCCAGGGAATCCAGTTGGTGCGATCCACCATGAATTCTTCGCAGAGGAGGGCTGTGTCCTCACCGACCACGACACGGTTGGTTTTGGCGTCGAGCGAGATGACGTAGAGCGGGTGGGGAGAAGAGATGCGGAGGCCGCGGCGTTGGCCGATGGTGAAGAACTCGATGCCTTCGTGTTGGCCGAGGACTTTGCCGGATTGATCGACGATGTCGCCCTGATGGCTTCGGACGAGACCGGACTTTTTGAGGAACCCGCCGTAGTCGTTATCGGGGACGAAGCAGATTTCCATGCTTTCCTCTTTGTCGGCGGTTTTGAGGCTGGCTTCGCGGGCGACGTTGCGGGTGCCGGACTTGGAGAGTTCGCCGAGGGGGAACAGGAGGTTGCGGAGTTGGTCCTGACGGAGGGAGAAGAGGAAGTAGCTTTGGTCCTTGGCGGGGTCGAGGCCGCGTCTGAGGAGGGTGCGATCGGGGGTGTGTTCGAGTCGGGCGTAGTGTCCGGTGGCGACCCATTTGGCGCCGAGCTGGCGGGCGCGTTGGGCGAGGGTGCCGAACTTGAGGTGCTGGTTGCACATGACGCAGGGGTTGGGAGTGCGGCCGGCGCGGTATTCCTCAGCGAAGTAACCGATGACCTTGGACTGGAAGTCGCCGGATTCATCAACAAGGTAGAAGGGGATGCCGAGCCGATGGCAGACAGAGCGGGCATCGGAGACGGCCTGTGGGCCGCAGCATTTGTCTTCGGCGCGGGACATGCAGTCCTGGGGCCAGAGTTTGAGGGTGATTCCGATGACTTCGAAGCCCTGCTCCAGGAGCAGGGCGGCAGCGGCGGAGGAGTCCACCCCGCCGGACATTCCGAGTACAACGCGCTTTTCGGATAGGTCAGACACGGCGGTGAATGTGCCGAATGGACTTGGGGTAGGCAACACTCCTCAGGGTGTGGCTGCCGGGCTGAACCACTGATGAGGGTGTTTTCGTTGCTATAAGGCCGTGTTGACCGCGGAGCGAGGTGCGATCTGAAAGTCTTGCTCGGACCACTATAACCTTCTGTCAGCGCGCAGGTTAGCTTGTTTTAGTAGAGGGCTTTGGGTTGTATGGGACTCTTTTTGCCCCGGAAAAAGGCATCCATCGCTTTGCCAGTCCGGTTGTTCGCTATGGATCGCAAAATGAGGGCAAAAAGCGGCCCATAGGCCATTATAAGGGGGTATGGGGAGGGTTAAGGAACTCTGCTGCAGTAAGTTGCCGTGGTCCGACCACGATGGGCACCACGATGGGCTCCATGCCTTTCGTCAGTTTTTCGGGCCTGAAAATCGCCTGTAAGGCCCGAAACTGGGGCAATATTCTGCCCAGTGTACTAGGCGCCAAATGCTTAGCGTGGTGAGACCAGAATAGCGGTGGGATGGCGCCGCTTGACAGGGTAGTTGGCGGTCTTCAAGGTGCTGGGTTTCGGGCGTTTGGAAGCGAACGGTCCGGGTCGGACAACAGATGGATAGATCGCCTCAGCGGAGGCGGAAAACACGGATAAAGAAGCATGAATACACCGCACAATTTGCACGGCACGCTGCAGGAGTTTGAGACGGGGAACGGGAGCAAGGGGTTGATGTATTCGCTACCGGCGCTGGAGAAGGCTGGTGTGGGGGGTATATCGCGGTTGCCGGTATCGATCCGGCTGGTGCTGGAGTCGGTGTTGCGGAATGTGGATGGGAAGCGGGTTTCCGAGGAGAGTGTGAAGTCGTTGGCGGGCTGGAAGCCCAACGCGGAGCGGGTGGAGGAGATTCCGTTTGTGGTGGCGCGGATTGTTTTACAGGACTTTACGGGGGTGCCGTTGTTGGTGGATTTGGCGGCGATGCGGTCGGCGGTGGCGCGGGCGGGGAAAGATCCGAAGGTGGTGGAGCCATTGGTGCCGGTGGATTTGGTGGTGGATCATTCCGTGCAGGTGGACCATGCGGGGGGTGCGGATTCCATGCAGCAGAACTTGCGGATGGAGTTTCAGCGGAACCGGGAGCGGTATGAGTTTTTGAAGTGGGGGATGCAGGCGTTTGAGACCTTCAAGGTGATTCCTCCGGGGATTGGGATTATTCACCAGGTGAATTTGGAGTATTTGGCGAAGGGGGTTTTGAAGGATACGCGCGGGGTGTTTTATCCGGACACCCTGGTGGGGACGGATTCGCACACTACGATGATCAACGGTTTGGGGATTGTGGGTTGGGGTGTGGGTGGTATTGAGGCGGAGGCGGGGATGTTGGGGCAGCCGGTGTATTTTCTGACGCCGGACGTGGTGGGCGTGCATGTGACGGGGAGCATTAGCGAGGGTGTGACGGCGACGGACGTGGCCTTGACCGTGACGGAGATGCTGCGCAAGGCGAAGGTGGTGGGCAAGTTTGTGGAGTTTTTTGGGCCTGGGGCGGCGGCGTTGCCGTTGGTGGATCGGGCGACCATTGCGAACATGGCGCCGGAGTATGGGGCGACGATGGGTTTCTTCCCGATTGACGAGGCGACCGTGAGTTTCATGCGGGCGACGGGGCGCAGCGAGGAGCTGTGCAAGACCTATGAGAATTACTATCGGGCGCAGGGATTGTTTGGGATGCCGCAGAAGGGGGATGTGGATTATTCGCAGGTGGTGGAGTTGGATTTGGGTGCGGTGCGTCCGAGTTTGGCGGGGCCGCGACGTCCGCAGGACCGGATTGATCTGGGGAAGGTGAAGGAGACTTTTGTGGAGGCGTTGCCGCGTCCGGTGGCTGAGGGTGGATTTGGCAAGGGGGCTGATGCGTTGGGCAAGCGGGTGGCGGTGAGCGGGGAGAAATTCAACAGCGAGCTGGGTGACGGGAGTGTGGTGATTGCGGCGATCACGAGTTGCACGAACACGTCGAATCCTTCCGTGATGCTGGCGGCGGGCTTGTTGGCGCGGAAGGCAGTGGAGAAGGGGTTGAAGGTGGATCCGGTGGTGAAGTGTTCGTTGGCTCCGGGATCGAGGGTGGTGACCGAGTATTTGCAGAAGACCGGGTTGCAGGAGTCGTTGGACCGGCTGGGCTTCAATCTCGTGGGGTATGGTTGCACCACGTGCATCGGGAACTCGGGTCCGTTGCCTGCGGCGGTCGAGACTGCGGTGGGCGAGCACGACTTGGTGGCGGCGGCGGTGTTGTCGGGCAACCGCAATTTTGAGGCGCGGGTGCATGCGGCGGTGCGGGCGAACTTTTTGGCGTCGCCTCCGTTAGTGGTGGCGTATGCTTTGGCGGGCCGGGTGGATTTGGATTTGGCGACCGAGGCATTGGGCGTTGGGGCGGATGGCCAGCCGGTGTATTTGAAGGACATTTGGCCGAGCTTGGAGGAGATTCGTGCCTTGATTGAGCAGGCTTTGGCGCCGGAGGTGTTCCGCGATTTGTATCGGGATTTTGCGGCGCAGAATCCTTTGTGGAACGAGATTCCGGCGTCTGAGGGGCTGGTGTATGGGTGGGATGAGGCGAGCACGTATATTCAGGAGCCGCCGTTTTTTGAGGGCTTCTCGATGGAGGCGGGGACGATTGGGGAGATTCGCGGGGCGCGGGCCCTGGGTATTTTTGGGGATTCCGTGACGACCGACCACATTTCACCGGCGGGGGCGATCAAGCCGACGGCGCCTGCGGGCAAGTTTTTGCAGGAGCGGGGCGTGGAGGTGAAGGAGTTCAACAGTTACGGGTCACGTCGGGGCAATGACCGGGTGATGACGCGGGGGACCTTTGCGAACGTGCGGATCAAGAACCTGATGGTTCCGGGGACAGAGGGTGGGGTGACGCGGCATCAGCCGAGTGGCGAGGTGATGAGTATTTTCGATGCCTCGCGGTTGTATGTTGAGAAGTCGGTGCCGCTGGTGATTCTGGCCGGGCAGGAGTATGGCACGGGCAGTTCACGTGACTGGGCGGCGAAGGGCACGAGGTTGCTGGGGGTGAAGGCTGTGGTGGCGCAGAGTTATGAGCGGATTCACCGTTCCAACCTGGTGGGGATGGGAGTTTTGCCCCTGCAGTTCCAGGAGGGGGTATCGGCGAAGAGCCTGGGCTTAGACGGCAGCGAGACCTTTGAAGTGGAAGGGTTGAGCAACGAGTTGAAGCCGCAGCAGGATTTGACGCTGGTGATCGTGCGGGCCTCGGGTGAGAGGCAGAGCATCCAGGTGCGTTGCCGCATCGATACCGCGATCGAGATTGAGTATTACCGCCATGGCGGGATTCTGCCGTATGTGTTGCGGCAGCTGCTGGCTTAAGGGCGGGAGAAAGTTTGAATTATGGGCATGGATTCGAGGCCGCGTCGGGGTGGGGGAGAGAGGTCGGGGCGATCCCGTCCCGCGGGTGCGGGGCGGGGGCGTCAGCGCAGTGGTGAGGCTGAGGGTGCGGGTTCGGATCGGAGGCCGTTGGGGCGGGGGAAGCCCCGGAGTGGAGCATCACGGGGAGGTCAGCCTGAGCATGGGAGGCCTGAGGGCAGGAGAGCTGCGGGTGGGGACTCACGAGGTGGTGAAAGCCGGGGTGGGCAGTCACGAAGCGGTCGAGGCCGGGGTGATCAAAGCCGGGGAGGTCAGGACCGTGGCAGTCAGGGGCGGGGTGGGTCGTCCGGGGGCGGCACGCGGAGCTATAGTCGTCCGGTTCGCCGGGCTATCCGGACGCCGTGGTTGCGGTGGGCGCGTGAGGTCATTGAGCGTTGTGAGGAGGGGATGCCGGCGGACAAGGTTTTGCGGGAGGTATTTCGTGAGTCGCGTGATTTGGATCCGGCGTATCGGGGTGAGGTAGCGGAGGCGGTGTTTCGTTATTTTCGGTGGTTGGGTTGGTTGCCTGAGGAGGGTGGGAATATTGAGGCGCGGCTGAATCAGGCCCGGGATTTGGCGCAGCGGTTTGAGAAGACGCCGCAGAGTTTTTCCGATACGGAGTTGAAGGAGCGATCGGTGCCGGGGTGGGTATGGCGGGAGCTGAAGCCGGATGTGGACTGGTGCAGGTTGTTGCAGGCTCCTCCGAGGTTATGGTTACGCGCGCGGTTGGGGCAGAGGGGGGCATTGGCGGGGGAATTGGGGGCGTGTGTTCCGGGGCCGGAGGGGTTGCCGGATGCGTTGGAGTATACGGGGAAGGAGGATTTGTTCCGCACGGCGGCTTTCATGGGGGGGCGGGTTGATATTCAGGATTTGAGTTCACAGGCGGTGGGTTTGATGTGCGGGGTCAAGCCTGGGCAGCACTGGTGGGATGTGTGTGCGGGGGAGGGGGGCAAGAGTGTGCATTTGGCGTCGATGATGGGTGGGCGCGGGGTGTTGTGGGCGACCGACAAGGCGGCTTGGCGGCTGGCGCGTTTGAAGACGCGGGCGGCGCGGGCGGGGATCTTCAACTATCAGTCGGCGGTTTGGCAGAGTGGTGATCCTGTGCCGTTCAAGGTGGAGATGGACGGCGTGTTGGTGGATGCGCCGTGCAGTGGTTTAGGGACGTGGCAACGGAATCCGCACAGTCGTTGGACGTTGCGTCCGGAGGAAGTGAATGAGTTGGGGGTGTTGCAGGAGAAGTTATTGCAGGAGGCGGCGGGGAAGGTGAAGCGTGGGGGGCGTTTGGTGTATTCCGTTTGTACGTTGACGCGGCGGGAGACGGCGGATGTGGTGAAGGCATTTGAGCGGGTGTGCACGGACTTTGAACCGGAGGATGTGCAGCATCCCTTGGAGGCGGCGCGGACGGGGTCACGGCATTGGCTGAAGCCGTGGGAGGAGGGGGGCAACGGGATGTTTGTGGCGGTGTGGCGGCGACGGGCCTGACGCGTTTACGGGGTGGGTGTTACTGGGCGTCACTGACGATCAGGTCATCGCTTTTGGGGTCGGAGCTATCTTCGAAGGAGCGGTTGGGGCCGGCTGAGCGAATCAGGACGTTTTCTCCTGCGAGGAAGATTTGGAGGGGAGTGTTCCAGGGGTCGAGGGCCTGTCCCTGGTCATTTTTTTTGAACTGAAATTCCGTGATGAGGAGGATTTTGGGGGCTGAGGGGTTGGTGTTTTGCTTGCCGCTGAGGGCGGCCATCATTTTGGAGGCGTCGCCGGCGGGGAAGTGGCCGAGGGCCTGGCGGTAGTTTTGGAGGGCTTTGATGATGGTCTGGGCTTGTTGGACGAAGGCTTCGCGTTGTTGGTCGGCGTTATGCGAGAGCGTGGTGGAGAGGGCGAAGCCGAGGAGGCCGCCGAAGAGCAGCGCGAACAGGAGTGCGATGATCTTTTTGGGAGTCATGGGGGTTCTCCTTTTGCTGAGGGGTAGCGGGGGGTGTTACATGGGCAGGTGTGGGTTACGTCTGGGTGACCTGCGTTTGGCTTCAGGGTTGTTGTTTGAAGGGTTTTTCCGGCGGGGCGGCGGTGCTTTTGCGCACGAGGAGGCTGGTGGGCATGCGGACGGGTTCGGGTTGTTCACCGCGGATGATGGCATCCAGCATATCCATGGCGGCGATACCCATGCTTTGTTTGGGTTGGCGGACCGTGGTGAGGGGGACGCGGAAGAAGCTTGAGGTGAGCACGTTGCCGAAGCCGACGACGGATATATCTTCCGGGATGCGGACGCCATTTTCGAGCAGGGCATTGGCGGCGCCGATGGCGGCGAGGTCATTGACGGCCTGGATGGCGGTGACGTCGACCCCTTCGCGGAGCATTTGGAGGGCGGCTTGGGCGCCTTCCTCGATGGTGCCGCCGGCTTGGAAGATGAGCCGGTCGTCGAGGGGGATGGAGGCTTCGCGCATGGCTTTCTGGTAGCCTTGGAAGCGTTCCTGGGCCCAGACGGCGGCGCGGGGGCCGACGAGGTAGGCGATGCGTTTATGGCCGAGATTGATCAGGTGGCGGGTGGCTTCGCAGCTGCCTTCGATATCATCGGCCTGGATGCTGGGGAAATCGGCATAGCCGGCGGGAGGCGGGCCGAGGATGATGGTGGGGAGTTTATGACGGCGGAGTTCATCGTAGGCCTTGGACTGGACTTCCATTTGGTGGATGGGGAAGACGAGCAGGCCGTTGACGCGGCGGGCGATCATGCGTTCGATGTGATGGCTGACCTCGCGCCCGATCGCGAAGCCGATTCGATGATGCGTGCCCGATGCATCGACAACCT
>JBJOII010000121.1:0-17930 GCA_046047235.1 Verrucomicrobiota bacterium | reverse complement strand
ATCCACCTCCACACCGCCCACGCTCACGCTGTTCGTCCCCAACCCCAGGCCCACAGCTTCCACACTCACCTCGAGGGTCGCCACCTCGCCTGCTCCCATCCCTCCAACCTGCCACTCCCATACCCCGTCCACCACGCTCACCTCTCCGGTCGAGGCCAAACTCTCCACCCACATCAAGTTCGTGGATAATCCTCCCCCAACCACAACACCCGTCGCCTCGCTCGGCCCCGCATTGGTCACCACCACCTGCAGCAGGCTCAACTGCCCCAGCAACACCTCCGCCTCCCCGCTGATCCCCACACCCAGCTCAGCCGCAGGAACCACCGACACCACCGCCTCAGCCACGTCGTTCTCCACCACGGCATCAATCTCCTCGGCCAGAACGCTCACACGGTTGGTCCACACTCCCACGGAAGCTGCAAACCCATCCACCTCCAGTGTCGCCACTTCACCCACCGACAGCGAACCCACCTCCCACGTCAAGGTCCCACTCTCATACGTCCACACTCCACTGGCTGTCACCGCATCCACAAAACTCACCCCCGCCGGCATCACATCACTCACCACCACCCCACCCGCTGCATTCGGCCCCGCGTTCGTCACACTCAGCCCATACACCACACTCTCTCCCAGCGGAACCTCACCCGCAGAAACGCTCTTCCCTACCCCCAGATCAGTCGACAACCTCACCGCCGTCTCCGCCACAAAATCCACCGGACTTGGATCCGCCTCCACAGCCCTCACGCTATACGCGTTGGTCCACACCCCCAAAACCACACCGTCCACTTCAAGCTCAAGCTCAACCCCGGAACCCACTCCCAGCTCGCCCACATCCCAGCTCACCACCCCACCCGTCTCGCTCACGCTCCCCACGCTCCCCGTAGCCCCAACATACGCCAGCCCCACCGGCAACTCCGTCTCCCGTCCGCCCACCCTCCAAAATCCGCCTCTCCCATTCCAAACTTCCCTCCAAATCCGCCGCAGCAACCACCTCAGCCACATACTCCCCAACGTTGTTCTCGACTACGAGGTCGTCCTCGGAAGCACTCACGCTTACTCCGTTGGTGAGCAACCCCAGAGCACCCGTCTCCAAAACCAGCTCCATCCAGCCCTGTCCGGATGCAGGCAAATCTCCCAAATCCCAAGAATACCCCACCTCGTCCGCAACCAGCTCTCCAGAGGATACGCCGGCAGAAAGGAGGCTCCAGCCGGCATCTACGGTCGCAATCACAAGGACACCAGTGGCCGCATTCGGACCCGCGTTCAGGACGTCCACCCTTTGCGTCACCACAGAACCAAAATAAACCGGATCCGGGGCAGCGGTCACTTCCACCCGGACATCAGCATCAGAACGAACCTCGATAACCTGCTCAATCGCATCGTTAACCACAACAGGATCAGCCTCCGCGCCAACCACCTGAAGGCTGTTGGTGTAGGAACCCAAGGCGGCCCCTGCCAGCTTCAACCCGGCAACAAATCCCTCCCCGGAGGAGACGTCGCCAACAGTCCAACGCAGTTGTCCAGGTGCCACCAACTCCCAGTAATTCGTCGGCGGCTCGCCAGCAACGATCTCCAGGCCATCAGCTAAAAGAAACTCAACTTCGACTGCAGTGGCATCGCTCGGCCCCAGATTAGTGATTCCAACCCAGTAGTCACCCGCCTCGCCAGGAATAAGGATAGCCGACCCCGTCAAGGATAGGCTGAGGTCAGTCGCCGGCATCACCGTTCCGGACACCTCCACAATGTCGTTCGCAGCAGAAGGGTCCGCAGTCGCACTGCTCACCGCGAGCCAATTGGTACCCAGCCCCATGAAAAGTGCCGTGCCGCTCAACTCTAAATGAAGCACCCCTCCTGCCTCCAACAATCCCACACTCCACGCCCAACCGTTGTCATTGGTGACCCAGTCACCCCCATCCGGCACCCCCTCATCGAACACCCACTCCAAGGTGTTTGTCCCGGTCAACACCACCGACTCCGCATCGCTCGGCCCCAAGTTGGTGACCCATACCTCCATTCCCACAGCCCCGCCCAAAAGCAGCTCCGTCGGAAAAGTCGCCACCACCCCCAAATCAGCCGCCGGCAAAACCTCCAATGGAACCCGCACGGTATCGTTGGCAGGGACCAAATCCACCTCGTAGGCCACTACACTCAACTCCTGCGTCCAACTCCCGACCACAACGCCCTCCAGCCCCAAGCTCAACGAAGCCGTCCCCGCAACAGGCAACTCCGCAAGCTCCCATGACAACTCCCCACCCACTACATCCACCACCCCATCGCTAACGAGTGCAGAAAGCAAGGTCACCCCGGCCGGCAGACTCCCAGTCACCGTCACCCCACTCGCCCCATTCGTGCCCACATTCGACAAGGCAACCTCAACCAGCCCCGTTCCACCGAGAAGCATCGACGACGCACTTGCCGCAAGGCTCAGATCCAAGTCGGTCACGTCGCGAATGTCCGCCACCCACCCCTGAGTGTTGTCCGCCGGATTCACTTCATTAGCCCCGGCAGAAACCACCGCCTCATTGGTCCACAAGCCGGTCGCCTGCGGCAGATAACTCAAATTCAAAACCCCACCAGCCCCTGCATTCAAATCCCCCACCAACCAGACCAGATTGGTCGAAACGCCATTCGTCACCCCAAGCGCCGTATCAGCCGCAATCAGCTCGAAAGAGTCGGGAAACTGGAACTGCACCTCAACCCCGCCCACGTCATTCGGCCCCAAATTGGTCACGACCAGCTGCCGCACAAGACCTTGGCCCAAACCCGATATCGAATTGGTCTCGTCCCAACTCAAAACCAAGTCCGCCATAACCCCCAGAACATCAAAATCTACGCTCGCAGGTGCGCTTTCAGCCACTCCGTCAGAAACGGTAAAGGTCAAGGCATCAGCCCCCGAATACCCGGGATCCGGCACATAATCGAAAGTGCCCGCCACCGCGTCAAAGCCGGAAATCACGCCATGCACAGGCGAATCCAAAACTGCAAACAACAGCGAGTCCCCATCATCATCCGACCCCGTAAGTGTCACCGGAGTCGTGAACCCATGAATCACTTCCACCGCCTGTGCATCCGCCACCGGCCCGCGGTTAAACACCTCGCACGTGTAGCCATACTCTTCTGTCGCCAGTTCCAACCCCCAACACAATAGCTCTCCCTCGAAAAACTGATAATAGTCGGCCACACGCAGCTTCCACTCCCCCGCAGCCAGCTTGCCCGACAAGCCACCCAGCGCCTCCTCCGGCCTATAAGTCCCCGCAAAGGGTGCCGACGCAGAGGAAAACAACCCCGACGCAGCATCGTCCACCACAGTCCAAACCACATCCACGCCACAGTCGTTCTGGCCATAGTCATTACCCGAATCACCCACCACCGGCCTCAAGGTGATCCGCGTGCCATCCGGATGTTCCAGCTCTAGAAGCAGGTCCCCCGCAAATCCATGGTTGATCCGGAGATAAACGCGCACGCCAGATATCTGACCCGGAATATCCACCAGATTTGTAGAGACCACCGGCGTCCCGGAAACAAAATTACCCTCGCTATCAGGAATAGCCACGGGAAGCTGCGAGTCAGTGGATTCAATGAAGTCGGTCGCAGCATTGGTCACCCCGAAGACCCCAGGAACCACATCCAGGATGTTGGAAAAAACACCCCCCTGCCAATACGTCGTCTGCAACACCTGCAGCGGCACCCCGCACTCAGCATCCCGGCTCACCCGCAACCGAAACGGCACATCGTTGGTAACACTCACCCCCATTGCCGTCGGAGCATACGAACTCTCCCCCTGCAATATGGTCAGCCCATCGGATATCGCTGTCAGCAGTGACAAGGACGACTCACCCGTTTCAGCCACCAAATTGCGGAATACAACATCCAGCAACATCTCCTCGCCCGGATCCACAAAACCATTACCGTTCGAACCCGCCCCGGAATCCTCCCGACCATCCGTAGTCTCCACCGTCAAAACCGAAGAAGTCACCAGCGAATAACTCTGGTCCGCAGATCCCCCAACCGATGTCCCCAACAACTGAACCTGCCACACGCCGGGCACAACCCCCGACGTGACCTGAACCTGCTCCACAACATTCCGATGATCCTCAGCATCCTGTCGCGCTGGCAACGCCGGATTGGCCGGATCCAGAGTCCACGGATAGTGCCGCACCCCGTCCGGATCCACCACCACCAGATCCAGATCATTGACCAACGTCACCGCGGCATTCTGCACCGCAGCGACATCATCCCAGACCAAAGTCAACTTCACCTCGTCCGCCGTGTCGCCAACCACAAAGTAAAAGGTATTCGTCCCCCCATGAACCAACTGCCCCTCGTAATAAGCCCCGCTCGCAACATGCTCTACCGCCTGATCCAATTGCACCAACCCATACCCTGAAGCAAAATCAGGCCCGCCGTTAAAATACGTCGATCCATTGTCCAAATCCCCAGCAGTGTGAATCAGGACCCCCTTCAAGGTGGAGGGCAACGGGTCAGCCCCACCAAATCGTGCCCGATGCTCCTGCATCATCAAGGCAATGCCTCCCGAAACCACAGGCGCCGCCATCGACGTTCCCTGCTTCACCCCATAACCCCCATCCGACGTCGTCGATGTCGTCCCGAAATCTACGTTGTTCTGTGAGCCAGGCGCAACCACCTCCGGCTTCAGCCGCCCATCCTTGGTCGGCCCCCAACTGGAAAAAAAGGACGTGTCAGAACTGATGGAATCCACAGAACCCACGGTGATCACATTCTTGGCTGTCCCCGGTGGACTCAAAACACCATAAGGACCATAGCCACACGTATTGGTCGTCCCTCCCCACCTCAAATTACCCGCCGCAAATACCACCGAGACCGGCGTGTTGCTATATAAGCCCCCCACCACTCGATCGTAGTCCGGCGCCGTCCAGAAATACTCCCCATGCAGGTTGCAGTTGCTGTAGTTGGTGGCGATGGCCAACCCCCATGAGTTCTGGGATAAAATCCCTCCCCGCTGCACAAGCTGTCCGTGCAAACCCACCGGATCCACAGTGTAAGTCCAGGAAACAATGTCAGCATCCGGCGCCACACCCCGCCACTGCAAAGCAGCCCCACCCGCAGCCTCGCTCCCCACTCCTGAACCGGCCATCGTACCCGCCACATGGGTGGAATGATCACTCACCGCCACCGACTCCAAGTGCTCCAGGCGACCCGCAAAATCACCGTGCAGAAAGACATTCCCACTGTCACAAATCCCCAGCACAACACCCGCCCCGGTCAGGTCAAATGGCGGCAACTGAAGCACATCCACCCCCACCGCCAAACGGGAGGCATCATTGAAAGTCGTTAAAGGCGGAGCCCCCTCCTCCACCCACCGTACCATCGAAGAATCCAAAAGCGCCCCCTCCCCTCCATCCAAAATCTCCACCTCCGCCACCCCCAAGACCGGATCCACCCGGATCACCTCGGCCCCAACCGCCACAAGCTCAGCCTCAATATCCGCCACGGCCAAATCGTCAAAAAAACGCACCCGCAATGCCAACTTGCCCCCGCGTCGCGATGCCCACGCCCCCCAACCCTCAGCAGCAACCCGGGAATCCACTTTGTCCTCAGGATAAAAACCCCCTAGCCACCTCACCCCAAACCGCTCAAGCACGGACTCCTCCATCCCCTCAGCCACCCGGCCAAACCACAACCCGTCAGCACACCACCCGCCCACCTCCAGCCCCATAAGGGCAGCCTCCCGACGCTCCGCCGCAGTCAGCGGACGCTCCAAGTCCAACAACACGCGCAAACCAGCAACCCCTGCAGCTCGCAATAACCGCAGGTTCCCCAGCTTGTCCCCCACCGCCATAAACCCTCCAGACCGTAACCTGCGCACACGCTGAAAAACCCCCTCCCCGGAACCGGAATCGGACATCCCCGTCAAAAAAACCGCCTGCCGGCGATCGGCTCGATCAACCGCCCCCAGCTCTTTCGCCAACCCTGAACAACCGCACACCAACCAAAACAGAAAAAGGGCAAAAACTACCAGGCTGCGCAGCAAAAGCTGCCCGCGCTTACGAACCATGCACCCCAACCACTCCTCCCGGTTGACTACGTTAACTGTCTGCTCGTCACCCACGTGTTGAATGCCTTTGTCTGCGCGTCAGGGCCAGAAATCACAACCGTACCCCCACCAAGGGACCAGTCGGAACTAGACCACATTACGCAATAGCCGCCATTCAGAAGCAACCACGAACTGCATTGCGAATGGCATGCGTTTTTCATGATCGCTTCTATACAGCAACACCCATACCGAACGCTCATTGATCTGCTCTATGTTTTTTTATTTCAAAAAGCAGCCCGACGGTGGTTACATCCGCGCCCGAAATTAATTACGGCACGATTGATGCATCGCGAACCTAGCAATAACCGGAATCAAACCGCAGCACCAGTCCAGCAGGGACTCTACAACCCGACCCATGAACACGACGCCTGCGGGGTGGGATTTGTCGTCCACATCAAAGGGCAAAAATCTCACGAAATCGTCAAACAAGGGCTCGAAATCCTCGTACGCCTCAATCACCGCGGCGCTTGCGGATGCGAACCCAACACAGGCGACGGTGCCGGCATCCTAATCCAAACACCCCACGACTTCCTCCAAAAGGCCGCCTCGGAGGCAGGAGTCAACCTCCCAGCCCCGGGACAATACGGCGTCGCCATGGTCTACCTGCCCCAAGACGCCTCACACCGCCAAAGCTGCGAAGAAAGACTCGAAAAAGCCGTCACCGACCACGGACAAACAGTCCTGGGATGGCGTACCGTCCCCACAGACAATTCCAGCCTGGGTCAAACCGCCCGTGACTGCGAACCCGTCGTGCGACAACTCTTCGTTGGCCGAAGCGCCGACCTCGCTGATATCACCGCCTTCGAACGACGCCTCTACGTCATCCGCAAAGTCGCCGAACAGGCCATCCGCTACAGTGACTTCCCCGGAAACAAACATTTCTTCATCTGCAGCCTCTCCAGCAGGACCATGCTCTACAAGGGTATGCTCATGCCCGAACAGGTCCCAGCCTACTACCCCGACCTCCAAAACCCCGGTCTCACCAGCGCCCTCGCCCTGGTGCATTCCCGGTTCAGTACCAATACCTTCCCCAGCTGGGACCGTAGCCACCCCTACCGCTTCCTCGCCCATAACGGCGAAATCAATACTCTCCGCGGTAATAGCAACTGGATGCACGCCAGACAGATGCTGTTCGAAAGCCCCCTCTTCGGCGACGATATCAAAAAGGTGATCCCCGTCGTGAACCCCGACGGCTCCGATTCCGCCGTATTCGATAACTGCCTCGAAATGCTCGTCATGGCCGGTCGTGAACTGCCCCACGCCGTCATGATGATGATCCCCGAACCCTGGGAAAGCCACGAGGCCATGGACCCGGACCTAAAGGCATTCTACGAATTCCACTCCTGCCTCATGGAACCCTGGGATGGCCCCGCGTCCATCGCCTTCACCGACGGCACCCAAATCGGCGCAATCCTCGACCGTAACGGCCTGCGCCCCTCACGCTACTACGTCACTAAGGACGACCTCGTCATCATGGCCTCAGAAGCCGGCGTCCTCCCCGTCCAACCGGAAAACGTAGCCTCCAAAGGCCGCCTGCAACCCGGTCGCATGTTCCTCGTCGACATGAAGGAAGGCCGGATCGTTGGCGACGACGAACTCAAAGCCCGCTACACCAAGGCGGAACCCTACAAGGAGTGGCTCGACAAAAATCATGTCCTCCTGGAAGAACTGCCCGATCCGCCTTCGGTCCACGAACCGGACCACGGAACGGTCCTGCTCCGGCAACAAGCCTTCGGATACACCTATGAAGACCTGCGCTTCATCATCGGACCAATGGCCCGCGATGGCGTTCAGCCGGTCGGAGCCATGGGAGCAGATAACCCCCTCGCAGTGCTCTCCAACAAACCCCAGCTGCTCTACAGCTACTTCAAACAGCTCTTCGCCCAGGTCACTAACCCGCCCATCGACCCCATCCGCGAAGAACTCATCACCTCAACGGAAATCATGGTAGGAAGCGAGGGCAACCTCCTTCAACCGAAACCCGAAAGCTGCCGCATGATCAAGCTCAGCGGCCCGCTGCTCACCAATGACGAGCTGGAAAAACTCCGCCATGTAGACCGCCCCGGCTTCCGCGCCGTAACGCTGCCCATCGTCTTCCAGGCAAAAGAAGGACCCGGAGCCCTCGAAAAGGCCCTCGAACAACTGTTCGAAAGCGCTGACCAACACATCCAGGAAGGTGCTAATATCCTCGTCCTCTCCGACCGCGGGATCGATGCCCAAAACGCCCCCATGCCCGCACTGCTCGCAGTCGCCGGCCTCCATCATCACCTCATCCGCCAAGGCACTCGCACACGCATCGGACTCGTCCTCGAATCCGGCGAACCGCGTGAAGTCCACCACTTCGCCACGCTCATCGGATATGGCTGCACCGCCATCAATCCCTACCTCGCCTTCGAAACTCTCTCGGACATGATCCATCAGGGACTCCTGCCCGACCTCGAGTTCAAAACAGCGGTCAAGAAATACATCAAGGGCGCCATCAAAGGTGTGGTTAAAACCATGGCCAAGATGGGCATCTCCACGGTCGCCAGTTACCACGGGGCACAGATTTTCGAGGCCGTCGGTCTCAACTCCAAGCTCATCGAAAAATATTTCACCTGGACCCCCTCCCGTATCGAGGGCATCGGTATCGAAGAAGTCGCCCAGGAAATGCTCCAACGCCACCAGGCCGCCTTCCCCGAACGCAAAGCGAAAGAGCCCAACCTCGACCCCGGCGGCCTCTACCAATGGCGCAAGGACGGCGAATTCCACCTCTTTAACCCGGAATCCGTACACCGCCTCCAAGCCGCCACCCGGCTCAATAGCCAGAAGCTCTACCGCGAATACGCGGAGATGATCAATAATCAGGCCGCCAATCTTTGCACTCTCCGCGGCCTCCTCGACTTCAAACTCGCGGACCAAGCCATACCCATTGATGAAGTCGAATCAGTCGACTCCATCGTCAAGCGCTTCAAAACCGGCGCCATGAGCTACGGCTCCATCAGCTCAGAGGCCCACGAAGCCCTCGCCATCGCCATGAACCGCCTCGGCGGTAAAAGCAACACCGGCGAAGGTGGCGAAGACCCGGAACGCTTCACCTGGACCAATGAACAGGGCGATTCCAAGTGCAGCGCCATCAAGCAAGTCGCATCAGGACGCTTCGGCGTCACCATGCACTACCTCTCCAACGCCCGGGAAATCCAAATCAAAATGGCCCAGGGCGCCAAACCCGGAGAAGGTGGAGAACTCCCCGGCAGAAAAGTCTACCCCTGGGTGGCGAAAACCCGCGGGACCACCGCCGGAGTAGGCCTCATCTCCCCCCCGCCCCACCACGATATCTACTCAATCGAAGATCTCGCCGAACTCATCCATGACCTGAAAAACGCCAACCGCGATGCGCGGATCAGCGTGAAACTCGTCTCCGAGGTCGGCGTCGGAACCATCGCCGCCGGCGTCGCTAAAGCCCACGCCGATGTAGTCCTCATCAGCGGTGCCGACGGCGGCACAGGTGCATCCCCGCTCTCCTCCATCAAACACGCCGGCCTGCCATGGGAACTCGGCCTCGCGGAAACCCACCAAACTCTGGTGCTCAATAACCTGCGCAGCCGTATCTATGTCGAAACCGATGGACAACTGAAAACCGGTCGCGACGTCGTCGTGGCCGCACTCCTCGGCGCCGAGGAATTCGGCTTCGCCACCGCTCCGCTCGTCGCGCTCGGCTGTATCATGATGCGCGTCTGCCACCTCAATACCTGCCCGGTCGGCGTCGCCACCCAAGACCCGCAACTCCGGGAACGCTTCACCGGCGCAGCCGATCACGTGGTCAATTTCTTCCGCTTCGTAGCCCAGGAAATCCGCGAAATCATGGCCCAGCTCGGGTTCCGAACAATCAACGAAATGATCGGCCGAACCGACCGCCTCGAAGCCTCCAAAGCCATCGCTCACTGGAAAGCCAAGGGAATCGACTTCTCCCGTATCCTCTACCAGCCGAAAGTCGGCCCCGAAATCGGCCGCTACCGCCAAATGGACCAGGACCACGGACTCGACCAATCCCTCGATATCACCCGTATCCTGGAACTCTGCCAGCCCGCCATCCAAAATGGCTCCAAAGTCACCGGCGAACTGGAAATCCAAAATACTCACCGCGTCGTCGGTACCATCACCGGATGTGACCTCGTCCGAAAACACGGACCCGAAGGCCTCCCCGAGGATACCGTGCACCTCAAATTCCACGGCTCCGCCGGACAAAGCTTCGGAGCCTTCGTGCCCCCAGGCATGACCCTGGAGCTCGAAGGCGATGCCAACGATTACTTCGGCAAAGGCCTCAGCGGCGGCAAACTCATCCTCTACCCGCCAAAAGCCAGCACGTTTAAGCCCGAAGAAAATATCATCGTCGGTAACGTGTCCTTCTACGGCGCAACCCGCGGCGAAGCCTATATCCGCGGCATGGCCGGTGAACGCTTCTGCGTCCGTAATAGCGGTGTCAACGCAGTCGTCGAAGCCGTCGGAGACCATGGCTGCGAATATATGACCGGCGGTCGCGTCATCATCCTCGGTGCCACCGGCCGTAATTTCGCCGCAGGTATGTCAGGCGGTATCGCCTATATCCTCGATGAAGACGGCAAGTTCCCAGGCCACTGCAATCAGGCCCTCGTCCGCCTCGAATCCCTCCAGGATATGGAGGAAATTGAAACCGTGCGGAACATGATCCAACGCCACGCGCAATACACCCAAAGCCAGCGCGCAACCCAAGTCCTCGAAAACTGGGATAAATTCCTCCCCAGCTTCGTCAAAGTCATCCCCGCCGACTACCAGCGAGTCCTCCAGTCTCTCAAACGAGTCAAAGAGGAAGGCCTCGATGGTGACGATGCCATCATGGCCGCGTTCGAAGAAAACGTACGCGACGCCGCCCGCGTCGGAGGCGGCTAACGGACGCAACGCAACGCAACCTATTCACCCCCGGATTTAACGACCTTACCCAAATCGCAACACCATGGGAAAACCGACAGGATTTCTAGAATACGTGCGCGAACTTCCTCTGGATCGTCCAGCTCTTGAACGAATCCGCGACTGGAATGAGTTCCACGGCCACCTGCCCGAAGAAGACCTCCGCCAGCAGGCAGCACGCTGCATGGATTGTGGCATACCCTTCTGCCACACCGGAACCCTCATCAGCGGCATGGCCTCCGGCTGCCCAATCAATAACCTCATCCCCGAATGGAATGACCTCATCTACCGGGGACTCTGGCGCGAAGCCCTCGATCGCCTCCACAAAACCAACAACTTCCCGGAGTTCACCGGCCGCGTCTGCCCTGCCCCGTGCGAAGGCTCCTGCACGGTCGGACTCAACGGCACCCCAGTCACCATCAAACAAATCGAGTGCTCCATCGTGGACCGTGGCTGGGACGAAGGCTGGATCACTCCTAACCCGCCAGCCAAACGCACGGGCAAAAAGGTCGCCATCGTCGGCTCCGGCCCCGCCGGCCTCTCCGCCGCTGCCCAACTCAACCAGGCAGGCCACCAAGTCACAGTCTACGAAAGAGCCAACCGGATCGGAGGACTGCTCATGTACGGCATCCCGAACATGAAACTCGACAAACAAAAGGTCATCGAACGCCGAATCGACCTCCTCCAAAAGGAAGGTGTCGAGTTCGTCACCAATACCGAGGTCGGCAAAAACCTGCCCGCCGAAGACCTCCAGTCGAAGTTCGACGCCGCCATCCTCTGCACCGGTGCCACCGTGCCCCGCGACCTGCCTATCCCCGGCCGTAAGCTCCAAGGCATCCACTTCGCCATGGAGTTCCTCACCTCCAATACCCAGTGGGTCCTGGACGGCGAAAACGGCACCCCACCAATCCACGCCAAAGACCTCGATGTCCTCGTCATCGGCGGCGGAGATACCGGAACCGACTGCGTCGGAACCTCCCTCCGACACGGCTGCCGCACGCTCACCCAGCTCGAAATCCTGCCCCAGCCTCCCAAGGAACGCGCCCAGGATAACCCCTGGCCCGAATGGCCCAAGGTGCTCAAGGTCGACTACGGCCAGGAAGAAGCCGAAGCGCGCTTCGGCAACGACCCCCGCACTTACCTCACCACCGTTAAAGAATTCGTCGCCGACGAAAACGGACGGGTCAAAGCCGCCCTCACTGTCCAAATCCGCTGGGAAAAGAACGACCAAGGACGCTTCGTCCCGCAGGAAGTCCCCGGTTCCGAAAAAACCGTTCCCGCCCAACTGGTCCTCCTCGCCATGGGCTTCCTCGGTCCGGAATCCAGCCTCCTCGATTCCCTCAAAGTCGACAAAGACCCCCGCTCCAACGCCAAAGCCGAGTTCGACAAATACTCGACCAATATCCCCGGCATCTTCGCCGCCGGTGATTGCCGCCGCGGCCAAAGCCTCGTCGTCTGGGCCTTCAATGAAGGTCGTGGAGCCGCCAGGGAATGTGACCGCTACCTCATGGGAACCACACAGTTACCCTAAAACCAGTTCTCCAAAACACAGAAGGGTTCCCTGCCTCACGGCCCTGGGAACCCTTCTGCTTTATATGAAATCTGCCTCCCGCCAACTTCACCCGGGATACTGACCCGTAATGAAAGTCTTCAGCTGGTCAATCTCCTGACTCTGCGCCGTGATCGTCCAGTTCACTAAATCCCCAATCGATAAAACACCGCTCAGCTTCTCGTTCTCCAGCACCGGCAAATGCCGCACGCGATGCTTCACCATAATCCGCATGCAGTCCTCCACTGTGTGCTCCGGCGTCACCGAATGAACCGGGGTCGATAATAACTCCCGCACCACCGCGTTCTTCGAAGACTTCCCCTTCAAGGCCACCTTGCGGGTGTAATCCCGCTCCGAAATAATCCCGACTAGCCTGCCCCCCTCCATCACCACCAGCGCCCCAACGTTCTTCTCCGCCATCGTGCGGATAGCCTCAAAAACCGTAATGTCAGGGGCCACAGAGTAAATTTCCCCACCCTTGTGGTGTAACAGCGCCCGAACACTGTCCGATATCTTCATATGATCTGCTCGTCGTAAAAACGGCCCCCGAGGGAACCAGGCAACTATCCCACCTCACCCGCCTAACGACAAACCGGTCGTTAGACTTTTTGATGAGCCCGATGAGATGAGCTACATATAAACCAACCCCCGCGCCTGACCAGCAAAAATCCCACCCAATATCAGGCCGCCCCCCGCCCACGCCCTCCCATCATAAAATCCAAATACATCACCAGCCGCCCCTTCATCTCACTCCGCGGTATGATCGCATCAATCATCCCGTGATCCTTCAAAAACTCAGCCGTCTGAAACCCCGGCGGCAACTCCGCCTGCGTCGTGTCCCGAATCACCCGCGGCCCCGCAAAACCAATCATGGCACCCGGCTCAGCCAATATCAGATCCCCCACACTCGCAAAACTCGCCATCACACCCGCATACGTCGGATGCGTCAGCACACTGATAAACGGTAGCCTCGCCCGAGCATGATACGCCAATGCACCACACGTCTTCGCCATCTGCATCAAACTGAACATCCCCTCATACATCCGCGCACCCCCACTCGTGCTCACAATAATCAACCCCACCCCCTCAGCCGTCGAACGCTCAATCACCCGAGTCAACTTCTCACCTACCACGGACCCCATCGACCCCCCCACATCCATCACCCCAAACCCAACCCGATGCCCCCCCATCTGGCCCATCCCCGTCACCACCGCATCCCGTAGCTTCGTCGACTTCTGATACGCCTCCAGCTTGCTCCCATACGTCGCCACACCTTGAAACTTCAAGACGTCCACACTGGTCATCCCCGCGTCCATCTCCTCAAAACTCCCCGGCTCCACCATCGACTCAATCCGCTCCCTCGCTCCAATCGGAAAATGATGCGCACAGTGCGAACAAACCCCCAAACTCGCATCCAAATCCTTGTCGAAAAACATCGTCTCGCACGTGGGACACTTGCCCCATAAACCTTCAGGGATGTCCTTCTTCCGCGACTTGAACGCCAACTTCGGCTTCCTCGGCAATGGCGTCTCCACCACCACACCCGCCGGACGAAACAAAGCCTCCCCTGCATCAATCACCGAAGGCTTCCGATTAAATGTGCGCGCTGCCATATTTAAATCCTTTCTCTACTAAATCGCTCTCGTGATCGTTCCAATTCTCAAATTCAACTCTCCAAACTGCCCTCATATGCCACGCGCCAATGTCCACACCCCAACCTCTCTCGCCCCCGCCGCCTTCAATACCCCCGCACAGGCACTCGTCGTCGCCCCAGTAGTCAAAACATCATCCACCAATACCAAGCGCTGCCCCCTCACACTCTCCCCACCACAAAAATGAAATGCCCGCGCCACATTCTCAGCCCTCAACGCCCGCCCCAACCGCGTCTGGGTCTGCGTATACTCCACCCTCGCCAATAAACCAGCCCGAACCGCCACCCCGCTCGCCCTCGACAAATACCCCGCCAACCTCCCCGCCTGATTAAACTCCCGCTCCCGCTCCTTCAGCGGATGTAGAGGAACCGGAACCAACCCATCCCACCCCGCCCCACGCAAACTCAAACCAGCCCCCTCCGCCAGCAGCCCCCCCAAAAATGGCTCAAACCACACCGCAGACCGATACTTATACCGATGAACAACCTCCAAAACCACCCCGCCCGCATGAACCACAGAACGCGCCCAGTCAAAATGCAACTCCAGCTCGCGACAGTTCCAACAATCAAATGACTCGCTGACTCTTCCCTCATAGGGCAGCCCGCACCGCGAACAAAACGGCGGCTCACAACGCCGAATGCCGGACCGACATAACTCCCCCACATACCCGTCCAACACACCCGCATGCTCCGCACGGCAACATTGACAGCCGTTAGGATAGAAAAAACCCGCAACAGCTTCAAGCCACCTCTTCCACCCGGAAATTATCCAAATCCTCCTCAAACCGACTCCCCTCTACCCGATCCTCACCCGCTTGCCAAGCCCCCATGCTGCCGCCCAACTCAACGAAAACAACCTTTTAATCTCGCGCCACCAAGGCACGAGTGATACTAATCCAACCCACTAGGATCGCGACCAACCATACGCTTACAGTCTCACCTACCACAGGGCAACAGATGACCAATTTCAACTCCCTCGAACTCTGGTTCGCCACCGGCAGCCAGCACCTCTACGGCCCCGAAACCCTCCAGCAGGTTGCCTCCCACTCCGAATCGATCGCCCAAGCCCTGAACCTCTCATCCCATATCCCCTTCCAGGTTAAATTCAAGCCCGTCCTGACCACTCCCGACGCCATCACTCAACTCTGCCTCGAAGCCGATGCCAGTAAACACTGCATCGGCATCATCACCTGGATGCACACGTTCTCGCCCTCCAAGATGTGGGTCCAAGGCCTCAAGAACCTCAAAAAACCCGTCCTCCACCTCCACACCCAGCATAACCGGGATATCCCCTGGTCCAGCATTGATATGGACTTCATGAACCTGAACCAGGCCGCCCATGGCGACCGCGAGCACGGGTTCATCATGAGCCGACTCCGTCTCAACCGAAAGGTGGTCGTCGGTTTCTGGGAAGATCCCCACGTCCAGTCCTCCATCGGCACATGGTCCCGCGCCGCCGCCGCCTGGCACGACTGGCAGGGCGCCAAGTTCGCCCGCCTGGGCGATAATATGCGCGAAGTCGCCGTCACCGAGGGCGATAAAGTCAGCGCCCAAATACGCTTCGGGTTCTCCGTCAATGGCTACGGCATCGGAGACCTCGTCGATGTCATCCGCTCCGTCACCGACAAGGAAGCCTCCGACCTCCTGAACGTCTACCTCAACAGCTATACCGTCTCTGACTCACTGAAGAACGACCCCGCCAAAACCCAGTCCCTGCTCAACGAAGCTCGCACTGAACTCGGCCTCCGAAAATTCCTCGAACAAGGCCAGTTTAAAGGATTCACCACCACCTTCGAAGACCTCCACGGACTGCCACAACTCCCCGGCCTCGCAGCTCAACGACTCATGGCCGACGGATTCGGCTTCGCCGCCGAAGGCGATTGGAAAACCTCCGCCCTCGTCCGCGCCATGAAGGTCATGGCCACTAACCTGCCAGGCGGAACCTCCTTCATGGAGGATTATACCTATCACCTCGCCCCCAACGGCATGAAAGTCCTCGGTGCCCACATGCTCGAAATCTGCCCCTCAATCGCATCCACAAAACCCTCCCTCGAAGTCCATCCCCTCGGTATCGGAGGCAAATCCGACCCCGCCAGACTCGTCTTCAATACGCCCGCCGGCCCCGGCCTCAATACCTGCCTCGTCGATATGGGGAACCGCTTCCGCCTTATCACAAATACGGTCGACGTCGTCGAACCCGACCAGCCCCTGCCCAAACTCCCCGTAGCCCGCGCCCTCTGGAATCCCCACCCCGATCTCCCCACCTCCGCTACCTGCTGGATCCACGCCGGCGGCGCCCACCACACCGGCTTCAGTCAGGCCCTCACCCCGGAACACCTCGACGACTTCGCCGAAATAGCCGGCATCGAACACCTGCTCATCGACCAACACAGCCGCATCCGTGACTTCAAAAACGAACTGCGCTGGAATGAAACCGCCTACGCCCTGCGCCACCCGTGGGGGACCTAACTCCCTGCCACGCCAACCAGCCCGACACCTACGCCCCCACGCCGTCTCCACCGCGGCGGGTCCAGGCTCAAGGCTCATTCTCCCCCTGCTGATCCTCGCGTTCCTCCTGCCCCGGATAACCTGCGAGGGAATAGAACCAGCCCCCCTTAAACTGCTGCCCGGATTCGAGGCGCGCATCATCTATACCGTCCCGCAGGAACAAGGTTCGTGGGTCGCACTCACCCCCACCCCACAGGGAGACCTCATCACTTCAGACCAATTCGGCACCCTCTACCGCCTCCACCCCACCACCAACTCCGCCCCAGCCAAAGCCGAACCGCTCGAACTCCAAACCGGCTGGGCCCAAGGCCTGCTCTGCATTTCCAACCACCTCTACGTCACCGTCAACCGCGGCCCCGACCAAGGCGGCTCCGCCCTCATCCAACTCACCGACACCGACCACGACAACCTCTACGACCAAAAGCGAGTCATCCAGGAATTCGATGGCCATGGCGAACACGGCCCCCACGCCATCGTCGCCGACCCCACCAGCTCAAACCTCTACCTCATCGCCGGAAATGCGACTCGCCTCCCCCCGCTAAAAAGTTCTCTCGTCCCCGAAAACTGGGCACCGGATGAACTCCTGCCCCACCTCATGCAAACCGACGGCGTCTGGAGAAAAGACCGCCCGGGCGGCTGGATCTGCCGCCTCAACCCCGAAGCCGCCACATTCGAACTCGTCGCCATCGGCCTGCGCAACCCCTATGACCTCGCCTGCAATGCCGATGGCGAATGGTTCACCTTCGACGCCGATATGGAATGGGACCTCGGCACCCCCTGGTACCGCCCTACCCGAGTCAACCACGTCACCAGCGGTGCAGAGTTCGGCTGGAGAACCGGCAGCGGCAAATGGCCGGACTACACCCCGGACAGCCTCGGAAGTGTCGTCGATATCGGCGAAAGTTCCCCCACCGGCCTCACGTTCGGCTACGGTGCCCAGTTCCCCGAACGATACCAACAAGCTCTCTTCCTCGGAGACTGGAGCTACGGCAAAATCTACGCCCTCCACCTCCAACCCAAGGGATCCAGTTACTCCGCTACCTATGAACCGTTCCTCTCAGGCACCCCGCTTCCCGTCACAGACCTCGTGATCCTCCCCTCCGACGGCAACCTCTACTTCACCACCGGCGGCCGCGAAATCCCCTCCCACGTTTATCAAGTCCGCTATACCGGATCACTCCCAACCACCCCCACCCAGCCCCATCAACCCGATCCCGGCA
>JBJOII010000120.1:0-12812 GCA_046047235.1 Verrucomicrobiota bacterium | reverse complement strand
TTCTGGGGGTTCCACGGGGGGAGGGTGGTTTTTGAGAGGCAGCACGTCAACTTTGGAAAGGGAGGGGGGCGGAGAGTTGGATTTGCTCGACCCTTGCCGGGTGTGGTCGTAGTTTGCGGACTTTATGACTTGCCCGGGTCGGTGCTGAGGATGTCGGGTGATTTGGGATTGAGACGAGTATGGAAGTGATTATTCAGAAGGATGCGGTGGCCGCTGCGCATTTGGTAGCGAGGCTGGTGGCCAAGGATTTGCAGTTGAATCCGCACATGGTGTTGGGCTTGGCAACGGGCCGCACGATGGAGGCGGTGTATGACTCGCTGGTGAAGCGGCATACGGCGGGGGAGTTGGATTTCTCGTTATGCCGGACGTTCAACCTGGACGAGTATGTGGGATTGCCGGCCGATCATCCGGGGTCGTATCGGCACTACATGGACGAGCACTTGTTTAGGCGGGTGAACATTGAGTTGCGGCGCACGCATTTGCCGGACGGGGTGGCGGCGGATTTGGATTTGGAGTGTGCGCGGTATGAGGAATTGATTCAGCGGAGTGGCGGGATAGATCTGCAATTATTGGGTATTGGGAATGCTGGGCACATTGGGTTTAACGAGCCGTTGTCGGCCTTGCGGTCGAAGACGAGAGTGAAGGCATTGACGGCGGTGACGCGGCGGCAGAATGCGGAGATGTTTGGCGGGATGGAGCAGGTGCCGAAGCGGGCGATCACGATGGGGGTGGGCACGATTCTGGAGTGTCGGCGGTGTATTCTGGTAGCTACCGGGGAGGCCAAGGCGGAGATTGTGGCGAAGGCGGTGGAGGGGCCGATCACGGCGATGATTTCGGCGACGGCGTTACAGCTTCATCCGCGTTGCACGGTGGTGGTGGATGAGGCGGCGGCGGCGCGGCTGGAGGGTAGTGACTATTATCGTTGGATTTTTGCGAACGAACCTGAGTGGGAGGAGTTCCGATAATGCACAGCGATGACAAGCGCGACTGGGTGGCAGGGCGGTTGCGGGTGGTTGTGGAGGGCAGTATTGAAGAGATGGCGGCTCGTGCTGCTGCGGAGGTGGGGGATTATTTGCGCGGGGTTCTGGCTGCGCAGCCGGAGGCGCGGGTGATTTTTGCATCGGCTGCGTCACAGGTTTTGTTTCTGGACCGGCTGGTAGAGCAGTGTGGTGTAGACTGGTCGCGGGTGGTGTGTTTTCACATGGACGAGTATTTGGGGGTTGATCCGACTCATCCGGCGAGTTTCCGGTTATTCTTGCAGCAGAGGCTGGTGGACCGGGTGAAGCCGCGGGCTTTTCACACCGTAATGGGAGAGGCGGATGAGCCGTTGAAGGAATGTGAGCGGTACGCGGGTTTACTGGGGGAAGCGCCGGTGGACTTGTGTGTGTTGGGGATTGGCGAGAACGGGCATGTGGCCTTCAACGATCCTCCTGTGGCTGACTTTGGGGATATGCGTCTGGTCAAGCTGGTGAAGCTGGACGAGGCCTGTCGGATGCAGCAAGTGGGTGAGGGTGCGTTTGCGACGCTGGAACAGGTGCCCCGGTTTGCGTATACCCTGACTGTTCCGGCGTTGTGTGGGGCGAAGCGGATGGCGTGTGTGGTGCCGGAGAAGCGGAAGGCGGTGGCGGTGCGGGATGCTTTGCGTGGTCCGATTGAGACGCGGTGTCCGGCTTCGATCCTGCGTGAGCAGTCGCATGCGACCCTGTATCTGGACCCGGACTCGGCGAGTTTGCTTTAGCGGGAAGCGCCAAGAGGGAAGCGCCAAGAGGGAAGCGGGAAGCGCATAGGGCTGAGGGCTGAGGGCATAGGGCTGAGGGCGCGGCGTTTGGGTTTAGAAACAGGTTTCGCTATTCCTGCGGCACTTTCCTAGGCGAGGTTCCATTGCCTGGGCCCCGCTGGTCGCACTGCTTCTTCGGCGGCTCTAGCTGGTGAGACTGGCGACGAGTTGTTCGAGGCGGCGGCCGTATTCGGTGTAGTTGGCACGTTGATCTGATTCGTCGACGGTTTTATCGCCGGTGGGGTCGTGGAAGACTGTGACCATGTGGGGTTCGATGGAGAGCGCGCCGGAGTAACCGCGTTGGATGGCGTCCTGGAGGATATCGTGGACGCGTCCGTCGCCTTCACCGGGGAAGGTATAATCGGCGTCGTTCTTTTCGTGGTTCCAGCGGGCGTCCTTGATGTGGATATGGATTGTATGGTCACGGACGGCGGTCCAGAACTCCCAGGGGTCTTGTTTTGGCCAGGGTTGGGGCAGGGAGCGGTTGGCGTTGAAGACGGGGTTTGCGGTATCGAAGACCCATTTTAGGCCTGGCACTTTTTCGAGGAGTTCGAGTGCGTGCTGGGGGCTCATGCCTCCGTAGTTCATGCAATTCTCGTGGACGGGTTGGAGGCCGTTATCGAGGAAGCGTTGAGTGACCTCTTTCACGCGGCTGATGACTTCCGGGGGGATGCTGTTGTCCTGGTCTCCGGGTTTGAAGCTCATGATGCGGACGAATTGTGTGCCGAGGGTTTTCATGCGCGGGATGGCGCGCTGCACTTCCTGGAGTGTGACATCGAACGGGGTGGCGACGGTTTTGGCCCAATTCATGATGGTGGAGCCGAAGCAGAGGACTTGGATTTGGGCTTCCTGGAGTTGTTGGGCGGCGAGTTCGAAGGCGGGTTCGGGGATGTCGTGGAGGTTGGCTTTGGGGTAGCCTTCGATCTGGATGTTTCTGGCCTCGATGTATTTCCAGCCGAGTTCTTTGGTGGCGGTGATTTGGGAGGTGAGAGAGGAGCCTGCTTCGTCGCCGATGCCAGTGAAAATCATGATGGGATTGGTATGGGGGATTTGGGTGGAGGGTGCAACGCGTTTTTCCCTGAAGCGATCTAGGGGGCTTGGGGTGGGCTCACACTGACGCGGTAATAGCGTGGCGTATTGGTTTGGGGACGTGTGTCGGTTCGGGTGAGGGGTCCATTGGTGGATGGGGTGATCGCTTCCATACCGGGCACCGTGGTGAACGTATCGGAGTCGAGGTCTCCTTCCAGGCTGGAGACGGAGTAAGTATGAGCGGCTTTGCCCTCCCATGTCAGGTTGATGGTGGTGTTGGCGATGGCGCTCAGGGAGAGTTGCAGGACGTCTGCCGGGGAGGTTGGGTTTGTGCCTGCGACGATTTCCTCTCCGTCGGTGGCGCCATCGCCGTCGGAGTCGGCGATATAGGGGGAAGTGCCGGAATTCAGGGGTGAGACAAAGATGCCGGTGCCGGTTTCCGCGCTATCGAGGAGGCCATCGCCGTCGGAGTCACGGGCGTCGTTGGTGCTGCTGTAGGTGGCGATGGGCGGGTTGGCGAGGGGGATGGGCATGGGGCCGTTGAGGCGGATATTATCGAAGGAGGCGGAGTAGACACTATTGGGCTGGTGCATCATGGCATTGAGCGTGATGCGGGCTATTTTGGAGGCGTCAAAACCTTCGAGGAAGGATGGCAGCTGCAGGTCGGCGAAGTTACCGCTGAGCGTATCCCAGCTGGTGGTGGTGGGGGTGTAGGCTTTATTGAGTTCGAGCCAGTTGCCGTGGGCGTCCTTGAGCTGGAACTGGAGTGTGGTGGGGAGGTGATTGGGTTCGCGGTAATCGAAGGAGAACGTGTAGTTGGTCCAGAGCGAGGCATCGGTTGGGAGGGACCAGGTATGGAGGAAGTATTGTTCCAAGCCGAAGCCGCTGAAGCTACCGGGTGAGGCGGGGTTGGCGACCGTGATGTAGGCGGATTGCTGGCCGTGGGAGGCGAGCGTGTGGATGCCTTGACTGATGCGGGCGCTATTGAAGTTTTCCGCGTAGTCGTAGAAGGACCAGGGTGAGGCGGCGTCAGGAGCTGAACTGATCGTGCGGGTCTCGAAGCTATCCTCGAGCTGGAGTGGGGCGATGGTGAAGGGGGTGGAGACGGGGCCTTCGAAGCGGATATTATCGAAAGAGATCACGTATTGGACTTCTGACTGTTCGATGGTGATTCCTACGGCGATGGATTCGACGGAGAAGGGATTGAATTCGGAGAAATCGGAGCCATTGGCGGGGATGGGGATGAAGTCGCTGAGTTTACCGCCGACCGTGATCCAGTGGCCATTGGGTTGGCTGGGGTTGGGGGTGTAGGTGACTGGGGGGGACTGGAGGACTCCGGGTTTGCCGTCGACGCTGGTGCTTTTGACTTGGGCGTAGACCGTGGCGGTGTAGGGGAGGTCCGCATCGGGGTGTTTATTCATGAAATCGAAGGAGAACCAGTAATTGCTCCAGAGGTTGGTATCGGCGGGCAGGGGCCAGGTTTCGCTGAAGTTCCGTTCGAGGCCGCAGCCGGATGTGCCGGCGGGGTAGGGGCTGGATACGACGAGGAAGGCGGATTTGGAGCCGTGAGAGGCATTGAGGTGAACGCCTTCGTTTTGCCAGAGTTCAGTGCCATTGTTGGGCCAGGTGAAGGTGGTCCAGGGGTGGATGAGCGGGTTGGTGCGGGTGGTGTCGGTTCTTTGGCCGAAGGTATTGGTTTCAAAGCCATCGTAGAGCGAGGCGAGGGGAAACTGGATCTTATCGAAGTAGCCTTGGTAGGCGAGGGAGGGTTGGAGCATTTGGGCATCGAACACGAGGAGCGTGAGGTTGGTGGGATTGAAGTCGGGTCCGTTGGGGGAGGGAACGAACTGGCTGATGGGTGCGCTGACTGAGACCCAGCCGCTGTTGGCGGGGTAATTTGTGCTGAAGCGGCGGTAGTTGCCGTTGGCGTCCTGGAGTCGCATTTCGAGAGTGCAGGGGAGGCCATTGGTTTCACTGAAGTCGAATGAGACCAGGTAGTTTTCCCAGCTATTGGTATTGGTGGGTAGGGAGATGGTTTCTTCGAATGGGCGGCTGATACCGAAGCCTGAGAGTTCCGTGATGGGGCTATTGGTGGCGCCGACGTAGGCGGATTGTTTGCCTTCGGAGGCGTAGGAGTGGCCGATGCCGTGGCGGAGTCGGACTGCGTCACCGGAGTTGGAGTAGACGTAGCTTTCCCAGGGGAAGAAGAAAGAGGGGTAGAATTCGGCGCCGAGGTCACGTTCCTCGAAGCTATCGAGGAGGTTGCGGCTATAGGTTGCGGGTGCGGGCTGGGTGGTAGCGATCCAGGAGTAGGGGCCGTGGCTATCGAGCGGGACTGTGATGTTGAGCGAGGTGGATCCGGAGCCGCTGCTGGTGGAGTGGTGGGCGGTGGCGACGATTCCTTGTGGGTTATGGAGTTCGAGGCGGACAGTATACCACTCATCGTAGGATTGGAGCGTCGCCCACTGGTCTGCACGCTCGAGGGGGGTATTGGCATTGTCTTCGAGGTAGGAGGGGAGGATTTCCCAGGCGACGGGCAGGGAGTAGCTCTGGCCTGATTGCAGGTCTGTGGGCCAGGGGATGCCGTTGGCGGGCTGGACTCCTTGGTAGAGCTGGACGGGCATGTCGATTTGGCTGACTACCGTGTCTCCGACCACCAGTTCGGCGCGCCAGACGTAGTCGGTCCCGAGGAATGAGGAGGTGTAGCCGGGGTCTTGGGGGTCGGCATCGGCGACAAGGATCTGCAGTTCCGTAGTATCTTGTCCTGTGACGTCTGAGACGATTGCGAATCCATAATCCGGCTGGGGGAAGCTTTTTTTGCAGAGTCGCACCTGCAGGTTGCCGGCGGTGCCGGAGGGCAGGTCATGGGCGACCTGCACGGTGTAGGGTTGGGAGTTGGGCCAGACTACGGGGGGGGCGGAGAGGAAGCGGATTCGGGCGGGGTAGGGATGGATGAGGGAACCGTGGCTGGAGCTGCCTTCATCGTAGGCGTAGAGGAGGACATAGTCATCGCCTGCGAGCGTGATGGGGGCGAGGGTGCCGTCCGAGTTGCGTTCCAGGATTGTGCCGGTGAGGAGGTTTTCGACCGTGTGACTGGCGAGGAGGGATGGGCAGGTTACCGTGATTTGAGCGCTATTGGTGGATTCATTGAGGAGAGAGATGAGCGTTGTATTATTGGCGCAGTGGCGGAAGTCGGAGGTGACGTGGACACGGCCGGGTCCGGACAGTTGGAGGGTGGGTTGGACATTGAAGCGGTTTTGGTAGACGGCTTCGATGACGTCGGTGCGGTTGCTCCACTGGCGGTTTGCGAGGAAGGCGCCGAACGTATCGGCGAAGGCGTAGGTGTTGAGTGCGGCGGAGGCTTTGGCGTGGCTTTTGACTGTGAGCGCGGGCATGGGGGGCTGGGAGTTATCGACACCCTGGTGGGTGAGGAGGACTTCGGCCGAGTTATTTTGGATGCCGTGCCAGATTTTCCAGGTGGTGATATCGACCTGATAATTGGGGTGGAACGGGCCTACGGTCGTGACGCCTTGGAGCGTGAGGTCTCCGTAGTCTTCGATGCGGGCCCATTTATCCCAGTAGTTGGTGGCTTGGGAGACATTGATACCGAAGATGTCATCCATGCGGGAGTTCCAGTTGGTATTGGGATGGAGGTAGGCATCGAGCATGCCGGGGATATCGGCATTGGCGTGGATATGCGTGCCGGATTCGAGGACATCGGTGGCGAGCTGGTCGATTTGTTGCGGGGTGAGTTGGCGTGCGCGGGAGAGGAGGAGGATGGGGGAGTTGGTATAGACCTGATGGGCGAAGTCTTCGTCGCTGATGATACCGGGCTGGTAACCGGCGCGTTTGAGGGTGCCCCAGAGCATGGCGTTTTCCTGGTTAGCGGAGGCCCATACACTGAGGGAGTTGGTGCTCCAGAAGAGCTGGACATCGGCTTTGGGCGGGGTGGATCCACCGAAGAGCGTGTCGACGCGCAGGTTGCTCATTTGGTGGAACATATCGGCGATACGGTCATAGGACTCGGGTTTGGGGATGCGGGTTTCCTCGACGAAGCCGAATCCGCGTTCGCGGAGGAAGTAATCTTCCGTGTAGAGGCGGCGATCGTTCCAGTGGAAGATATGGACACCGACGACACCGCTCATGAGACCTTCCCAGACCTGGCTGACGATGGCTTTGGCCTGGCGCGGGCCGGCGCCCTGGTAGAGGTTTTCCGTGCTGCTGTGTCCGGTTTCGGAGATCATGATGGGGAGTTTGATTTGCTCCTGGTATTTCGAGATGCCGAAGTCGGCTGAGCGCATTTCATTTCCCATGAGGGCCCAGGCGTAATTATTGATGGACCAGAAATCGAGGGGGGCACCGGCTTTGGCGCAGGCGTCGACGATGGCGACGTGGTCTTCGCAGGTATGGTTGGAATCGCGGCCGTTGAAAATGCCACCGACCATGGAATAAGTGATGAGGTGGTTGGGGTCGACACTACGGGCGGCGATGGCGGCGAGGGAGATGAAGTCACCGATGGTGGTCATGCGCCACTGGACGAGGTCCTGGTATCTGGGGTCGTCGCGTTCTTCGGGGTAGGTTTCCGGCATTTCAGCTTCACTGAAGGAGGAGTAGGCGGTGGCCCAGTTGTGGTTCAGGTGTTCGATATCGTTTTGGTAGGCAAGGGCGAGCCAATCGCGGAACGACTGTTGGGCGACGGGATCATATCCGAGGAAGCGTCGGACGGGGTAGCGGTAGGGGTCTTCCCAGAGGTCGAAGAAGGCGAATTCATTTCCGAGGATCCAGCCACCGATGACCGTGCGGTCTTTGTAGCGGTCGATGAGGGCGCGGATGTGGTTTTGGTAAGCGGAGCGGGCTTCGGGGTGGGTATAATTGAGGACGTCGGAGCGTTCGTGCTGGTCATTGATGGAGAACCAGTCTTCCGGGAACCATTTGGGGGGGTATTGGTATCCGATGACGAGGAAGAGGCGGAGGCCGAGAGTTTCGGCCAGGTTGATGAGGTCATCGGCTTTTGACCAGTCGTAGACATCCGGGGCGATTTCGAGTTCGCTCCAGACGAGTTCAGCGCGGACTGAGTTGGCTCCGAGCTTACGGAATTCGCGGAAGTCGTAGGCGACCTGGTCGAGCGACTGGTTGGCGCCGACGGGGACGTTCCAGATTTGGTAGGCGATGCCTCGGGGGATGAAGTAGTCCTGTTGTTGATTATCGAAGAAGTAGCCATCGCGGATGGACAGGAAGCCGGGTTGTCCGGATGCGGTGTTGGGGAGGAGGGTGAGGAGGGTAAGGAGGGCGAGGGAGAGGAAACGCATGCGGGTGTGGGCTGCTGTGAGGAGCTTCATGTTGTGCACGGCTTAGTGGACTGGCTGGCGGAGCTTATTCGTTTCTGTTGTCCGTGGGTAAGCCAAAATTGTGCCGAATGGTGCGAGAATATTCCTGTGGGCGGCACTTGAGCCTAGATGGCAACGGTTCTACATTCTCGGCTGTTTTAGACCCATCCATGTTTTCCATAAGCAGCCACCGACTATCGGGTTGGATTTGTTGCTCCCGGGCATTTTTGCGGGTGTGCCTGATTACCTTTGGGATATCGGCGGGGTTTGGCGCGGAGTTGCAGGAGGCTTGGTTGAAGTATCGGGAGGGGGATTTGGCGGGGTGTTTGGCGTTGGCGGATCGGGCGGTGAAGGATGGGGAGTATGAGGAAGACTGGCACTGGTTGAGGGTGGAGGGTCATTTTTTACGCGGGGAATATTTGGAAGCGTATGTGGCGGTGACGAACTCGATGGAGATTTTGCCGCGGTCGGTGCGGTTGCGGTGGCAGGCTCGGCAGATTTTTCCCTATGCGGGTCATGGGCGGGAGGCGGCTAATTTTGTTCGTGAGGTGATAGAGTTAGTGGAGCGTCGGCCGTGGAGTTACCGGGGTGCGGCTGACCGGGTTGTGGTGGGGAGGGCGGCGTTGGCGTTGGGGGCGGATCCCAAGTCTGTTCTGGATCGTTTGTATGAGCCGGCCAAGGCAACGGATGCGGGGTGCAGGGATGTGTATTTGGGGATGGGTGATTTGGCGCTGGGGAAGCGGGATTTTCAGTTGGCGTCCAGGTTATTTCAGGAGGGTTTGGAGAAGCTGCCGGGGGATCCGGATTTATGTTTAGGGATGGCGAAGGCTTTTGAGCCGAGCGACAGAGCGAAGGCGTTGGAGTGGGTGAAGCGGGGTTTGGAGGTGAATCCGCGGCATGGGGCGAGCTTGAGGTTTTTGGCGGAGCACGAGATTGACCGGGAGGATTACGAGGCGGCGGAGGAGATTCTGGGTCGGGTGCGAGCGGTGAATCCATATGATCCTGAGGCGTGGGCATTGGTTTGGGTGATTGCGCATTTACGGAGCCAGCGGGATTTGGAGGGGGTGGCCAGGGGGATGGCGTTGAAGTTTTGGGAATCGAATCCTGCGGTGGTGCATTTGGTGGGGCGGAAGTTGTCGGAGAAATATCGTTTTGCGGAGGGGGCTTTATTGCAGGAGGAGGCTTTGTCATTTGACGGGGGGTATCGTCCGGCGCAGTCGCAACTTGCGTTGGATCTGCTTCGTTTGGGGCGGGACCGGGAGGGGTGGAGATTGGCGGAACAGATTCACGAGGTGGACGGGTATGACGCTGCGGCGTTGAACCTGGTGACGTTGAAGGATGTTTTGGAGGGCTACACCGTGTTGACCAACGGGATGTTTCGGGTGCGGATGGAGGCGGGGGAGGCGCGGTTGTATGGGGATCGGGTGTTGCGGTTATTGTCGCGGGCGGAGGATAGGCTGGCGGAGAAGTATGGGTTGGTGTTGACGGAGCCTGTGGCGGTGGAGGTTTTTGCTGAGCAGAAGGATTTTGCGGTGCGGACCTTTGGGATGCCGGAGAACCACGGATTTCTGGGCGTGTGCTTTGGGCCGGTGATTACGGCCAACAGTCCCGGGTCGCGGCCGGGTTTGAGGTTCAACTGGGAGTCGATGTTATGGCATGAGTTTTGTCATGTGGTGACCCTGCAGTTGACGAGAAACAAGATGCCGCGATGGTTGAGCGAGGGGATTTCCGTGTATGAGGAGCGAGAGGCGGATCCGGCGTGGGGTGAGCGTTGGAGCCCGGCCTATGTTGAGCGGGTGCTGGCGGGTCGGATGCAGAGCATTGGTGAGATGAGCGGGGCCTTTTTGAATGCCAGTTCACCGGGGGACCTGGAGTTTGCGTATTTTCAATCTTCGCTGGTGGTTGAGTTTTTGGTGGAGCGGTATGGCCTGGAACGGTTGCGGGAGGTGTTGGGTGATTTGGGGCGGGGTGAATGGATTAACGCGGCGCTGGAGCGCCGGACGGCACCGGTGGAGGAGTTGGACGAGGAGTTTCGGGAGTATGCGCGGGCTCAGATTGCGGAGTATTGCGGGGGGATGGATTTTTCCAAGCCGCCTTTGGACGTGCTGGTGGCTGCGGGGCGGGGGGGTGCTGGATGGGACGAGTGGGCCATTGGGAGGACGAACAACGTATGGGTGATACTGCGGGAGGCATCGGGGTGGGTGGATGGGGGGGAGTGGCAGCAGGCGGTTGAGAGGCTGGAGGATTTGGTTGAGCGGGTGCCGGGTTTAGTGGATGGCGAGGGGCCTTGGGCGTTGTTGGCGGAGGCCTATCGGGGAATGGAGGATGTTGCGGGGGAGCGGGGTGTGTTGGAGAAGTGGTCGGCTCGTCTGGACGATGCGGTGGAGGTTTATGCGCGGTTGATGGAACTGCAGTTGGATGCGGAGGACTGGGATGGGGTTTTGGGGAATGTGGAGAGGTATCTGGCGGTCGATCCGTTGGTGCCGCTGGCGTATCGGTTGTGGTCGGTGGCGGCTGAGGGTAGAGGGGATACGGAGGGGGTGGTGTTGGCGAACCGGCGGTTGCTGCTGTTGGATCCGCCGAACCCGGCGGAGGTGAATTTCCGGTTGGCCAAGGCGTTGCATGCTCAGGGCGATGGCGAGGCGCGTCGGCATTTACTGGATGCGCTTCAGGATGCGCCGGGCAATCGCGAGGCGTTGCGTTTGCTTTTGGAGATGAGGCAGGGGGAGGGGGGCGGGGATGAGTAGGCTGCTTCAGGGGTGTATTTCGGCCGGTTGCTGGCGGGGTTGGATTTTGCGTTTTGCGTATGCTGGGCTGGTGGTTTTGCTTTTGGGGGGCGGGATGGTATTGGCGCAACGCATGGGGGGGCGTGGCGGGTGGTATAGGATGGGGGAGGTGCGGACGGCGCGGGAGCTGGCTGGCCGTGGGAGTTTGGCTCCGGACTGGGAGAACGCGGAGGGATTTGAGGCGGACGTTTTCACTTTTGCGCGGGTGCGTTACGAGAGTGGCGGACGGTATGGAAGGGGCGGGTGGGAGACGGACATTCCGGACAGCGATTTGAATCTTTCGTATCGGTTGCAGCAGATGACCTCGATGCGGGTGGATCCGGATGGTCGGGTGATACGGTTGACCGACGGGGATTTATCGGATTATCCGTTCATCTACATTGTTGAGCCTGGCGGGTTGCGTTTGAGTGCGGACGAGGTGTTGTGTTTGCGGGACTATTTGGAGAACGGGGGCTTCCTGATGTTGGATGATTTTTGGGGGGAGGACGAGTGGAGGAACTGTGAGGAGGTGATGGGGGAGGTGTTGCCGGGGCATGAATTTCAGGAGGTGCCGTTGGACCATGCGCTTTACAGCACCGTATTCAAGGTGGAGGCGAAGTATCAGCTGCCGAACGTGAGGACGGGGATTGAGAGTCAGTGGACGGGGCGGACCTGGGAGCGGGACGATGCGCGGGAGGTGCATCATCGGGGCATCTTTGACTCCAGGGGGCGGCTGATGGTGATTGCGTTTCACAACACGGACAACGGGGATGGGTGGGAGTGGGAGGGGCACGACAACTATTATTTCCGGAATTTTTCCGAGAAGATTGCGTATCCATTGGCGATCAACACTCTGGTGTATGTGATGACGCACTAGGGCGGGTGGTGAGCGGGGAGACATAGAGCAACGACAGACGAACAACTGAAGGCGACGACGAATGAGTTTTCCGATTGAAGAAGGTGGAGTGGAGGCGGGGCGTGAGGCTTTGGAGCGGGCGGCTGTGGAGCGGTTGATGCAGGCGCAGGCGGGGATCATGCGGGAGTTGGGGAAGGTTATCGTGGGGCAGGGCGAGGTTATTGAGCAGATTCTCGTGGCGTTGATGGCTGGGGGGCACTGTTTGATTACGGGGGCTCCGGGCCTGGCCAAGACCCTGTTGGTGAAGTCGATTGCGCAGGTCTTTCATTTGAAGTTCCAGCGGGTTCAATTTACGCCGGACCTGATGCCGGCGGACATTACCGGGACGGAGATTTTGCAGGAGACCAAGGAGGGGCGGAAGATGGTGTTTGTGCCGGGGCCGATCTTCGCGAACATGGTTTTGGCGGATGAGATCAACCGGACACCGCCGAAGACGCAGGCGGCGTTATTGGAGGCGATGCAGGAGCATCAGGTGACGGCGGCGGGGCAGCGTTATGGTTTGCCGGAGCCGTTCTTTGTATTGGCGACGCAGAACCCGATTGAGATGGAGGGCACCTATCCATTGCCGGAGGCTCAGCTGGACCGGTTTATGTTCAACGTTGTGATGGATTACCTGCCCGAGGCGGAGGAGGTGGAGGTGGTGAAGCGGACGACGGCGGGTTCGGGTGCATCGATTCAGCCGTTGTTTCACGGGGAGGACGTGATGCGTTTTCACGAGTTGGTGAGGCAGGTTCCGATTGCGGAGGAGCTGGTTGTTTACGCGGTGCGGATTGCGGCTTCGACGCGGCCGGCTGGGGCTGGGGTGCCTGCCTTTGTGAAGGACTGGGTGAATTGGGGTGCTGGTACGCGGGCGGCGCAGTTCCTGGTCTTGGGGGCCAAGTCGAGGGCGTTATTGCAGGGGCGGGCGCATGTTCAGGTGGATGACATCCGTGCGCTGGCGCCGGCGGTTTTGCGACATCGGGTATTGACGAACTACCGGGCTGAGGCGGAGGGAGTAG
>JBJOII010000119.1:0-13228 GCA_046047235.1 Verrucomicrobiota bacterium | reverse complement strand
ATCCTGGAAAGCCCATCACGATGAAGTTGGATCAACCCATGACTTGGGAAGGGAAATTATTGGGTATTCGGGGGCAATATGTGCTGCTGGAAGGCGACTTGGTTTTGAATGTAAGGGCACACAGCGGATATTGGATTGATTTTAACTTAGTTTAGTCCAGAAGGACACATGGATCAGGTGAGTAAACTGCCTCTAAGCTCAATTTCCCAATAACAATTTACTCTGTATATGGGCCAGACAAATCTCGGGCAACGAATTCTCCACGAAACAAAAAAAAACCGCCTTGTTCCCAAGGCGGTTTTTTAAAAAACGATATAATTTTAGTGATTCACCACCAATTTACCGCTCATTTTGGTTGAGCCAGCAAGAACGTGGTATACATAAATTCCATTGGTCAAACCGGCAACAGAAACCTCAATTTGGTTTTTGCCTTGAACGATTTCCGTAGGAATGGATGCTACTTTTTGACCAGCCAGGTTCATAATATCGATTTGACCTTGACCGTTTTGTTCTGATCCAAATGATATTACGGTGTTTTCATTGGCAGGATTAGGATACGCCATCAATGAAGATGGAGTAAGGAACTCCTCGTTTCCAGTGAAACCTTGAATAGTAATTCCAATGTAAGGATCAGCCAATAAGCCTGCACCATTGTACTGCCAATAGGCAGAAATTTTAGAAATAACGGTGTTGCCATTTTGGTCAAAATACAACTCGTATGATTTGTCGGTTCCGCATGTTGGACCATTGGACCAAATAACGGCTCCACTTGCAACCAACTGTCTCCGCTCTCTACCCACCGCCCCCGCAACCAACCCCCGTCCGGCCACGATAACATCAGCACCCCTTCCGGCTCATCCACCACCACCCCAGCCTCCACCCCCAAACACACCTCGTCCACTTCACCCATCCCCAAATAAGACCGCCCGCCATCAACACCCAATATCTCCACCCCCCCCGACGCAACCCCGACCTCCCCCCGATATCGCTTCCCGTCTACTGACCTCACCCACACCCCTCCCTCACCCCAATCCCCCACCACGGGATCAATCCC
This sequence comes from Verrucomicrobiota bacterium, assembly GCA_046047235.1. Lineage (GTDB taxonomy): Bacteria > Verrucomicrobiota > Verrucomicrobiia > Limisphaerales > JAHDYP01 > JBMTVN01. The sequence continues at coordinate 12,174 of JBJOII010000119.1, read as the reverse complement.
CATCCGCCGAATCACCAGCCCGTCCACACGCAAATCTCCGCCAGCATTGCGCAGATACACCCCCCCCTGAGGCGGAAACTCCACATTCTCCAACTCCGCGCGAAGCTCTCCACGCATGTCGAATACCCGGACTCTGCCCGCCGTCCGGTCACACCGAAGCCTCAACCCCAACGGCCGCCCCAAATCCTCCGCCCCCACCACCCGCCGATACTTCACTCCCTGCACCAACACCAGCTCACCCCCCCACGTCTCCAGCTTCACGGTGTCAGCCGACTCCGCCACACGCCGGTTCCCCGTCATCGCAAAGACAAAATCCAACGCACCCTCCGACGACAACTCCAGCTCCACCTCATACTGCTCAGGCAATTCCAGTCCCCGACTCAACACCGCATCCCGCACGCTCGTCGCCGGACGCCCATCCGCTCTCTCTCCCCAGTCCGCCCCCGCATTGCTCCCCACCAAGGACACACGCTCACCCCCGGCCCGACGCAACCCCAACTCCACTGCCGCCCCACCTCCCAACTCCAAATGCTCCAACCTCACCAAATGATATCCCGCCGCCAACTCACAGACCCGCTTCTCCCCAACATTCCCCTGCCCGCGCTTCAAAGCCGGATACTCCAGCAACCCCCGGCCATCCACCACAAGCCGCGCCTTGTCGTTGGCCCACAGATCCCACTCATACTCCCCTCCCTCCACCTCAACCCACCCCTCAAACACAATCGCAAACCTCCCCTCAGCCTGTCGTTGCCTCAAATCCACATAACCCCGACGCCATCCCATCCGCACCGCCGGCTGCAAACCCCGCAAATCAGGAAAACCACCCCCGTTCCAGTCCAGCTTCTCCCGATACAGGCTCTGCCCCAAATCCCGCAACGGCGCCAACTCCGCCCCAAACCAATCCGGCAAATCACCCCCATCAAAAATCACCCCGGAACGCTCCCGCCGCTTAACCCCATACAATCCACCCCACCCCACTCGGACCTCCCCCATCACAGCATTCGTGAAAACCCACCCACGCCCATCTACCCCCACCCAGTCCGCCAACCACCGGTCCCCACTCGCAGTCCGCACCCAAAACTCCCCCGCAGCAACACCGTCCCCGTCACTCTCAATCAAAACGGAATCCACCCCCTCACGACTCACCCGCAGCGGCCCCCGAAACCAGTCCGAACCCCACACCACCTCCGCTCCATCCCCCCCATGCCAACTCCCCCGCAACACATCCCCGTTCTTCCATCGCAAATGCCCCCGAACCTCCCCACCCATCCCATCCACCACACACGCCACCGAAAAATAAATACCCACTGCCCCCGCCAGAAAACCCCGCAGCTGAACACCGCCCCACCCCTGTCTCATCGCTCATACACCGGCAATAACCGGTAGTTCAATGCCAGGGCCAGGACCGACATCCCCGTCCCATAGGCCTTGCCGTGATTGCTCGAAAAACTCCCGTCCGACTCCTGCATCTTCTGCAAGCGCGGCACCACTTTCTGGTTCCACTCCATCCACCCGTCAAAATCACTGTGGAACAACGCCTGCGCCATGTAATACCGGCCATAAAACGGATGGTCACTCGGCTCACTGTCAATCCGCTGCCGGATAAACTCCGCCGCCGCCCGGTACTCCTGCAGGTTCTTCCGCTTGCTCACGGAATATACCAGGGTCGCAATCGCCGTCCGCGTCAGCCCGTTCCCATGGCTCTGCCCCGGCATATACGACACAATCCCGCCCGGCAAAGTGTTCAACTGAAAGAAATCCATCGCCTTCTCAATCACCTCATTCGGTACTTCCACACCCGCATTCCTCGCCCCCAATAACCCCATCAACACAGTCCCCGAAACAGTCGTGTCCGCATCCTGTGACTCGGGCGAATACCGCCACGCACCCCACGGATTCTTCTCCTGCGCCGTCACCGCACATCGCACCGCCAATTCCAAAGCCTGCCCCAATGTCCGCCGCCGATCCTCCGGCACATCACTCCCCTCCCACAACAACTCCTCGCTAACCACTCCATACGCCTCCGACAACGCCAACAACGCAAAACCATGATGATACATCGACCCATACCCCTGTCCGCTCAAATGCCCGCTGTCGGCAACCTGACTCAAAATCAAATACCTCAAACCCTTGCGAATGTTGTCCGCATGCGGCCCGTAATCCGGATCCTCCCCCGTGGCCATAAACGCCATGATGCAAATGCCCGTAATCCCCGGCCCACCCTCCCCGGGCCAACTGCCATTCTCCTGCTGCGTCTTCGCCAGAAATATCAAACCCCGCTCACAAATAGACCGCACCGCCGCCGATACCCCGCCCCCATACCGAATGGCCGACTCCTGACCCTGCACCGGCCAAGCCCAGCAAAGGGCAAGCACCATCAACACCATCCGCCACTCCCCAGTCGTTGTCGTGTTCGTGCTCATGCTCTATTCCTCCGCCGGATGGTTCCCACGCCCCTCCAGAGCATTCAAATAGACGTCCAGCCCCTGACGAAATTCCTCCGGCAACAACCGTCCCGCCGTGCCCGTCGATTGCTCCGCCGCACGCTCCTCAATATACGCCTCGACCTCGTCATCCCCCGTCCCCAGTAACATCAGCGCAGGAGCGGTCGCCGACGCCGCCGAGACCACCGTGGTCTGCTCCTCCGCCCTGGTGGTCTCCAACAAAATCTCAATCACCTCCGAAATCGCCGCAATCGTCGGCGCCCCCGTCTCCGGCGCCCGCAAACGAAACTCCACCTCGTTCATCACCACCGCCGCATTCCCCACCTTGCGCATCTCCTCCTCCAACTTGTCCGCATCCGGCAACACCTGAATCATCCCCACAACCGCCCGCGCCCTGCCACTCAGTTCATCCTGAACTCCTGCCAGACGGTTCCCCGCCGCCACATAGTCGTCCAACTCCATCCCGCCACTCGCTTGATCCAGCTCCCGCACTTCCTCCCGCAGTTCCATCTCACGGTGAATCATCCGCAAAACCTCCAGGACAATCTCAGGTGTGAGGTTCGCCGCCGTCTGTTCCTCGCTCTCGGAAGGCGGCTCCTCCTCCCCCGGCTCCGGAAAACCCGCCAACTCCTCCGCCCATCGATCCAAGGTGTCCGACCAATACTCCGCATCAATCGTCGATTGCCCCACTTCATTGCGCCCAATAGCCTCCGCAACCCCCTTCAACTGATCCACAATCACCACGTCCCGCATCTCCGCCAACACCCGGTCAAAGGAGTCCGACGGCCGCCTCTCCGCGTAAGCCACCAGGTCTTCATGAACTGTATACAAAACCTCCGCCGCTCCCAATTCCCGCTCACCCAATACCCGACGCTGCGGCAAACTCTCCTCGTAATCCCCCTCCAAACCAAATCCATCCAGATCGTTGAGCGCCAACGCCAGCTCCAGCTGCGTCCGCGATGCCGACTTCAACCGCTTCACAAAGGTGCTGTTCTCAAAACCCAGTAAAAGCTGGCTCATCTCATCCGCCACCTTGGCAAAACTCGCCAACAACTCCTTTTGCTTCTCCAGCGCTTCACCCACCAACTCCGAGGCATCCTTCGGTTTCTTCTTCTTGTCATCACCAGCCGGCTTAGCCCCGGGTTTGCCCCCACCCAAGGTCGTGGTCGGCAAACCAAAACCACCCGCACTCGGCGCACTCTCGCTCTTCTTCGCCTCCTCGCCCTCCTCCTTCTTCGGCAAATCATACCCCGACTCCCGGTCCACCACCGCCGGCCCACCAGGTGTATCCTGCGCCTGCGCCTCACTCGGCGGCCCACCCGGCTTCGGCGTCGACCGATCCACGCCCGCCACCATACCCGGCTGATTCGACTGTTCCCCCTCCTTCGGCCCCGGCTTCACCCCCTCCGCAGCCTCCCCATCCTCATGCCCTACCCCAGGTGCCTGCACGGCCGCGCGCAACAAAGCCGACACGGACGGCATCTGCTCCGAAGCCACCCCCTCCAGCTGAAACAAGAGCTGCGCCCAGGACTCCAGCTTCTCGGCATCAAATTCGCGGTTCCTCCCCGCCTCCCGCACCAAATCCTTCCCCCGCCGCACCAAAGCACCCAACTGCGCTGCATTCGCCCGCTCCGCCTCCGCCTGGTCCATGATCCGACGCCGCTGCACCGGATCATCCAACGCCTCCGGCGGCATCGCCCGCAATTCCTCGTTCACCCGCTCCAATTGCAACTCCCGCTCATAAACCTCCCGCGCCGCACCCACCCACTGGTTCATCTGCCCGGTCAACCACTCAAAATGCTCCGCCTCATCCACCACGTGCACCACCAACGCCGGCGAATACGCCCTGGTCCCGTCAGCACGATAGTCCTCCGCAAACGCCCGCAACCGAATGCTCTGCGCCTTCATCCCGACACCCTCCGCCGAAAAAGTTGCCCTAGCCGCCAACTCCTCTTCCCTCGCCCCCCCCACCGCAACCAGCTTCTCCCCCGTCGCAGGCTCCGGGTTGTACACCGCATCCTTCACCCCCTCCCATTCCAACCCCACTCTCCGCACCCCAAAATCATCCCCCGCCTGAACCTCAAAGGTCAGCACCTCGCTCGCCAACACAATCTGGTTGTGCCTCAACTCACTCACGGTCACCACCGGCAACCCATCCTCCACCCCCACCACCCGCAACTCCTGCGCCTGACGCCCCTCCAACCCCAAGGTGTCCCTCCACGTCAGGGAATAAACCTCCTCACCACGAACCTCCACACTCTCGCTGACCAGCCGGTCCCCCTCCACCCCCTGCTCGCGCCCATCCAGATAGGCCGCCGCCAACTCCCGCGTCGCAGTCGCCTCAAACCGCGCCCGACTGCCCTCCACCAAACGCACTGAACCTCCCCGTAAGCTCTCCGACAAAACCTCCGGCCGCTCCAAATACTCCGGCAATCTCACCTCCACCCCCACATCCACCAAAGCCGGCCTCGCCCTGGGCTCCACTCTCACCCGATGCAAACTGTCCCCCACCTCCAACTCCATCCACCCGTCCTTCGTCTGAGGCGGCATGCTAAACCGATAAACCTCACCCTCGCGCGCCACCTCCACCACCTCCTGCCCCTCCACCCGAACTCGCCCCGACCCCGGCCGCCACGGCGATCCCTCCCTCAACTTCGCCTCAAACCGAAACGGCTCAGCATACGGCACCACTCTCACCAAGTTCACGTCCTCCAGCTGCGCAAAGGTATATCGCTCCACCCCGGACCAAACCGCACCCCACCGGACCAGTGTGTTCCAGCCAGCCGCCGGAACCACCAGAAACACCACCAAGACCAACGCCACCGGAACCCCCGCCAACCATCCCCATAACCGATGCCGCGGCGCAGGCACCGCATCACGCAAATCCCGCTCCTGTAACTCCCCGTCGACCTGCCGCACCGCCGCCTCCACCAGCTCCCGGCTCACCCCCTTCTCATCCCCGTGCGACGCCAACTCAATCACCCCCAGGAAATGATCTCCAAACCGCGGATACTTGTGACGAATCAACCGCGCTACCTCCCCGGGCCTCCGATGCCGCCATACCCACCTCCAAACCTTCCACGGCAAAACCACCCACAAACCCAAACTGCCCACGAAACAAATCAACCCCCGCACCCACGCCGCACTCTCCCCCCATCGGTCCAAACCAAAAACCACCAGATACGACACCGCCAAACCAAACAACGCCACCCCAACCCCCTCCGCCACCTTCACCCGCCACACACGAAGACGATACGCCTCCAAAGCCGCCACCATCCTCTGCGGCAACTCCACCCGACCCCGATCTCGCTCTCGTCCACTCATCGCTTCTTCACCATCAAATCGTCCCCACCGCCTTCCGCCCTACCCAAAACAAACCCAGTAACAAAACCAAAAAACCACCCCACAACGGATGCGACCATATCCTCGACCGATGCACGACCGGCTCAGGCTCCGGTAACGCCGCCAGATAGTCCACCAGGTTCTCCACCTCGCCAATCCCCACCGACCTCCCACCCGTCACCGCCGCCACTTCCCCCAAAACCTCCGGCCGCGCCAAACGCCCCTGCCTCTCCCGATCCAACCCCTGCACGGATAAGGATGCCTCCACCGAAGCCCCCGTCTCCTCACAACTCGCCACCAGGACGTAATCCCCCGGCTCATCCAACACCACCGAACCCACAAACAACCCCCACGCATCCTCCTCCCCCGCCTCCAACCGAATCCCCTGCGCCCTGCCCGACGGCGATACCACCTGCACCACCACAGAACCCTCACTCAAAGGACCACCCCCCGAATCCTGCACGTTCGCATTCAAGGTCAATACTTCCCCCACCTGCGGCCGGTCCGGAGAATAAAACAACCGCATCGATTGACCCGATGCCATCTGCCGCTGATAGGCCATCCACCGCGCCACCTGTCCCCAAAAACGGTAATGATACTTGTCCTCCACCCCCTCACGCCAACGCCACGCCCCATCCGTCCCCATATACAAAACCTTCCCCGTCCCAAACGTCCGCGTCACGATCAACGGCACACGCCCCGACGCCGTCGCCTCGGTGTCGTGAACAGCCAACACATCCGCCCCCGCCTTCGCCCGCTCCACCCCCGCCCGCCAATAAAACCCGGGCAACCGACCCCATACCTCCGCGTTCTCCTGATCGGTGTCCGCCAGCCGCGTTAACAAACTCCGCCGCCCAGCCTGTGTCAGTGAAAAATGCCCCGGCTGCGGCGAACCCACCCCCTTGGATAAACGCTCATCCATCACCACCGGCAACAAATCTCCCAGGGCACTCCCCACTAAGCTGGACTGCATCCCGTTCCTCCCCGGCACAAAAACTAAACCGGACGCCTGTGCCGTCACCAATTGCCGTAAATCCTGCGCCTGCTCCCCCGTCAGTTGCCCCGCCCGCACCCCCACATCCCCCAGGAACACCACGTCAAAGGCCCCCAACTCGTTCGCCAATGGAAACTGGTCAATATACCCCCGCCCGCCACCCACCGCATCCAGATCGGGATGAAACAGCAAACACGTCACGTCCACCCCGGGATCGCGCTCCAGGGCATTCCGCAAATACCGATACTCCCACCTCGGATACGACTCCACCACCAACACTTTCAATTGCTCCTGCCGTATCGACAACAGCGCCTCCATCCGGTTGTTCTCCCCCACCAGATCACGGGCATCCTGCCCCACCACCAACTCCACGTTGTGCTCACCCACCGCGTCAAAGGTCCATACTACGTTGTCCTGCACCTGCCCCATCGCCGGCACACGCACGCTCTGCGTCCTCACCACCTCCCCGTCCACCAGCAAACTCACCGGCAGCTCACGCTCCTGACCCAATGAACCCCGCACCACAAAAGGAATCCTTAACGGCTTCCCCGCCACCCCAAACGTCGGCGCATCCATGCTCACCAACTCCACGTCCGCCAACGGAACCTCACTCCCCACCACCACACCAAAAACCGGAATGTCCCGCATCCGATACCGCGTCGCTGCCTCCACCGGCGACACCCCCACGTTCCAGTCCCCGTCGCTCATCACCACGACCCCGCGCAAATTCTCCTGCCGCATTAACACCCGCTCCAAACCGGCATTCAAATCGGTCCCGGCCTCCGCCGGCTCCAGATCAGATGCAAACGACTCAAACAACACCTCCAAATCCTCACCCGCAGAACGCCACGCACCCTCATCCAACAACGGCCGCATCGCCTCCGCCCGGCTCACCGGATCACCGCCTCCAGCCAAAACCACATCCCGGGTCTCCATGCTCGAGGACCGATCCCACAAAACCACCATCGTCGGCTGCTGCTCAGGAACCCGCGTCTCCAACCACTCAGGCTGACACAGGGTCAAACCAATCAACGCCACCAGCACGAATCGCAATACCTCCAGCCACCCCACTCCCCGACGCCGCCCCGACCGTACCCACCCCAACCAACACACATAGGCCGTCACCACCAACACCACAACACCCACCGCCAAGCTCGGCCCGCTCGGGAAAAAGGAAATGCCGTTCGGATCCTGCATCAGCTCCCACCCCCCATTCTCTCCCGCATGCTCTCAAACCCCCCGCGCGAAACAGCCTTCGGCCTCACCGATGGCAAACACAACAACGCCTCCCCCACCAAAGCCAACATCATCGCCACCAGAAACAACCGCCACACCTCCCGCGCCAAAGGCGAACCGTTCCCCACCTCATCCTCAATCCGCTCATAAACCGCCCCCTCAAATAACCCGTCCACCGCCGATGCCGGCAATGCCAACGGTAAATCCTCCGACAACGGCCTGTTTACCGCCACCCACTCGTCCCCCGCACGATACACCCCCGGCACGATCCCCTCCGCTAAACCCGCCACGCCTCCCTCCCAACGCGCCACCCGCTCCCAATCCTCCCGGTCAGCCATAACCCCACCACCCGCATCACGCTGACCCACCCGCGATAACCCCGCACTCCCATCCATCAACGCACGCTGCAACATCGCATAAAATACAATCCCATCCCGCTCCAGCGACGACGACTCCGCCACCGGCAGGACCCCACAGAAATAAGCCACCCCCTCACCCGCAGGAACCCGCACCAAAAACGGCTGATCATCATCAAACCGACCCAGCACGGTCCCCCCATGCTCCATCCCCCAACCGCGATACCCCCTCAACTCCTCCACCGGCAACGCCTCCCCACTCCCCGTCCGCCCCAATAAATCGGCATCCCCACGCCACCAACCCACCCGCCTTGGTTCACCCGATACCTCCCACTCCGCTCCCCATCGAACTCCCAGAAACTCTCTCTCCCCACCCGCTGCAGATGGAAAAAACATCACTCTCCGCCCCTGCCCGGCAAACTGCTCCAATAACTCCGCCGTCCGCCCCTCAGGCAACGGCCCCTGCCACACCACCAAACCCGCGCCCTCCCAGTCAATCGAACCCGCCTGCGCCACACCCAGGAATTCCGCTTCCTGTCTCAAACCCGGCTCAGCGGGAATCGACAACGCCAGACGCAACGCCTCACCCACCTCCGTATCCTCAGCCACCACCACCGCCTTCCGTAACGGCCGCTCCGCAAATACAAAGTAATAACTGCTGTCCAAAAGGTTCGAGTCACCAGGCAATCTCACCCGCCCCCAACCCGATACCACACCCGACTCCACCGGAATTCGATGCCCCTTCAACTCCGCCCCACCACCTTCCAGCGTAACCTCCACCACCGACTGCACACCCCCCACCTCAAATTCCAATGCCACACTCCCACCCGCCTGAACCCCGAAGCCCTTCGCCCCCAACACCTCCACGTCCATCACCAACTCCGACTTCTCACCCCGCCGCTCCAACCACGCACCAGATACCCGCACCGCCAAATTCCCCGAACCTGACCCCGGATAGGACAACAGAAAAATCCGCACCCCCTTCCTCGATGCCAGCTGCTCGCGAATCACCGCCCACCGGCCACTCCCCGCGTCCCAGTCCGCCTCCGCCAAATCCGAACAGATCCAGACGTCCGCACTCCCAGCATCGTTCGCCTCCAAATACCCCAAGGCCGTCTCCAGCAAACCCGGAATGTCCGCCCCGGCCGCCGTCGCCGCCGCAAACGGCAAGTCCGGCAACGCCCGCACCGTCTCCACCCGACGCGCCTCCCTCGTCGCACTGTCAATCAACACCAGCTCGGCTTCCCCCGCCCGCTCCTCCAATAAACCCGCCAGCTTCACCAACGCCGTGGAACGCTTGGACTCCCCCGTCTGAATATCCCGCAACTCCATGCTGGCCGAACGATCCAGCAAAACCAAGGTCACCTCCGCCTTCGCCGCACCCAAACCACTCCACCACCCCGTCGATAACGGACGACTCAACGCCAGAATCAAACCCAAGACCGCCAGCATCCGCATCAACATGATCAACCAGTAGCGCAACCGCGCCATACCCTGGTTCATCCGCCGAGCCCGCACCAAAAACATCATCGCCGCCCATGGCACACTCCGATGCCGATACTGATGCACCAGATGAATCACCACCGGCAACGCCACCAGCGGCAACGCCAGTAATAGGATGGGCTGCAGAAAACTCATGAACAATAAGCTCGCATGCTCATCACAACCTCACCCCCGCTTGTTCGGCCGTCGCCCAATCAAGAACCTCGCCAAGACCTCCTCGACCGAATCCCCCAAATTCATCCGATGATAGTCCACCGCCGCCTCCCGGATCACGGTCGATAGCTCACCTAAATACCCCTGCATCGCCTGCCGATACGCATCCCCCACCAGCAACGGATCCGCCATCACCGCCTCACCCCCCTCCAAATCCACAAACCGCGTCGGCCGGTCAAAACTGAAATCCACCTCGCTGCGATCCAGCATGTGAAACACCGCCACATCATGCTTCCGAAACCGCAAATGCTGAAAGCACCCCTTCAATGCCTCCGGCTCCACAAACAAATCCGAAATCACCACCACCAAAGCACGCTGGCCAATGCTCTCCGCCGCCTCATGCAACACATCCACCAAACCTGTCTCCCCCTCAGCCCTCACCTCACCCAACTTGTTCAAGACCACCCGCAAATGCGCCGCATTCCGCTTCGCCGGAATCACGGTGTGAAAATCCCGCCCCGCACAATACAACCCCACCGCATCCCCCTGGCTCGCCGCCAAATACGCCAAAGTCCCCGCCAACCCCCGCACCTGCCCCAACTTGGTCACCCCACCCACCCCGAAATTCAAGGAACCACTCGTGTCCAACACCAAACACAACCGCAGATTGGTGTCGGCCTCAAACTCCTTCATGTAATACCGGTTCGACCGACCCCACGCCCGCCAGTCCAACCGGCGCGTGTCATCCCCGGGCACATACTTCCGATACTCCGCAAATTCCAAACTCGACCCACGCACCGGACTCCGATGATGCCCGGAAACACTCCCCATCATCGGAATGCGCGCATGCAAACCCAAACCGGATAAACGCGCCAAAACACGCGCATCCACAAACTCATGCCCCCCGCTCTTGCCTCCAATGTCCACCAGCTCAACCCTCCTTCACCAGTTCGTCCACCAGCCGACGCACAATCTGCCGACTGCTAATGCCCTCCGACTCCGCCGCAAATGAGGTGATCACACGATGCATCAACACCGGCTCCGCCAGGGTCGTCACATCCTCCAGCCGCACCATGTAACTCCCCAACAACGCCGCTCTCGATTTCGCTCCCAGGATCAAATACTGCACCGCCCGCGGCCCCGCACCCCAACTTACCAACGGCTTCATCCACTCCGGCGCCTCGTCCCCACCCGGACGCGTCCGCCGCACCAGCTGCACCGCAAACTCATAAATGTGATCCGGCACCGGCACCCGCCGCACCAAATCCTGAAACGCCTGCACCCGCGCCCCGTCAATCACATGCGTCAAATCCACCCGCCCCCCGCCCGTCGTGGTCCGCGCAATGGTAATCTCCTCCTCCCGCGTCGGATACCCCACCTCAATCATGAACATAAACCGATCCAGCTGCGCCTCCGGCAACGGATACGTCCCCTCCTGCTCAATCGGATTCTGCGTCGCCAAAACAAAAAAAGGCTCCTCCAGCTTGAAAGAATGCCCGGCCGCCGTCACCCGATGCTCCTGCATCGCCTCCAACATCGCCGCCTGCGTCTTCGACGGCGCACGGTTGATCTCGTCAGCCAGAACAATGTTCGCAAACACCGGCCCCTTCGCGAATTCAAACTCCCGCCGCCCCGTCGCCGTCTCCTGCAATATGTCCGTCCCCGTAATGTCCATCGGCATCAAGTCCGGCGTGAACTGGATCCGACTGAAACTCAACTCCATCGTCTCCGCCAAACACCGGATCAAAAGCGTCTTCGCCAACCCCGGAACCCCCATCAACAACGCATGCCCCCTCGCAAATAAACAAATCGCCAGCTGCTCAATCACACTCTGCTGCCCCACAATCACCTTCCCCAACGCCGCACACATCTGGCGGTAATCCCCACGCAACTCATCCACCAACGCCACATCCCCCGCCTGCATCTGTTCGGTCGATCGCTCGTTCGTCATAGGTAAGACCCCGAAGTGTGCCCATCCTTCCCAAAATGTCACCCACAATACTCCCCCCAAAAAACCATATCCAACCTCCCATATCCGACATCCGATATCCTATCTCCCATCTCCCATCTCCCATCTCCCATATCCTATATCCTATATCCTATATCCTATATCCTATATCCTATATCCTATATCCTATATCCCATC
>JBJOII010000118.1:0-13261 GCA_046047235.1 Verrucomicrobiota bacterium | reverse complement strand
GTGGGGACGGAAGCCTCGGGAGTGGCCTTGATTCGGGACGGTGAGGTTCTGCCATTGGATTTCGGTCGCGGCTCGAGGGATGTCCGAGTGGTGGCGATTTGCGAGGATGATTCGGGGGCGGTCTGGTTGCTGGGGGCGGATGGGCAGTTGGGGCGGTATCGGGATGGGGTATTTGATATCTGGACGGCGGTGGATCGTCGTAATGGTTCGGCACGATCAATGGTGTCGCGGGCTGGTGGTTCTGTCTGGATTGGCAGCGACCGTATGGTGTTGGGGGTGGGGTCGACCTTGGGGAAGGACAGGAAGGAGTTGCTGGTGGATATTGGTCGACAGGTCTCCGGTTTGGAGGCCTTGGGGATGGCGTCCGAGGGTGGGTTTTGGGTGGTAGGAGGGCAGCGCGTGCAACTCTGGGGGGAGGAAGGGATGAGTAGGGAGCTGGGGAGCTATGATGCGGGTGGGGCGACGGCTTCTGTGGTTTGTGAGGATGCGGAGGGTTGGCCGGTGGTGGGCACGTTGGGAGGGGGCGTATTTTGGTATGGCGAAGAGGGGGGGGTGGTGCGGTTGTCCAGGGAGGAAGGTTTGTCGAACGACTTTGTGTATTCGCTGTTGCTGGACCGTGAGAAGAACCTCTGGATAGGGACTGACGGTGGTGGTTTGGTACGGGTGAAGCGGCTGGATTTTGATGTGCTCGAGTCTACCCGGGGGCGTGTGGTGCAGTCGGTGTGCTCTGATCCGGACGGGGGCGTCTGGATGGGATTCAACGGGGGTGGCATTGAGCGGTGGAGTGGGGGGAGCGTGGAGCGTTTTGGGTTAAGGCAGGGCAATTTGCAGTTGCCGGAAGTATCTGTGAGGTCGGTGACGGTGGATGGTGACGGCATGGTGTGGGCTGGGACTTGGAGCGGGTTGTTTCAACGGATGGATGGGTATTTCACGCGGGCTGCTGGTTGGGACCGGATGCCCTTGGTGATTCATGCCTTACATACGGGCAAGGATGGTCGTTTGTGGGTGGGAACGTCCCGTGGGTTGGTGGGGCGGGAGGATGGGGGGTGGAAGCTCTACGGTGTGGAGGCGGGGTTGACCAGCGGCATTGTGAGGGCTGTGGCGGATGATGGGGACGGGGGGCTATGGGTGGGGACTGAGGGGGGAGGGCTTTGTCATTTTGATGGTGATCGGTTTGAGTCTGTTGGGGGAGATGTGGTGGAGGTGGATGGGGATGTATCGGGTTTATGGGTGGAGGAAGGTGGGACTTTATGGGTGGCGACGGCGGGTGGTCGGCTGGTGCGGCACGATGGGGAGGGGTGGGTTAGTTATTCCCTGCGCGAGGGCATGGAGAGCCGGAGTCTCAGTTATTTGGGGGGTGATGGGCGGGGGGGGCTTTGGGTGGGTTCGAACGCTGGTGTTTTGCGTTTGGGCCTGGAGAGTTTGAGGGAAGGGGGAGTGGGGGGTGGTCTGGCGGTTCGTGCTTATCGTTTGCCGGACGGGTTACCTACGCCCGAGTGCACGGAGGGATCTCAGCCCGGGTTATGTGTGGGGGTGGATGGTCGACTGTGGTTTACCACGGTGGAGGGGCTGGTGTCGGTGGATCCGGCCAAGCTTGAGGTGAATCCGGTGCCGCCGGCGGTGGTGATTGAGTCGGTGGAGATTGAGGATATGGCTTTGCGGACCAATCTTCTGGAGATGAGCTGGCCGGAGACTGTGGTGGTGCCTCCGGGCAGGGAGCGGGTGGAGGTGCATTACACGAGTTTGAATCTTCGGTCGCCTGACCGGGCGCACTTCCGTTATCGGATGGACGGGTATGAATCCCGGTGGACGGAGGCCGGGGACGGGCGAGTGGCGCGTTACACGAAGCTGCCGCCGGGCGAGTATGGATTTCATCTGCAGGCGAGCAACGAGGATGGTGTTTGGAATGAGGAGGGGACGAGGTTGGCTTTTGTCGTTCTGCCGCCTTTTTGGAGGACATGGTGGTTTTTGGGGGGGATGACGACTTGTATTCTGGCGATGGGTGCGGGTGTGGTTTGGTATACGGCCACACAGCGGATGCGGCGTCAGGTGGAGCGGCTGCGGCAGCAGCAGGCGCTGGAGCGGGAGCGGGCGAGGATTGCCCGTGATTTACATGATCAGCTTGGGGCGAGTTTGACTCAGATTTCGCTTTTGGGGGAGATGGCCGACGCGGACCGTGACTTGCCGGAGGAGGTCTCGGGTTATGCCCGGCAGATTACCCAGACGTCCCGTGAGACTGCGAAGGTTCTGGATGAGATTGTATGGGCGGTGAATCCGAGCAACGACACCTTGGACGGGTTGATGACATATTTCTGCAAGAACGCGCAGGAGTATTTGACCGTGGCGGGGGTCAGGGTCCGGTTGGAGGTTCCGACGCAACTGCCTGAAGTTATTTTGCCGCCGGATGTGAGGCATAATTTCTTTCTGGCGGCGAAGGAGGCAGTGACGAATGTGGTGCGTCATGCGCAAGCGACGGAGGCGAAGATTCGTCTGGATGTCGGGGAGGGGCTGATGGTGTTGGAGGTGCAGGACAACGGGCGTGGATTGGGGGGGATGGATCCGGAGAAGGCGGCGAGGCGGAACGGGCTGAAGAACATGCGGAGGCGGATGGAGGACATCGGGGGGCTGTTTGAGCTGGAAAGTGTCGGGAGTGGTGGTGCGGTGGTGAGGTTGACTGCTCCGAGGAGTGCGGGCGGGAAGGTTGCGGGAAGGTCGACTGGCAGTTCTGAAATTTAGGAGTGGAGTGTGATCGGGGGTGGCGTGAAGTCCCCGGCTCAGGCAGATTGGTGCGCGCGTATGGCGATTACGGTTTCCATTGTAGAGGACAACGAGCAGCTGCGAATGACGCTTTCGAAGGTCATTGCCCGTTCGGAGGGATTTGAATTTGTCAGTGATTATGGGACTGCCGAGGAGGCTCTTGATTCGCTGGTTGAGGACAAGCCTCAGGTTGTGCTGATGGACATCAACCTGCCGGGGATGAATGGGGTGGAATGTGTGCGGCAGCTGAAGCAGAAGCTGCCTGCTGTGCAGGTGATCATGCTGACGGCCTATGAGGACACGGAAAACATCTTCAACTCCCTGGCTGCGGGTGCGATGGGCTATTTGTTGAAGCGGACTCCGAGAAGTGAGCTGCTGGAGGCGATACAGGATGTTGTGAAAGGTGGATCGCCGATGACGGCGCACATTGCACGGAAGGTGGTGCAGTCTTTTCAGCGTCCTGTTGCTGCGCCGCAAGCGACGCCAAGCGAAACGATGTCGCTATCACAGCGGGAGCAGGAGGTGTTGGATTTCCTGAGTCAGGGTTTTTTGTACAAGGAGATCGCAGAGAAGTTGGGGATCAGCTACGAGACAGTGCACACCTATATCCGGCGGATTTACGAGAAGCTTCAGGTGCGGACGAGGACAGAGGCCGTGGCAAAGTTTTTGCGGCGGGATTGATTGCCATTAGGGGGTGTGGGGAATTGAAAAGCCGCACCTTGCGGTGCGGCTTTTCGGGTCCAGTACGCTGGGAACTGGGAAGCGTTACTGGATAGCCTTGAACCCGGTGCCATTGATTGCAGCGAGGACTTTCTCCTGGCTGGTTTGGCTCGGGTCAAATTTCACGACGGCTTTGCCGCTTTCGTGGCAGACATCCTGTTTTTGCACGCCTTTGATTTTGGCGAGAGCCTCACTGACTTTACCGGAGCAGCCGCCGCAGTGCATGCCTTCGACGCCGACTTCGACAGTTTCGGAACTGACCGTGAACCCGGCCTTTTTGATGGCTGCCATGAGGTCCTTGTCTTTCACCTTGGAGGAGTCGTAAGCGACCTTGACGTATTTTTCCTTGGAGCAGGCCGAGGCTTCACCGACGCCGGCGACACTGGCTAGGGATTTGGACACTTTATCTTCGCAGGCGGCGCAGCTCATGTCCTTCACTTCGTATTGGACCTTAGTGAGCTTGGCTTGTTTTTCGGCGCAGCAGGTCTTTTCGGAGCCTTCGGTGCAGCAGGTTTTTTCAGCGTCCGTGCAGACGGCTTTGTCTTCAGCGCGGACGTTGGCGGCCCCGATTGCGAGCGCAGCGACGGCGAGTAAGGAGTAGGCTTGGATTTTCATAGTAGGTTTTCGTTATGCCAGTTGTTTGAGCCAGTTGGCTCTGGATTCACTTAACGTATGAGCTGGCTAAGAAGATATTATGACCGGGCATGTTTGCAAGATGGAATTGGGGGGAGGTGAGCTTGGGGTTCAGCGGGGGTGGCGATGTTGCTGTGTTCAGTGAGATGGGCTTGGGGTTATGGGTTGCTGCGTGGCGGCGTTCGAGTAGGCCAGTGAGGCGTGTTGTCGGATGTAGCCGTTTTCGTGGGATTGCAGGAATCTCAGGTAAGCGTTCAGGACGAGGGCAGGGACAGTCTCGATACTGGCCTTACGCAGGAGGGGGAGGGTGGCGAGGGCTTCACTGCAACAATAGGCAGCTGACTCCGTTAGCAGGACGTGGAGATCGGCTTCCCTAATGGCATTCGGAGGAGGGTTTGAGCCGAGAGAGGACGTTGCATTCAGCAGCATGAGTGTGCAGTAAGGGTTCGAGGGCATTGCATTGGCATCCGCCATCGCGGGAAGGAAATTGCTGGAGCATTCTGGGGCTGCGGGCCCGTATAATCTGGCGAGTGCTTCAATGGCCCGGCATTTTGCCACCTCCCGGTTGTCGGTGAGCAGTTTGTCTAGTTCTCCGGCAATGTGTGGAGAGGTTATTCCTGAGCGGCCGACGGCTCGTGCGGAGTTTGCCCGGACGACCCAGTTCTCATCCGACAAGGCGAGTGTTAACGCATCGATCGCTATTTCTGGCAGCGGTGTTAGTTCGCCCAGCACGTAGGAGGCCTCAGTGCGGACCCTGCCGCTTGTGTTGGTGAGGAGGGGCAGCAGGAGAGGGATTGAGATCTCGGGATCGGGCTCGATCATCCACATTACCTCGAGCGCATCCAGGAGCACTTCAGGGGAGGGGTCATGGAGCATTTGGAGCAGCCTGGTTTGGCTTTGTGGATGGGCGGGTCCGAGTTCTCCGAGCAGATTTGCGGCCCAGGAACGAAGCGTGCCATCTTCATCGCGAGAGGCCTCGAGCAGATCTGGGAGTATTTCAGGGCCGAGGTAATGCAGGATTCGGTGTGCCGATACCTTTCGTTCCGGTGTTTGGGGTGACGGCCAAGGGGGCAGAGTGATCCATGTGCTGAGTGTGCTCGAAAGCTGTTCGTAATATCGGATATGGAAGGGTGCTTTTGGGAGATCCATGTTGATGAGGAACCGAACTCCTCGAGGTCCCATTTGCCGGAATGCGGCTGCGCTATCGGCGATTTCCTTGCTTGGTAGGGGTATTGAGTAGGGGAGGTAGCCGGGGGTGGGTGGAGCGGCGGAGGCATGGTCCAGCCATTCGTGGGCGCTTTTGCCTGCGTAATGGGGCGGCTGCAGTCGCCAGATGATGGTGCTCACCCCCAGGAGCGCACAGATCATGAGGACGAGCGGACGGAGGCTCTGTTTCTCGGTGATGCGAAACATTATTTCGTTGGCACGGTCGGGATACGGGACTCGCTGCGGACTGTTGTGAAGTTATCACGGTTGGATCTTGGCCACAATGGGGGCGGGCGGGTGCAGGTTGCCGCGAGATTCGGCATGATCGTTGTGTTGGAGTGAGTTACGAATAGATTGTCTGTCCCTTAGTTGGAGGGGAGGGGGCAGGGTGTGAGCGGTGGGGTAGTAGTGCTTATGGAAATGCGGTTGTTGATAAGCTCCTGGGAGGCGGGCATAATCCCGGCTGCACCATGCGAACTTCCGTCTTGCTGGCAATTGGCCTGGGACAATGGTTAGCCACCATGAGCCTTCCGGGGGAGACATTGTGGTCTATAGGTGAAGGGGATGATCGGGCTGGGGAGTTTGCTTTGGCTCCTTCCGGGTATCGTGAATTTCTGCGGGATGATTTTGGGTGGGAGGACCGTTTCTTTTTGGTAGGCCACTCATCGGCTGAGCGTGATTGGCCGTATGTGTTACCGGGGCCTGCTGATGAGTGGGCGGGTTCGGGGGGGTTGGCCGGCATTCGCACTCAGGTTTTGAACGTTCTGTTCGACGTGGCGCGGCTGGATGCGGGGGTGGGAGCAGTGCTGATCATTGACGTGGTGGATGCCAGTCCCGCGGATCCCCCTTCGCTGAAGGTGGTGGTGAATGGGGAGGCGTGGGTTTTTCCGTTGGCGAGGGGGAGCGGGGAATCGAGCATTGAGGGGGGCTCGAATTCTGGCCGTGAGCAGGTGTTCCGGATACCGCTTCCCGCGGGGCTGTTGCGGGTTGGTGGGAACTCAGTGCGGATCACCTCGATTCAGGGCAGCTGGCTGGTTTTTGATCAGGTGCGGTTCGAGGTGGAGGGTGGGGCTGAGCTGGCACCTGCGAGGGGGGTGTTTGTGAGGCAAGTGCGGGCGGCGCACTATGAGATTCAGCATGAGGGAAAGTCAGTGCAGCCCATGTTGGTTGATGTGGAGTGTCTCCGGCCATCGTGTCCGGTTACCGTTGAGCTGGATGGGGCAGTAGTCTACGGGGGGAAGTTGGAGGAGGGGCGTTCTATTTTGGAAGTGCCCATGCCGTCGATTTCCGGAGGGCAGGGGGAGGTATCGAGTGGGTATCGGGTATTGTCGAGGGAGGGGGAGGTTGCTTCGGGGGTGGTTGTTCGTTCTGCGCAGCCGTGGGTTACTCCGGCGGACTATGTGGATCCGATGCTGGGGAGTGCGCATTCGAGGTGGATGATTGCGCCGGGGCCGTGGATGCCATTCAGCATGGTGAAGCTGAGTCCGGACAACCAGAATGCCGGCTGGCAGGCGGGGTATGATCCGCACATCGAGAACATTGGAGGGTTCAGTCACATTCACGAGTGGACCATGGCCGGTTTACTGATGATGCCGACTACTGGTCCTTTGGAGACGCGGGTTGGCGATCAGTATCGGCCTGACGATGGCTACCGGAGCCGGATGGACAAAACGGAGGAGGTGGCTCGGGTGGGGTATTATCGGGCGGTATTGAGCGACACGGGGATTGAGGCTGAGCTGACGGCCACGACGCGGGCGAGTTTCCAGCGATACACTTTTCCGGGGAGCATTGATTCCCGGGTGCTGTTGGATTTCCAATTTCCGGCGGAGTACAACTTCAATCTGGTGCGTGTGGATGTTCGGCGAGTGGGTGATTCACGGATTGAGGGCAGCCTGTCGCATCATGCGCCGGATGTATGGAGTCGGGATGCTCAGCAGGAGTATGTGCTGCATTTCGTGGCGGAGTTTGACCGTCCGTTCACGCGGTTTGGGAGTTGGACGCAGGGTGGAGTGGAGGAGGGGGTTCTGGGGCTTGAGACAGAGCGTGTTGAGGATGCCGGGGTGTATGTGGAGTTTGACACACGGGGCGCGAGGGCTGTGCAGGTGCGGACGGGCATTTCGATTGTGAGTCTGGAGAATGCAGCAGAGAACCTTGAGCGGGAGGTCACGGAGCCGTTTGGTTGGGATTTTGGAGCGGTGGTGGAGCATCAGCGGTTGGTTTGGAATGATTTGCTTGGGCGCATTCATATCGAGACCATTGATCGCCGGGAGAAGGTGAGGTTTTACACCAACCTGTATCGGTCCTTTTGCCGGAATACGTGGAGTGATGTGAATGGCGAGTGGCGGGATCCGGCGGAGCGGATTCAGCAGGCGTCGGACCCGGATGCGGTGATGCTGGGTTGCGATGCTTTTTGGAACACCTTTTGGAATCTGAACCAGGTATGGAATCTGGTTTCGCCGGAGTGGTCTAGTCGGTGGGTTCGCACGCAGCTGGCGTTGTATGCTGCTGGAGGGTGGCTGGCGAAGGGGCCTGCGGGTTTGGAATATATTCCGGTGATGGTGGCTGAGCACGAGATTCCACTGATGGTGGCGGCCTACCAGATGGGGATCCGCAATTTTGATGCGGGCAAGGTATTGGAAGCGGTGGTGAAGATGCAGACCGAACCGGGCAGGCCGGTGGATGGAGGCTTTGCGGGCAATCGCGATTTAGGCGCTTATCTGGAGCACAAGTATGTGCCGGCTGATCGTGGTCGGGCCTCCAACACGCTGGAGTATTCCTTTGACGACTGGGCGGTGGGGCAGCTTGCGTTGTCGATGGGTGAGGAGAGTATTGCGGAGACATTTCTTGCGAGGTCGGGTTACTGGCGGAACATGTTTGATTTGGAGACGGGGTTTGCCCGTATGCGCAATGCTGATGGCAGCTGGGTGACGCCGTTTGATCCGATACGGACTGGTGGGAATGAGGAATATGTTGAGGGCAATGCCTGGCAGTTGACGTATTTCGTGCCTCAGGACATGCCGGGGCTGATTGAGGTGATGGGGCGTGATCGTTTTCTTGAGCGTTTGGAGGACGGGTTTAGTCGCAGTGTGAGGACGCGGTTCAACGCGCCGAACGAGCTTTACTGGGATTATCCGGTGGTGCATGGCAACCAGCAGTCCATGCATTTCGCGTTTCTTTTCAACTGGGCCGGTACGCCTTGGTTGACGCAACATTGGAGCCGGGAAGTGCTCCAGCGGTATTACGGTCACGGGACGGGGGATGCTTATTTGGGTGATGAGGACCAGGGTCAAATGAGCGCGTGGTTTGTGATGGCGTCGATGGGCTTGTTCCAGATGGACGGGGGCTGTCGCGTGGATCCGGTGTATGAGCTGGGTAGCCCGCTTTATCCGAGAGTGACGATTGATCTGGGTGCGCGTTTTGGTCGTGGCCGGAGTTTTACCATTACAGCGCGCAACGCCTCCCGGTCGAACCGTTACATCCAGTCGGCAAGACTGAATGGTGAGGTTCTGAACCGCTGGTGGTTTCGGGCGTCCGAGCTTTTGCGAGGTGGGGAGCTGGTGTTGGAGATGGGCCCTGAGCCCAACCGGTCGTGGGGGGAAGGCAGCCCCTCCCCATGAGCTGCCTTGGTGTCACCAGGGTAAGGCATTGTGACCCAAATGGTTAACTCTGACTAAGGGACGTAAAACGGGCCTTACACGCCCTTTTCGACGGCCAAAACAGGCAGCAAGGTCAGCTCGGGCTTGGTGGACGTGTGGTGGATCTTGGGTGCGTTTTTTGGGGGGCAAAAACGGGCTGTAAGGGCCCAAATGGAACCTGTTTTCTGCGCAACCTGCGTTACTACAAGCACTTGCTCTGGTTAGACCAGAATCGTCAGTATGGGCGGGTCTGGGTTGTCTATGAGTGATGCTGAACTGATACAGGAATTGGGGGGGATGTTATCGGAGTGTTTGCTGCCGGACCAGGTGCGGTTGGGGGCATGTTTGGCGCACGTGTTGCGGGCGCGGCGGGAGGGGCGGGTTGTTCCGGCGCACTGGGCCAGGTGGTTGGGGCGTGCGCGGGCATCGCGGGCGGCGAGGGAACGACGGGCTGGGCTGGTGGGATGCGTGAGTTATCCGGAGGAATTGCCGGTGAGCGGGCGACGGGAGGAGATTGTGGGTTTGCTGCGGAGGTCACAGGTGGTGGTTGTGGCTGGGGAGACGGGGTCGGGGAAGACGACGCAGTTGCCGAAGATGTGTTTGGAGGCGGGGTTGGGTGTGCGCGGGCGGATTGGTTGTACGCAGCCGAGGCGGGTGGCGGCGTTGTCGATTGCGCGGCGGTTGGCTGAGGAGTTGGGGGTGGAATACGGGCAGGGGGTGGGGAGCAAGATCCGGTTTAACGAGCAGGTGAGTGATGTGACGTCGATCAAGGTGATGACGGACGGGATCTTGTTGATGGAGGTTCAGCGGGACCCGTTGTTATCGGAGTATGACGCGATCCTGATTGATGAGGCGCACGAGCGGTCGCTGAACATTGATTTCCTGCTGGGGCATTTGCGGGGGTTGTTGGAGCGTCGGGATGATTTGAAGGTGGTGGTGACGTCGGCGACGATTGACACTGCGCGGTTTGCGGAGGCGTTTGGGGGTGCGCCGGTGGTGGAGGTATCGGGTCGGATGTATCCGGTGGAGGTGCGGTATCGTGCGCCGCAGGTGGCGGATGATGATGATGAGCACGAGGGGGAGACGTATGTGGAGGCGGCGGTGGGGGCGGTGCAGGATTTGGCCTGCGAGTCTCATGAGGGTGATGTGTTGGTGTTCATGCCTGGGGAGAGGGACATCCGGGAGGTGGGGGATCGGCTGCGTCGGGTGATGGGGGACGTGTGGGATGTGGTGCCGTTGTTTGGTCGGTTATCGAATGCGGAGCAGGATGCGATTTTTCATCCGGGGTATCGGCGTCGGGTGGTGGTATCGACGAACATTGCGGAGACGTCGCTGACGGTGCCGAGGATTCGGTATGTGGTGGATGCGGGGTTGGCGCGGGTGAGCCGGTATCATGCGGGCACGCGGTGTCGGCGTTTACCGGTGGAGGCGGTAGCGCGGAGCAATGCGGATCAGCGGAAGGGGCGGTGTGGTCGGTTGGGGCCGGGGGTATGTGTGCGGTTGTATAGTGAGGAGGATTATTTGGGGCGGCCGGCGTTTGCTGATGCGGAGATTGTGCGCTGTAATTTGGCGGATGTGGTTTTGCGGTTGAAGGCGTTTCGGTTGGGGGAGGTGGAGACATTTCCGTTTATTGATCCGCCGCCGCCGGCGGCGATTCGCGGGGCGTATGCGTTGTTGCAGGAGCTGGGGGCATTGGATGAGGCCCGGGAGTTGACGGTATTGGGGCGGGAGCTGGCTCGGCTGCCGGTGGATCCGGCGATTGGGAGGATGTTATTGGAGGCCCGGAAGGAGGGGGCGGTGAGGGAGGTGTTGGTGATTGCGGCGGGGTTGAGCATTCAGGATCCGCGGGAGCGGCCTTTGGACAAGCGGGATGAGGCGGAGCGCGCGCATCGGCGGTTTGCGGATGGGGAATCGGATTTTGTGTCGTTGTTGAAGATTTGGGAGGCGTATCACGACACGTGGGAATCGTTGAAGACGCAGAGTCAACTGAGGCGATTTTGTAGGGAGCATTTTCTGTCGTTTTTGCGGATGCGGGAGTGGGTGGATGTGCACGGGCAGTTGGAGGGAGCGATGAGGGATTTGGGGGTGGAGGTTGGGGGGCGTTTGGGGGAGCGGGGGAGTTATGAGGCGATTCACCGGTCGTTGCTCGCGGGTTTGGTGGGGCATGTGGCGCAGCGCAAGGAGGCGAACGCGTATCGGTTGGCTGGGGAGCGATTGGTGCATGTGTTTCCGGGGTCGGGGTTATTTCGGAAAGTGGAGCGGGTGAAGAAGGGGATACGTGGGGGCAAGGCGCCTGAGGCGGAGGGTGAGGCAGGGCGGGTGAAGCAACCGCAGTGGTTATTGGCGGGGGAGGTGGTGGAGACCTCGCGTTTATTTGCGAGGACA
The DNA here is from genome assembly GCA_046047235.1 of Verrucomicrobiota bacterium. Lineage (GTDB taxonomy): Bacteria > Verrucomicrobiota > Verrucomicrobiia > Limisphaerales > JAHDYP01 > JBMTVN01. The sequence continues at coordinate 1,925 of JBJOII010000118.1, read as the reverse complement.
TTGGCGGGGATGGATCCTTTGTGGGTGGAGCGGGTGGCTCCGCATGTGGTTAGGAAGTCAGTGGTGAATCCGAGGTGGGATGAGGTCGGGGGGCGGGTGGTGGCGACCGAGCGGGTCTTATTGAGGGGGTTAGTGCTGCATGAGCGTCGGGTGGACTACGGGAGGTCGAATCCGGAGGAGGCGAAGGAGATATTTATTCGCGAGGCATTGATGCCATTGGAGGGCGGGTTGGGGTTGGGTTTCAGGGATGCGAACCGGCAGTTGGTGGAGAAGGTGGAGTTTTGGCAGACGGGGTTGCCGCGTCGGGTGATGCCGGATTTGGCTGAGGCGTTGGCGGGGTTTTATCGGGAGCGTTTGCCGGCGGTGAGTTCTGTGCATGATTTGAACCGGTTTCTGCGTGGGGCGGGCAATCGGGATCGTTTGGTCGCGTTACCGGCGGATTTATTGGGGGAGAACGTTGGGTTATTTTCTGAGGACGGGTTACCGAGCGAGTTGCGGGTGGGCAGTGAAACTGTGCCTTTGCGGTATGCTTATGTTCCGGGTGAGGAGCGGGATGGTGTGACTGTTCGTTTGAGTGCGGTGTTGGCGGAGGTGGTGGATGTGGGGATGTTGGAATGGGCGGTGCCGGCGTTGCGGGAGCAGCGGTTGCTGGCGTTGTTGCGTGGGTTGCCGAAGTCGATACGCCGGCCATTGATGCCGCTGGATGCGACGGCCAGGCGGATACTTGAGGAGGTCCCGGTGGAGGGTCGGGATTTTTTGGGGCGGGTGGCCCGGTATTTACTGGAGCGTCATGGCTTGGAGGTGGCGGGTATTCAGTGGGATTTGAGTGTGTTGCCTGCGCATTTGCGGCCGAGATTCGAGGTGGGTGGTTTGAAGGGGGGGAAGGTCATGGCTGGTCGGGATCTGAAGGCATTGGTGGGTGGGATTCGGAAGGAGATGGCGAAGGCGCAGGGGGATGTGTGGGGGGAGGTGGTTGGGCGTTGGGAGCGGGAGAGTTTGGAGGATTGGACTTTTGGCGACGTGGAGGCGGGGATTGTGGTAGGGGAGGTGGGAGGCTTGCCGGTGCGAGCCTTTGCGGGTTTGAGGGTAAGTGGGGGGCGTGTTGATTTGCGTATGTTTCGTGAGGAGCATGAGGCTGTGACGGCGAGCATGGCGGGGGTGCCGCGATTGGCGGAGAAGGTGATCGGGCGTGAGCTGGGCTGGGTGCAGAGAGATCTCAGGGAATTGCGTCGGGTTCAGGTGTTGTATTCGACCCTGGGTTCCATGGAGGAGTTGTTGGAGTCGGCCTGGGAGCATGTGAGAAGGTATGTTTTGCCTTCGGTGAGGTGGGTGGAGTTGAGGGAGAGTCGATTCAGGGAGTATGTTGAGGGTGCGCGGGGCCGTGTTACTGGGGTGGTGAGCGAGTTGGTGAAGCGCGTGGAGGCTGTTTTGGAGCAGAGGCAGGAGGCATTGATGTGCAAGCGGCCGCTGCCGGGCATGGAAGCTCTGGTGGGGCGGTTGGTGCCCCGACAATTTCTTTCTGTGACTCCGTGGGAGCGACTGGTGCACGTGCCACGCTATTTGCGGGCATTAGTATTGCGGGCGGAAAGGGCTGCGTTGAATCCGCTGAAGGATCGGGAGAAGGCGGTTCGCGTGGAACCCTATGACCGGATGGTGTCGGAACTTGTTAGGAAGGGTAGCGGGGATAGGGAGAAGCTCGTGGAGTTTTGGTGGTTAATGGAGGAGTATCGGGTTTCGGTATTTGCGCAGGAACTGGGGACGGCGGAGAAGGTCTCGCCCAAGCGATTGGAGGAATTGGCGGCTGCTGTTCGGGCTGGTTAGCCGCGTGAATGCGCGGAGCGGGAAGGGCGAAGCGGGAAGGGCGAAGCGGTAAGCGGTAAGCGGTAAGGGGTAAGCGGTAAGGGGTAAGCGGTAAGGGGTAAGCG
>JBJOII010000117.1:0-13423 GCA_046047235.1 Verrucomicrobiota bacterium | reverse complement strand
GCTAGGCGTGGTTCGATCCCGATCCCGATTTCGATACGCTGCGATGCAGCGCTGACTGTTCCGAAACTCCGAAACTCGGAAACTCTGGGCGCGAAGCGCGGAGGGCTGAGGGCGGAGGGCTGGTTGGGGAGCATGAATGTGGTCCCGAGGGATAACCGCATGAACCCAGCCTCACATGAATGGCCGGGCTGGGCGCAGGGATGGGTTTATTCATGTGTGGACTATTCATGCGGTTGCAGGGAGGGCTGCTGCGGTCCACGCGGCTGACCGCAGGGAGAGAGGAGACGGGAGAGGGGAGAGGGTGCGTCGGTATGTCTGTTGAGTCACGCGCGGCTGGTGCCGCGCATCCAAGCCCGGAGTTAGGGGGGGTGGTTTGCGCGAGGGTGAGGGAGTGGGTTCAAGGAGTCTGGCTGTAGACTGGCTAGGGCCTGCGGCGAACTTTCGCTATTCGATACCGATCCCGATAGCGATCCCGATTTCGATGGGGCAGAGCGCGGAGCGGTAAGGGGTAAGCGCTGAGGGCCGATGTGTTGGGTACGCGGAACGGGGCCGCTGAGACAGCGGCCCCGTTGGCGTGATTAGTGACTGTGTTCTAGGGTCCTGTTATTGGAGGACGCGATAGAACTTATTGCCGGCGGGATTGACGGTGATTGTTGCCGGTGATTGTTGTGGAACGACCGTCCACGGACCGCTGACGGAGTCCGATTCCTGCAACGTTCCGTCGCCTGCCCAGGTAATTGTGATGGAGTTACCGGAGTGGACTGGCGGTTCGATCACGGGCGGTTCTGCCGAGGCTTCGAAGGCGACGTAGGCCTTGATTGGCGAGTCTGCGGCGTTGATCAGGGTTTGCGTGCCCGATTCGAGGTCTTCGACGAACCACTCCAGCAAGGCCCCGCCGCTTTGTTCGTAATGCACCAGGCGGAACGGATAGAGGCCGCTCTTGGTGACGACGAAGTCGTAGGTTGCGTTGGCTACACCGCTCCAGAAGGCGAGCGGGCCGGTGGTGACCTGGCTGAAGTCACTGACGCATTGGACCTTGTAACCATCATCGCTGCGGGTTCCGAAGCGGTAGGTGCCGGCGGTCAGCGGGATGTAGGTAGTGACCTCGATGGAGAAGAGGTCGGTGCTGTATGCGGGTTCGATGCCCGGGTATTGGGCGTCGTTCGGGAAGGTGCCGTCGGCACTGCCCGGGCCGTTTTGGCTGTAGTTGATCACCTGGTCGACGACGTTGGTTTGGTAGTCGACTTCGATCGAGCTACCGGGCCGAAGTTGTTCTTCGGCGCGGGCGATCGAGCTTTCCATTTCGGTTCCCGGGGGTGCCTGGACCATGCGGACGTTCATGCCCGGGGTGGTTCCGGTGCCGCTGATGGCGTTGGCGGGGTCGAGGCTGCTGTATTCCACGGTGAAATCCCAGGTTTTCACCACTTCCACGTCGTCGCTATCGAGGAACGTGATGGTGGCGGTATTGACTGCGCCGGAGGCGGGCAGGTTGGTCATGGCGTAGGAGAGTTCGGCGCCATCGGCTGTGGCGACGACAGCGGCCGGGACGACTGTGCCATTGATATCGAGTTCGACGGTGCTGACCTGGACCGAGGTATCGCGGTTGAGGAGCGTGGCTTCGATGACGGGCCTGACGCTACGGATAGCGGAGCCGTTATTGGGCACGACGCTGATGACCGTGGCACGCTGCAGGCCGGGATCCGGCACGGGGATGAACACCAAATAGTTCAGCAGGCGGGCGCCGTCTGCGGGGTCGGCGGTGACCTGGTGCAGGCGGAGCGTGGTGGTGCCGCTGAGGTTCAGGATCACCGGGGTGCCGGTGCCGTCGGTGAGCGGGAAGTTCCGGTATTGGAATCCGGTTTGTTCACCGAGGAATGATCCGAGCACCTGGGTGGTTTGGGTGGTGGTGGTGGCGCCGGAGGTGACCTTTTCGAGACGGCTTTCACCGCCGAGCCGCATATTGGCGAGGGATTCACGCAGGTAGACCTGATAATTGCCTGCGGTGAAGTTGCGGGTGTAGTTCATCCATTCACCGGATTCGATATCGCCGACATCGAAGTCATAGACTCCGGCGGCGGCGCCACCTTCGGCGACGAACTTGGCGCGGATGAAGTCGCGGGAGCGTTGGGTGCGGGCACCGTCTGGTTCGCGGTAGGGGTTGTCCGCGGCATTGGCGCTGGCGCGGGTATCATGGAAGTCGATCTCCTCGCTGCCGTATTGGAGGCTATAGCTGTTGGGGCTGTAGACACCTTCGATGCTGGGGAGAGGATCGTTGAGGTACTGTCCGTCTTCGAAGTTGTAGTCCTCGGCCTCGATGACGCGATGGGACGTGAGGAAGGTATCGAAGTAGAGGATTCGGGTCGTGGTGAGTCCATCTGAGTCGATGGTCTGCAGGGTGGCCTCGTAGTTCGTGTCGGTTTCGAGGTTGTTGTAGGAGACTGTCCGGCTGGTGCCGGTGCCTGAGACCGTGAGGCCGTTGCTGGCGGTGTAGGTGGTGCCATTGAGTGTGATGGAGACGCTGTCGTCGGTGAGGGCCTGGTCATCGGAGACCTTGAAGGACACGCTGCTGGAGGCCGGCAGGAAGTTGGCGAACGCGGCGGGTTGGATCTCGGAGATGACGGGAGCGACCTTGTCGGCCAACGGTGGTGCGACGAGGACTGCGTTATCGTAGGCGATGCGGTAATTGGCGCCGCCGTTGAACTGCTGGTAGCAGTAGAGCGTGAAGTAGCCTGTAGTGATGAAGGGGGCGGCTGGGTCATCGGAGCCGTCGGCCATGACATCGGCGCCTGGGGTATCGACGATGGTTTGCTCCCAGAGGACATTGCCGGAGGCTTTGTCTATGACTTTACCGGTGACGTTGACGTTGCCGCCTTCGACGACCAGTCGGATCGAGAGCGTGATGTTCTCGTTTTGGATTTGGGCGGCTGCGCTGTCATCGGCCACGAAGTATTTTTGGATACCCTTGGTGATGAGGACGTCGGTGGGGTCTTTAGCGATGCCATAGCCGGCGAGCGTGCCCGGGCTATTGCCGCCGGTATTGGGGATGAAGGCGAGGACGGCGAAGGTGTCTTCGCCGGTGGATTCCATGACATCGACGCGGAGTTCGACGTCGGAGCCTTCTTCCAGGCTGATTTCGCGGCTGATTTTCTGGCTGGCGGTGAAGATATCCTGGCCGGCGCCGGGGAGATCGAAGACGAACTGGCCGCCGGTTTCTGAGGGGATACCGAAGCCTTCGATGAACGTGAAGTCGCTCCAGTCGGTTTTGGTGTTGTCGTCGAAACTATCGAGGACAGTTTCGACTGGGGCATCGACTACGGAGGCGGTGGCGTTATCGTAGGCGATGCGGTAATTGGCGCCGCCGTTGAACTGCTGGTAGCAGTAGAGTGTGAAGTAGCCGGTCGTGATGAAGGGGGCGGCGGGGTCATCGGAGCCGTCGGCCATGACATCGGCGCCTGGGGTATCCACGATGGACTGTTCCCAGAGGGTGTTGCCGGAGGCTTTGTCGATCACGCGGCCGGTTACCGTGACGTTGCCGTCGGCGACCGACATGGTTAGGGAGAGCGTGATGTTTTCGTTTTGGATTTGGGCGGCAGGGCTGTCATCGGCCACGAAGTATTTTTGGATACCCTTGGTGATGAGGACGTCGGTGGGGTCCTTGGCGATGCCGTAGCCGGCGAGCGTGCCCGGGCTATTGCCGCCGGTATTGGGGATGAAGGTGAGGACGGCGAACGTATCTTCGCCGGTGGATTCCATCACATCCACTGTGAATGTGATGGTGCGGCCTTCCTTGAGTTCGAAGACGTCACTGATTTTCTGGCTGGCGGTGAAGATGTCCTGGCCGGCGCCGGGGAGGTCGAAGACGAACTGTCCGCCGGTTTCGGACGGCAGTCCGAAGCCTTCGACGAAGGTGAAGTCCGCCCAGTCGGACTTGGTGTTGTCGTTAAAGTCGTCCAGAACTGCGCTGTGTGTCAGGGACACAGTAGCTGCGACCAGTCCTGATAGAATGCTGCTCTGCAGGAAGCGAGACAGCCCGTTCAGGGGGGGGATACTTCTCATAGATGTTATAAGGCTGAGTTGACGAAGTAGAACAGTAGGACTAGTTCGCGTCAATGTACTTTGGGTCAGTTAGGTGGCGTATTTCGTCGCTTTGCAAGGTTGTGTGGAGGTGTTAAGAGGGCGGGATGCGAAACGAAGTGATGCGGAGAGCAGGACTGGTTTTGGTGATGGGGCTGGTGGGGTTGTTGGGTTTTGGGGGGCGGGTTTTGGGGGCGGATGTGAGCATGGGGGTGATGGGGAGTTATTTGGACACGGACGATTTGGGGGAGGCGTATGGGGGTGGTGTGCGATTGAAGTATGATTTGGTGGAGTATGTGGGTTTGGATTTTCGGGGGAGCATGCTGCGGTTGCAGGATCCGTCGGTGAACATGTTTCCTTTGGAGGCGAACCTGATGTTGCAGTTACCGGTGGCGAACGTGCTGATACCGTATGGTGGCTTTGGGGTGGGGTATTATATTTTTGATGGCGGGGATGTGGATTTGGACGACACGGTGGGGTATGGGCCGTTGGCTGGGGTGGAGTTAAGGTTAGCGAGTGCGGTGGCGTTGTTTGGGGAGGCGCGGTGGTTGTTTTTGGAGCCGGATGTTTCGGGTTGGCCGGGGGGTGGGAGGGCGCGGTTGGATGGGTTTGGGGTAACGGCGGGGATCATGGTGTTGTTTTGAGGTGGGTGGGGAACACGGGTATTGCCAAGCGTGGAGGGGGTCCGCAAGCTGCGCGGGTGAGAACGACCTGCAGTATTGGGAGTTTGATTCTGGTGGTATTGCTGGGCTGGGGCTGTGGTCATCAGCCTGGCGATGGCGGGGCGGCGAATGCTTCACCGCGGCCGGCATCGGCGCGATGGGAGCCGGCTGAGGCTCAGGGCAAGTTGCAGACCGAGGATCTTTTCATTGGGAAGCATCGGATCAGTGCGGAGTTAGCGCGGACCGTGAGGCAGATTCAGACGGGGATGATGTTCCGGAAGGCGATAGGCGAGGACGAGGGGATGTTGTTTATTTTTGCGCGTCCGTATCGGGCATCCTTTTGGATGAAGAACGTGAGTGTGCCGTTGTCGGTGGCGTATATTGATTCGGAGGGGCGCATTTTGGAGATTCATCCCTTGGAGCCCGGGGTGGAGGAGCCGGTGGAGGCGGGGAGTGATCAGGTGCAGTTTGTTTTGGAGACGGCGCGTGGTTGGTTTGAGCGGCATGGTGTGGATGTGGGGACGGTGGTTCGGACGGGGCGCGGGACATTGCGGGAGTCATTTGTGGGGCGATGAGAGGAGGAGGCGGGAAGGAGATGAGAATTGCACTGGGCCAGATCAACACGACCGTCGGGGATTTTGCGGGGAACGAGTCGAAGATATTGGGGGTGTATCGACGTGCGGTGGAGGACGGGGCGGATTTAGTGGTGATGCCAGAGTTGGCGACCACGGGGTATCCGCCGCGGGATTTGTTGTTGCGTCCGGATTTTGTGGCGGCGAACGAGGCTGTGGTGGAGCGTTTGGCTGCGGAGACGGGGCGGGCGGGATTGCTGTTGGGTTTTGTGGGGCGGAGGGAGGCTGGGCCCGGGCGATTATTGACGAATGCGGCGGCGTTGTGTGCGGAGGGGGTGGTGATGGGGGTGAGGGAGAAGACCTTATTGCCGACGTATGATGTATTTGATGAGGACCGGTATTTTGAGCCCGGGTCGGGTAATTTGCCGATGGAGTTTATGGGGCGGCGTTTGGGGGTGACGATTTGCGAGGACATTTGGAACGACGAGGATTTCTGGCGGGAGCGGCGTTATCGCCGCAATCCGGCGATGGAGTTGGCGGAGGCGGGGGCGGATTTGCTGGTGAACCTGTCTGCATCGCCCTGGCATATGGGCAAGGACCGGGTGCGGCGGGAGATGTTATGCAGTTTGGCGCGGAAGAGTCGGATGCCGTTGGTGTATTGCAACTTGGTGGGGGGCAATGACGAGTTGGTATTTGACGGGGGGAGTTTGGTTCTGGACGGACGGGGCGGCGTGTTGGCTCGGGGCGGAGTTTTTTCCGAGGACTATTTGCTGGTGGATCTGGAGGGGGGTGTTTTGGGGGAGGCGGTGGATGCGCCGGGGGAGGAGATGATTTACCGGGCGTTGGTTTTGGGGTTGCGCGACTATCTGCACAAGTGTGGTTTCCGGGATGCGGTTTTGGGGTTGAGTGGTGGCATTGATTCGGCGTTGACGGCGTGTGTGGCGGTGGACGCCTTGGGGCGGGAGCATGTGCGGGGGATTTCTTTGCCGTCGCAGTATTCCTCGGCGGGCAGTCTGAACGATGCCCGGGTGTTGGCGGAGAACCTGGGCATACGGTATGACGTGGTGCCGATCGGGTCGATGTTTGACACCGTGCGTGAGGGTTTGCGCGGGGTTTTTGCGGGGAGGCCGGAGGACGTGACGGAGGAGAATATTCAGGCGCGGTTACGTGGGGTGACCTTGATGGCGATGTCGAACAAGGAGGGTTCCTTGTTGCTGACGACGGGGAACAAGAGTGAGGTGGCGGTGGGGTATTGCACCTTGTATGGGGACATGTGCGGGGGGCTTGCGGTGATTAGTGATGTGCCGAAGACGATGGTTTACCGGTTGTCGCGGTGGATTAACCGTGAGCGGGAGATTATTCCGGAGGCTACGATTACGAAGCCGCCGTCGGCGGAGTTGAGGCCTGACCAGAAAGACCAGGATTCGTTGCCGCCGTACGAAGTGTTGGATGGGATATTGGAGGCCTACGTGGTGGAGGGGCGTTCGGCGGCTGATTTATTATCGATGGGGTTTGAGGAGGCGGCGGTGCGGAAGGTGATCCGGCTGATTGATTTGAGTGAATACAAGCGGAGGCAGGCGGCGCCGGGGTTGAAGGTGACGACCAAGGCGTTTGGCATGGGGCGGCGGATTCCGATTGCCCAGCGTTACCGGGGGTAGGGAGGGGGGGCTGCTGTTGGTTTTGGGGCCTGGCGCGTGAAATGTTTGCTGGCTGTCTGAATGGCGGCCTGCCTATCTTCCGGGATGATTTCGCGAGAAAAGTCGGAGCGGTTATTTGCGGAGGCATTGCGGTATATGCCGGGCGGGGTGAACTCCCCGGTGCGGGCGTTTCGTGCGGTTGGTGGCCAGCCATTTTTTGTGGAGCGGGCACGGGGGGCGCGGTTGTGGGATGTAGACGGGGGCGAGTTCATTGACTATGTGCTGACGTGGGGGCCTGCGATATTGGGGCATGCGCATCCGAAGATCATCCAGGCGGTGAAGGATGCGGCGGATCACGGCACGAGTTTTGGGACGCCGAACCCGCATGAGATTACGATGGCGAGCACGATTTGTTCGGCGATGCCCAGCATCAAGAAAGTGCGGATGTGCAATTCGGGGACGGAGGCGACGATGTCGGCGATCCGGTTGGCGCGGGGGTTTACGGGGCGGGAGAAGATAGTGAAATTTGAGGGGTGTTATCACGGCCACGTGGATTCGTTGTTGGTGAAGGCGGGTTCGGGGGCGTTGACCCTGGGGCAGCCTGACAGTGCGGGGGTGCCGGCGGCTTTTGCCCAGCACACGTTGTTGGTGCCCTTCAACGATCCTGATGCGGTGAAGGCGGTGTTCAAGGAGCATGGGCCGAACATTGCCGGGATTATTCTGGAGGCTATTCCTGCGAACGCGGGTTTGTATTTACCGAAGCCCGGTTTTCTGGAGTTTTTGCGGGAGATCACGAAGGCGCATGGGGCGCTATTGATTTTTGACGAGGTGATGACGGGGTTCCGGGTGGACTGGGGTGGGGTGCAGCAGCGTTTTGGGATTCGACCTGATTTGACGTGTTTGGGGAAGGTGATTGGGGCGGGTTTGCCGGTGGGGGCATTTGGGGGTGCGGCGGAGATTATGGATCATTTGGCCCCGTTGGGGCCGGTGTATCAGGCGGGAACGTTGAGTGGGAATCCGCTGGCGATGGCTGCGGGTTTGGCGGCGTTGAACGAGCTGCGTTACGGGGAGTCGTATAGTCGGCTGGAGCAGTTGGGGGCGGCTTTGGAGCAGGGTTTGCGTGAGGCGGCTACGGTGGCGAAGGTGCCGATGCAGTTTAATCGTTGCGGGTCGATGTTCTGCGGCTTCTTTAATGCGAAGCCGGTGCACAACCTTGCTGACGCGATGCGCAGCGACAAGGAGAAGTTCGCCAAGTTTTTTCACGGCATGCTTCAGGAGGGGGTTTATTTGGCGCCGTCGCAGTTTGAGGCCGGGTTCATTTCCACGGCCCATACGCCTGAGGATATTGAGCGGACAGTTTCGGCTGCGCGGACTGTGCTGCGGTCTTTGTGAGCGGGTTATGCGGGTTCTGGCACTTGATCATGGGACGGTGAGGATCGGCTTGGCGCTGAGTGACCCGACGGGGAGCATTGCGCAGCCGATGAGTTTCTGGCCGGCGGTTCCGTTGGAGGATTTTTTGGTGAAGTTGCAGACCTTGATTCGCGAGAAGGAAGTGGAGCGGATCGTGGTGGGGATGCCGCGGAACATGGATGGGAGTTATGGGGCTGCGGCGCAGAAGGTGGAGGAGTTTGTGGCTGCCCTGCGTCAGGCGGTGGAGGTTGGCATTGAGTTATGGGATGAACGGTTGACGAGTGTGCAGGCCAATCGGCTGTTAATTGACGGCGGGGTGCGTCGGGAGAAGCGGAAGCAGAAGGTGGACGCGTTGGCGGCGGCTGTTTTGCTCCAGAGTTATTTGGATTCGAAGTCGTGGACAAGCTCCGGTTTAAGCTGACGGTGGCCTACGACGGGACGGGCTATGCCGGGTGGCAGGTTCAACGTTCCGGCGTGGGTGTGCAGGAGAAGGTGGAGTCTGCGCTAGCGATCCTGTTTGGGGGCGCGCACCGCATTCACAGTTCCAGTCGTACTGATGCGGGCGTGCATGCGTTGGGGATGGTGGCGCATGTGGATATTTTGCGTGAGCGCTTTCGGATGCCGGTGCGAAAGCTGGCGTTGGCTTTGAACGCGAATTTGCCGGAGGACATTCGGGTGGTATCGGCGGTGCGGGCGCGGCCGGATTTTCATGCGCGATTTTGGGCGGTGGGCAAGGAGTATCGGTATACGGTTTGGAATCATCGGGCGATGAATCCCCTTTTGTTGAACCGGGCCTGGCATGTGCCACAGGCGTTGGATGTGGCGGCGATGGTTCGTGCTGCCCGCAGTCTGGTGGGTGAGCATGATTTCCGGTCCTTTGCTGCCAACCGGAACTATGAGGTGGAGTTTACGCGGCGGCACATGTCGATGTGTGCGGTGCGGGGTCGGGGGGCATTGCTGACGTTTGTTCTGCGGGCCGATGGTTTTCTTTACAAGATGTGCCGGGGGATTGTGGGGACACTGGTGCAGGTGGGGCAGGGTAAGCTTGCGGGGGATGATTTGCTGGGGGTTTTGGAGGAGCGGGATCGGAGTGCGGCGGGGATGACTGCACCGGCCCAGGGTCTGGTGCTGTGCAAGGTATTTTATCCTCCGGGAGGCCGGGCGCCGGAGCGTTCATTGCATCCTGCCGAACGTGTGGCGGTGGAGGAGGGTTAAGGGAGATGAACGTTGTTTTGGTCGAGCCGGAGATACCGCCCAACACGGGCAACATTGCGCGGTTGTGCGCGGCGACGCGTTCCGTTCTGCATTTGGTTGAGCCTTTGGGTTTTGAGTTGAGCGACCGGATGTTGAAGCGAGCGGGGATGGATTACTGGGAGCAGGTGGTTTGGAAGAGGTGGAGGAACTGGGAGGAGTTTTTGGCGGGTCAGCCGGACGGGGCGCGCCTGTGGTTTGTGGAGTCTTGCGGAGGCAGATTTTACAGTGAGGTATCGTACGGGGAAGGGGACTATCTGGTGTTTGGCCGTGAGACTGCGGGTTTGCCTGCGGCATTGCTCGAAGCGCATGCGGACAGCTGCGTGCGGATTCCGATGTTCAACCCGGAGGCGCGTTCCTTGAACCTGTCGAACTGCGTGGCGCTAGTGTTGTTTGAGGCGTTGCGGCAGCAGGGTTTTGGCGGGGTGGACCGATGAGGTGTGGTTTGGGTTGGGTTTATCCTTCCCAGCGCTGCATTTCATGGATGGCGTCAGCGGGAGATTTGACGATGAGGAGGGAGGATCGGAGTTCGGGGTTTCGGAGGATGCGGCTCATTCTGGCGAGGACGTGGAGGTGTTGGGTGATGGAGGTGGTGAGCAACAGGAAGAAAAGCTGTACGGGTTTGGAGTCGATGGCACCGTAATCGATGCCTTTGGCGTGTCGTCCAAACACGATGAGGGGTTCCATGACGAGGCCGCCGACATTGTTTCGGGTGTGGGGCAGTGCGAGGCCGTCGCCGATGCCGGTGCTGTGCATTTCCTCCCGTTCGATGAGTCCTTCGAGTAGTCGTGTGGCTTCGTTGGGGCGCTTTTGGAGTCCGGGAACGAGCTGCACCAGTTCGTGCAGGACCGAATCGCGGTCCCGGGACACGAGGTTGAGCTGGATGGCTTGGGGGTTCATGCAGCCGCTGATAGAGAACTGAGGGGAAGAGGAAGAGGGGGGCATGGTGTTGTTTGAGGCGATTGCGTTGGGGGCTATCTCACGTCAAGAGGGGGGAAGATGCAAGACTTGGGGGGAGTGTTTTGTGGGGCGGGGGGGTGGCTGACGATTTCTGCGTTCTTGTATGGGGTAGTTGTTGTCAGCGCCACCGGGATTTGGATAGTCTGCGCCGCGCAGGATATGGGCGCTTGGCGCAGCGGTTAGCGCGTCTGCCTTACACGCAGTAGGTCGGGGGTTCGAATCCCTCAGCGCCCACCATTCTTGACCAGAGAGAAGACGGGGCGGATAGTCTCTTCTCAGTGTTGTTTCAGTATGAGCGGGAATCCATCCAAGATCATGGTGGCGGTTGTGGGCAAGCGGGCGGTGATTTGTCCGCACGGCCGGGCGAGTTTCGTGTGCAGCCCTGATTTCAAGCGGCTGGTTTACGAGTTGATGGATGGGGGTTGCCGGGAGTTTGTGCTGGAGTTGTCCAAGTGCACGATTATGGACAGCACTTTCCTGGGGGTTTTGGTGTGGTTTGCGCAGAGGTTTCAGGAGAAAAACAAGGGGCAGGGCGGGTTGGTGTTACTGAACGCTTCTTCCAAGATTCTCGATTTGATTACCAGTCTGGGAATGTTGGATTTGTTTGCGGTTGCGGATGGTCAGGTGCAGGGGGGGGAGACGGCCAAGGAGTTCAAGTTGAAGCCGGGTGAAGTGACCAAGGTGGACCTTGCAGAGCTGGCTTTGAGCGCTCACGAGACGTTGGCTGCAGCCAACGCCGAGAACGGGATACGGTTTAAGGACGTGATTGATTTTTTGAGGGCGGATTTGACGAAACTCCTCGCGGAGGGTGAGGACGATGGTGGAGGGCTCGAGAGAGCGAAGTAATGCGAAGTCCGCCCCGGGCTTTATTGCCGGGGGTTTTTCTGGGGTTGCGGGTGGTCCTTCAGGGGGTGTGGTTAAACACGCGGTGGAGGTAGGAGAGGCTCTGTTTGGCTATGGTATCGGCACCCTCCTCGAACTTGAAGACTTCGACTGAGACGGTCCCGTTATAGCCGACTTCGTTCAGGGCGGTCACGATGGGGGCGTAATCGACATTTCCGAACCCGGGTCCCTTCAGGTTTTCATCATTGGCGTGGAAGTAGGCGAAGTTGGGGTAGGATTCGCGGATGATTTGGGGGATGGGTTTGGTTTCGCTGCACATGGCCTTGACGTCGAGAATGATTTTCATGGCCTGGCTATTGAGGCTTTGCGCGAACTGGACGGCTTCCCGGGCGGTGTTGACGAAGTTGGTTTCGGCCGGGGAGAGAGGTTCGAAGCAGATCGTGATGTTGCGGTCTTCAGCGCGGCGGACGGCGTTCATGAAGCCTTCCCGAGCCCAATCCCAGCCTTGTTCGGGGGAGATGCCGGGTTCCAGGCTGCGTTGTTTGGGGGAGCCGACGATGATCGATTGGCCGCCGAGGTCGGCGCAGAAGTTGACCAGGTCCACGAAATACCGGGCGGTTTTGTGGCGTATTTCTGGGTCTGGGTGGGTGAGGTGCATGCCTTCGGCTTTGACGAGGACCCAATGGATGCCAGAGATGGCTATACCGGTTCGGGCTGCGAGTTCGCGGATGCGCTGGCGTTCGGCCTGGGGGATTTCCGTGACGTAGGGGGCGATGGTGAACGGGGCGATTTCGATGGCATCGTAACCGGTTTGGTGGGCGTGTTGGAACGATTCCTCGAGGGACCAGCCTTGGTAGATCTCGTTACAGATGGCGAAGCGCATGTGGGGAGTTTGTGCCTGAATTGGGGGGTGGGGGCAAGGCGGGGTTGTGGTGCTTTTTGGTGTTTTCCCGGTTGGGCGGTGAGGGTAGCTTCACGCCCGCATGAAATTTGCGAAATACCACGCTTTGGGGAACGACTATTTGGTGATGGAACCGGACCAGTTGGTTCAACCGATCAATCCCGAACATGTGCGCAGGATCTGTCATCGCAATTTCGGCATTGGGTCAGATGGGATTCTGCTGGGGCCGTTGCCTTCCGAGCAGGCGCCGTTCGGGTTGCGCATTTTTAATCCGGACGGCAGTGAGGCTGAGAAGAGCGGCAACGGGCTGCGGATCTTTTCGAGGTATCTATATGATCGTGGTTTGGTGGGGGAATCCGAGTTTGCGATTGAGACTCCGGGCGGGTTGGTGAAATCGACCGTGATGGACGGTGGGGCGCGGGTGAAGGTTGAGATGGGGGCGGTTACCTTTCAGAGTGATCGGATCCCGGTGGCGGGGTCGGTGCGCGAGGTGATTCGCGAGAAGGTGGAGGTGTGTGGGCGGGAGTTGGAGTTTTGTGCGGCGTCGATCGGCAACCCGCACTGTGTGGTGCCGATGGGGGCGGTTTCTGAAGCGTTGGCTCGGGAGTTGGGGCCGGTGCTGGAGACTCACTCCCTGTTTCCGAAGCGGACGAATGTTCAGTTATTGCAGGTGCTGGATCGGTCGCGAATCCGCATTGAGATCTGGGAACGGGGGGCGGGCTATACCCTGGCTTCGGGCAGCAGCAGCAGTGCTGCCGCCGCGGTGGCCCGTCGATTGGGGCTTTGCGACAAGTCGATCACCGTATGCATGCCCGGTGGCGAGATTGCCATCGAAATGGATGACCAGTATGCGGTGCTGATGACGGGGTCGGTGACCCGCGTGGGTGAGGGTGTTCTGCACGAGGAGATGTTGGGGTAGGCGCGGCAAGCGGTAAGCGGTAAGCTGTAAGCGCAGAGCGCTGAGGGCTGAGCGCTGAGGGCTGAGGGCTGAGGGCTGAGGGCTGAGGGCTGAGGGCTAGGCGTGGTTCGATCCCGATCCCGATTTCGATACGCTGCGATGCAGCGCTGACTGTTCCGAAACTCCGAAACTCGGAAACTCTGGGCGCGAAGCGC
>JBJOII010000116.1:0-13472 GCA_046047235.1 Verrucomicrobiota bacterium | reverse complement strand
CATGCAGCCGATTTCCTCGGCGGTTTTGGCGGTGAAGAACTGTTGGATGGGGTTGATGCTGCAGTCCGGGTTAATGGCGTTGGCTCGCTGGGCCATGATCTCGACCTTGGGATGACCGGATGCACCTTGGACCGCGTGTATTTGCCGGTTGGTATTTGAGATGCAGACCTCATCGAGATCGATGAGTGTGAGGGATCCGATGCCGGTGCGGGCGAGGGCTTCTACAGTCCACGAGCCGACGCCGCCGATGCCGATGACGCAGGCGTGGGCCTGTCTGAGAATGGACTGTTCGCGGGTGCCGTAGAGTCGTTGGATACCGCTGAACCGGGCGGTGTAGGCTTCATCGGTGAGCTGTGTGTGGGGCGGGTTCATTCGGCGGTATTGCCGTGCGTGTGGCTCTGGTTTGATTGGTGAGGCATGGCGGGGGCCTATCGTAGGGGGTGGGGGCGGCTTGCCAAGCGTGATTCGGGACCGGGAATGGACGCGGATGGGAGTGGGAGGTTGCGGACCGCGAATGGACACTAATGGACGCGGATGGGGATGGGAGGTTGCGGACCGCGAATGGACACTAATGAACGCGAATGGGGGTGGGAGGTTGCGGACCGCGAATGGACGCCAATGGGGGGGGAGAGTTTGTGTGGATGGGAGTCCTGCTCCTGATTGGTGTATTGGAAATAAGGAGGATCTGAAACCCGGCGGTTTGTGGGGAGGTGGTTCCGGCTTGCTGGAAAGGGAGGTTGGGCGCAATTTGCGCGGAACGATTGAGTATGGACAAGTTGAGCATCAAGCAAGTGTTGTCGGTGGTTGAGCCGTTGGATCGAGTGGTGGTGCGGGGGTGGGTGAGGACGCGTCGGGACTCGAAGGGCTTTTCGTTCATGGAGGTGAACGACGGTTCCTGTCTGGCGAATCTGCAGGTGGTGGTGGATGTGGGGGTGGCTGGGGCGGATCAATTGGAGGCGTGTACCACGGGGGCATCGGTGGTCGTGGAGGGGAAGATGGTAGCTTCGCCGGCGGCGGGGCAGAAGTGGGAGGTGCAGGCGAGCCGGGTGGAGTTGGTTGGTCGGGCGGAGGCGGATTATCCGTTGCAGAAGAAGGGGCATAGTCTGGAGTTTTTGCGATCGATAGGGCATTTGCGTCCGCGGTCGAATTTATTTGGGGCTGTGTTCCGGACGCGGAGTCGTTTGGCGTATGCCGTGCACCAGTTTTTTCAGGAGCGGGGTTTTGTTTATGTGCACACGCCGATTATCACGACGAGTGACTGTGAGGGGGCGGGGGAGTTGTTTCGGGTGACGACGTTGAGGGTGGGGGGCAAGGACGAGCCGGAGAAGGATTTTTTCGGGAGGGCGGCATATTTGACGGTGAGTGGTCAACTGGAGGCGGAGACGTTTGCCTGTGCCTTATCCAACGTTTACACCTTTGGTCCGACGTTCCGGGCGGAGCCATCGAACACGGCGCGGCATGCGGCGGAGTTTTGGATGATTGAGCCTGAGATGGCGTTTTGTGATTTGGCGGGTGACATGGATGTGGCTGAGGAGTTTGTGAAGTCGATGGCCGGGGTGATGCTTGAGCGGTGTGGTGAGGATCTGTCGTTCTTTTCGCGATTTGTAGACAAGCAGGTGGAGTCGAGGCTGCGGTTTGTAGTTGAGCGGCCTTTTCAGCGGTTGTCGTATCGGGAGGCGGTGGAGATCCTGCGGGGGTGCGGCAGGAAGTTTGAGTATCCGGTGGAGTTTGGGTTGAACTTGCAATCGGAGCACGAGCGTTATCTGACCGAGGAGCACTGCAAGAGTCCGGTCACGATTCATGATTATCCCAAGGGGATTAAGCCGTTTTACATGCGGTGCAACGAGGATGGTGAGACGGTTGCGGCGATGGATGTGCTGGTGCCGGGGATTGGGGAGGTGATTGGCGGTTCGCAGCGTGAGGAGCGGCTGGAGGTATTGCGGGCCAACATGGAGTTCCACAAGCTGAGGGAGGAGGATTACGGGTGGTATGTTGATTTGCGGCGTTACGGGAGCGTGCCGCATGCGGGCTTTGGGTTGGGATTTGAGCGCTTGCTGATGTTCCTGACCGGGGTGGCGAACATCCGGGACGTGATTCCGTTCGCGCGGACGCCGGGTTCGGCTGACTTTTAGGGCGGGTGAGGCTCCCGATTTTGGGCATTTTTTGGGGTGGTTAGTGCCCTGCGAGGGCTTGCAATCGGCCAAAGCACCCCTCATGCTCGCGGTCCATTTTAGTTCCTGGACACTGTAGAATGAGTAATACACCCGATCCGGATATCAACTTAGATCTCCACTTTCTGCCTGCCTGGGCGAGGCAATCCTCGGAGGTCAACCGGTATGCCCACTATGAGGGATCTGAGGGCGGCAACCGCCGGGGTGGCGGGCGTCGTCCCCGGCCTGAGGGCGGCGGTCCGAGGGATCGTTCGCGTGATGATCGGCCCAGGCGCGGTGAAGGTGGTCGGCCGCAGGGGCAGGGTCGCGGCGAGGGCCGAGGGCAGGGGCGTGATCAGGGCCGAGGGCCGGGTCGCGGGCCGCGCCGTGGCGGGCCGGGTGGGCCTGGGGCGGGAATGCGGCCTCGTGAGGAGGTTCGTTTGCCTGACGTGCGGGTGTCGTTTGTGCCTGAGTTGCGTGGGGTGGAGTCTTTGGCACGGCAGATCAAGGTGACGGGGCGGGCTTACCCTGTTTTTGAGATTGCGCAGCTGATTCTGAGCAAGCCTGAGCGTTATCAGGTGACATTTGAGGTTTTGAAGAAGCCGGATGGTGTGGTGGCGCAGGAGTTATGGCATTGCTCTATCGACAACACCCTATGGTTATCGCGTGATGAGGCTTTGGCGCACGTTTACCGTCGGCATTTTGAGATGTTTTATCAGGCGGAGAAGACGCCGACCGATCCTCCGAAGGGGACCTATACCTTTGTGGCGCAGTGTGGCTTGAGCGGGGTGGTATTGGGGCCGCCGAACTATCATGATTACCAGGTGAAGTTGCGGAAGCTGCACGCGACGCGGTTTTCCAGGATGCCTTTGGAGTCATATCAGGCGAAGATTCGCATCGTGAGGGACGAGGAAGTTGTGAAGCAGTGGGTGGAGGAGCAGAGTTTCAAGACGGAGTATGTATGTCTGAACGTGGCTGAGCCGTTGAAGCTGGAGAGCCGCGAAGCGGCTGAGAAGCATTTCCGTGATGTGCATGCGGGAGCTTTGGTTCAGTCGGTTGATACGTGGACGGCGCCTCCTGGGGCTGCTCAGCAATTGCCTCAGGCGCTTTTGAAGCAGCTGGTGCGGCGGAACTGGGAAGATCAGCGGCGTTTTCCGTTGAAGCTGGTGACTGTGTTGAGCCAGCAGCTGGCGGGGCATGCATTGCAGTTTTTCAAGGTGAACAAGACCGTGACGCATGTTTGCGTGGCGCGCCCCCATTTCCTGGACATGGAGGCTTCACCGGTCTCGGACGGCATTCGCAGGATTGTGGAGTTTATTCGGGCTCACGAGGGTTGTACCCGGAGAGATTTGGTTGAAGCGCTGGCTCCGACACCCAAGGAGGCGGAACCGACTGTGAAGCCTGAGGTGACTGCAGCTCCCGAAGCTGCGGCTCCGGAAGCTGCGGTTGAGAAGGCCGAGGCTGGTGAGACTGGGGCGGCTGAGGCTACTGGTGAGGAGGCTGAGGGTGCAGCGAAGGAAGCGGCACCTGCGGCACCGAAGGAGAGCAAGCCTACACCCGAGCAGACAGCGGTGGTGGGCGACCTGCACTGGTTGATTCATCAGGGTCACGTGATCGAGTTTGCGAACGGTCGTCTGGAGACGGCGAAGAGGCCCAAGCCGAAACCTGAGCCCAAGAAGGTTGCTGTGGCGAAGCCGGCGGCGGAGGTTCCTGCCGAGGGTGTATCGGCTGAGGTTGCTGCTGCGGAAGGCGCTGTGACGGACAGTGGTTCTTCGGCAGAGAGTGCAGTAGCCGCGGCGGACGTGGAGGAGAAGGATCAACCGACTGCGGAGGAGGGCTCCGGGGTAGTTTCGGCTGCTTCGGAAGCAGCTCCGGTGGCGGAGCCCGAGGTGACGGCGACTAGCGAAAGTGTGTCTCCTGAGGGGGAAGTCTCAGAAGAGGCCGAGGCCGAGGAGGAGACCAAGCCTGAGGCTGGGGGTTCGACGCCGTCTGCGTGAGTGATTGGAAATGGCGGAGCAACCGACGGCGATTTAGAGTCATTTCATGAAACGGGCTGCATATGCTCGGGCTGGAGTGGATATCCAGCTCGGGAACCAACTCAAGTCAACACTTCCCCAGCTTCTGGCTTCGACACGTCGACCGGGGGTATTGGGCAAGGTGGGAGGTTTCGGGGGGTTATTTGCCCTGGACACGAAGCGTTACCGGAAGCCGGTTCTGGTATCGAGCGTGGATGGGGTGGGTACCAAGCTGAAGGTGGCCTTTAGTTTGGGGCGTCATGACACCGTGGGGCAGGATTTGGTGAACCACTGTGTGGACGACATTGTGGTTTTGGGGGCGGAGCCGCTGTTCTTTTTAGATTACGTGGGTACCGGGAAGCTGAAGCCGGATGTTTTTGAGGCGATAGTGAGGGGATTTGCGGTGGCCTGCGCGGAGAATCGTTGTGCTTTGATTGGTGGTGAGACGGCGCAGATGCCGGGCTTTTACCAACCGGGTGAGTATGACTTGAGCGGGACGATTGTTGGGGTGGTTGATCAGGACCGGATGTTGGACGGGACGAGGTCTGTTCAGCGTGGTGATGTGGTGATTGGTTTGGCTTCATCGGGTTTGCACACGAACGGCTATTCACTGGCGCGTAAGATTTGCTTTGAGCAGTTGAAGCTTCGGCCGGGCAGCAGAGTGGCTGAACTGGGGACGACGGTGGGCGAGGAGTTACTGAAGGTGCACCGGAGTTATGGGCTGTTGGTGCAGGGGTTGCTCAAGAAGTTCAACGGAGATGCGCCGCTGAAGGATCGATCGATCAAGGCCCTGGCACACATTACCGGTGGCGGATTTGTGGACAACATACCGCGGGTGTTACCGCGGAGCTGTGATGTGGCCATTCGCCGGGGTTCATGGGACATGCTGCCGGTGTTCAGCTGGCTGGGGAGGAGTGGCAAGGTGGACGAGGCCGAGATGTATCAGGTGTTCAACATGGGGGTTGGGATGGTGTTGATTGTGGCTGCGGACAAGGCGGATGGGGTATTGCGCGCGGCGAAGCGGGCCAAGCATGGTGCCTGGGTCATTGGTGAGGTTGTGAAGGGGCAGGGCAAGGTGCAGTTGGTTTAGAGAGGCTTTTCACGAACACAAAAGGCGCCCGTTTGGGCGCCTTTTATTTTTGGGTCGAAAGCGGCTTTTAGATGTGGCTGTCATCCATGGAAATGACCGTATCGGCTTCCTCTCCGGTTCGGAGGCGAACAGCGCGTTCGAGGGGGCTGACGACGAGTTTTCCGTCACCGACCTGACCGGTTTGGGCCACCTT
Source organism: Verrucomicrobiota bacterium (assembly GCA_046047235.1). GTDB lineage: Bacteria > Verrucomicrobiota > Verrucomicrobiia > Limisphaerales > JAHDYP01 > JBMTVN01. The sequence goes on along the minus strand of JBJOII010000116.1, from coordinate 8,024 downwards.
GGCGATGCAGTCCACGATAGCGCTGGCGTCTTCGTCGGCGACGTAGAGGATGAGCATGCGTTTAGGGACGAGGCCGAAGCTTTGTTCCGAGCCTTTGAAGACTTCGGAGTGTCCTCGCTGCCGGCCAAAGCCGCTGGTTTCGATCACAGTGACTCCGGAAATGCCGTGTTTGTCCAGAGCTTCGAGCACTTGGTCGAGCTTGTGAGGACGAATGACTGCTTCTATTCGCTTCATGGTGCTACGGTTGGTGGTTTTGGTTCTTCCGACCGGTTCACTGGTCACCTCACTCGGGGCGGCGCTGGGTCGGGAGAAGACGATTAGCAGTTTTGGTAGTGCGGGGACAAGTCAGAAGCGCCATTCAGCTTGCGGGAATGTGCTTCGGGGAGGAGGGCTAGAGGTCGTGCTCGTCGTCGAGATCTTCCTCTTCCAACTCCCGGCGGAGTTTCCGGGATAGTTTGGGTCGGATGAAGCCATAGACCAGGTAGGCGGTGAAGCCTACGGGGAGGAGCCAGGGCAGGACGTGGCGCCAGGTGATGAGGAGGAATCCGACGATGATGATGGTGACGACCATTTTGGGGAAGCTGCGTCGGGCGCGCCAGTCGAGGCTTTTGAAGGAGGGGTAGCGGACGTCACTGACCATCATGATGGAGAGGAAGACCAGTACGACGGGGAGGGCGTATCGGAGCCAGCTGTCCTGGAAGGCTTCGGCCTTGTTGTCGTTCCACCACAGGAGAAAGAGAGTAATGGAGGAGACGAGGCCGGCGGCGGCGGGGATGGGGAAGCCGATGAAGTCCGAGGTCTTTTTGGAGCCGGGCATTTCGGCGATACAGTTGAAGCGGGCGAGGCGGAATGCGCCGCAGATCAGGTAGACGGAGGCGATGAACCAGCCGAATTCGGGGCGCGAGGTGAAGACATCGTGCAGGACGACGCGGTGCACCATGAAGGCGGGGGCGGCGCCGAAGGAGATGATATCGGCGAGGGAATCGAATTCGCGGCCGAAGGGGCTTTCGTAGCCGCCGAGGCGGGCGACGCGACCGTCGAGAAGGTCGAAGACGCAGGCGAGGATGATGAAGAAGATGGCGTTACGGATACTGTGGGGAAAATCGGGAGAGGAGAGGTCGGCTTCGACGATTTTAGTGAGGGCGAGGAAGCCGCAGAACAGGTTGCCGGCGGTGAGGAGGTTTGGGAGAAGGTAGATTTTGAGCTTGGGAGGTTCCGGCGGTGTTCCGAGATCTCCTGTGCTGGAGGTTGCCGGGGTGGAGGTCATGGTGTGGGGCGGGTGGCGAGAATTGTGATACCGCCTTGAACGCGTTGTTTGAGTTGGACCTGAACATTGGCGTTCAGGGGCAGGTAGAGGGTGACGCGGGAGCCGAACTGGATGAGGCTGATGCGTTCTCCATGTGTGATGGAGTCGCCGGTTTTGGACCAGGGGATGATGCGGCGTGCGATGAGGCCGGCGATGAGGCGGACGCCGATTTTCTCCTGCGGGTTGGCTGCCGGGCTGAACCCGAGCATGACATTTTCGTTTCTGGCGGCGGAGTCGAGGTTCAGGGCGTTGAGGAATTCACCCTGATGGTGGCGCAGGTAGCTGACGGTTCCGGCGACGGGGGATTTTTGGACATGGACATCGAATACCGAGAGGAAGATGGAGATGCGTTTGCAGGGGCCGCCGATGAACTCGGGTTCATTGGTTTCGTCGATGATATCGACGACGCCGTGGGCTGGGGCGAGGTAGGCATTGGTGGGTGGGTTGGGTGCGGGGTTGGGATCGCGGAAGAAGGCGATGCAGAATACGGCGAAGGCACCCCACAGGCCCATGGTGGCGAGAAAGGAATCGAGTCCGTGGTTGCAGGTCCAGTGGCCTGCGGCGCCGAGGATGGAGGCGAGGACGATGGCTCCTGCGAGGGTGCGCAGGAGCATTTTTCGGCCGGCCTTGGCGGCTTTACCGCGATGTTGCATGGGGAGTGATCTTAGTGGGGGAGGTGGGTTTGGGAAGGATGGAGTTGTTGGGTGCGGTTGGGAAAAAGGGATTGACCGTGGAGGGTGGTGGGGCTATGAGTGCGCGCCGCGATGTTAAAGGTCAATTCACTGCTGCTGCGGGGAATGGTGCTGCTTATGGGCAGCGCGGCAGCAGGGGTTTAGCCTGATAGGCAATTTTGAAGGACCCCACTGCCGAAGAGGGCGGTGGGGTTTTTATTTTTTGCCGGGTCAACGTAAGAACTGAAAGAGCGACCATGCCACGAGTTAAAAAGAGCAACCAAGCGACGAAGAAGCCCAGGATTGTGATCTTCGACACGACGCTTCGCGATGGGGAGCAGTGTCCGGGGGCTTCGATGAATCTTCGGGAGAAGCTTGAGGTGGCGCGGCAGCTGGCGCGGTTGAAGGTGGACGTGATTGAGGCCGGGTTTCCGGTGATCAGCGACGGCGATTTCCAGTCGGTGCAGTCGATTGCGAAGGAGATACGCGGGCCGGTGATTGCGGGGTTGGCTCGTTGTGTGGCGAAGGACATTGATGCGGCGGGTGCGGCGGTGAAGCCGGCGGGGAAGCGGGGTCGCATCCATGTCTTTTTGGCGACTTCGAAGATTCACCGTGAGTTCAAGTTACAGAAGGCGCAGGACGAGATTATTCGGTTGGCGGCGGAGGGGGTGCGTCGGGCGAGGCAGTATGTGAGCGACGTGGAGTTTTCGCCGGAGGACGGTTCGCGGACTGAGCCGGAGTTTTTGGTGCAGGTTTGCAAGGCGGTGATTGCGGAGGGGGCGACCACGGTGAACATTCCGGATACCGTGGGGTGGTCTGTGCCAGGTGAATTCGGGAAGTTAATTGGCCAGCTTTATGAGTCGGTGCCGGAGTTTCAGTCGGGCAAGGCGGTGATCAGCGTTCATTGTCACAACGACCTTGGTTTAGCGGTGGCGAATTCATTGGCGGCGATTGAGGCGGGGGCGCGCCAGATTGAGTGCACTGTGAACGGGATTGGCGAGCGGGCTGGCAACGCGTCGTTGGAGGAGATTGTGATGGCGTTGCGCACGCGGGGGGAGATGTATGGGGGAGTGGAGACGGGGATAGCCTCGCGGGAGATTGTGAAGGCGTCGCGTTTGGTTTCGCGGTTGAGCGGATTGGTGGTGCAGCGCAACAAGGCGATTGTGGGTGAGAATGCGTTTGCGCACAGCGCGGGGATTCATCAGGACGGGATTCTCAAGAAGCGCGAGACGTATGAGATCATGGATCCGAAGGAAGTGGGTTGGGGGACGACTGAGTTACCCTTGACCAAGCACAGTGGCCGGGCGGCGATGGCGGCGAGGTTGCGGCATTTGGGTTTCGAGTTGGACGATGCTGCCTTGAACACGGTTTTTGTGCGTTTCAAGGAAGTGGGGGACAAGAAGAAGTTTGTGTACGACGACGATTTGGCGGCGTTGGTGGAGGGGCAGATTGCCGAGGTGCCGCAGAAGTGGTCCTTGGATTATTTGCAGGTGAGCAGTGGGAGCCACGCTGTGCCTACGGCGACGGTGCGGTTGCGCAAGGCCGGGAAGAAGGTGGTATTGGAGACGGATGCGGGGACGGGGGATGGGCCGGTGGATGCTGCTTTGAAGGCGATTGACCGGCTGACGTCGACGCGCGGGCGTTTGGTGGACTACAGCATTCGGGCGGTGTCGCAGGGCAAGGATGCGATGGGGGAGGTGACCTTGAAGGCGGACTTTGGGAGTGGTGATTTAGTGACGGGGCGAGGTGCGAGCACGGACATTATTGAGGCCAGTGCCCGGGCTTATTTGAATGCGGTGAACCGTTTTCTGAACGAGGGGAAGAAAGTGCGTCGTGGTCGGACGCAGCCATGAGAGTTCTGATTGCGGGGTGTGGTTATGTGGGGATGAGTTTGGGGGTGCGGCTGGTTGAGGCCGGGCATGAGGTTGTGGGGGTGCGCCGGTCGACGACGGGTGCGGGTGAGCTGTCTGCGTTGGGGATTCGTCCGCTTGCGGTGGATCTGAGTGAGGCGAAGCAGCTGGACCGGCTTGGGGGCAGGTTTGACTGGGTGGTGAACACCGTGGCTTCATCGCGTGGAGGCGGGGTTGCGGATTATGAGCGTACGTATCTGGCGGGCACGCGCAACCTGCTGAGGTGGTTGGCTGGGCAGGGTTGTGCCCGGTATGTTTACACGAGCAGCACGGGTGTGTATGGGCAGGATGATGGCGGGTGGGTGGGGGAGTCGAGTGAGTTGGCTCCCGAGGCGGAGACGGCCCGGGTTTTGGTGGCGACGGAGCGGGAAGTGTTGAGAGGGGGTGTGGGTGGTGTGGTGTTGCGTTTGGCGGGGATTTACGGGCCTGGCCGGAGCTACTGGTTACGGATGATGGAGCGTGGTGAGGTTCGCATTCCCGGGGATGGCACGCGTTGGATGAACATGGTGCATCGGGACGACATTGTGGGGGCGGTGATGGCGGTTTTGGAGCGGGGTAGGGAGGGGGAGGTTTACAATGTTTGCGACGACGAGCCGGTGCAGTATGGGGACTTTGTAACCTGGCTGGCGCGGCGGATGGGGTTGCCTGTTCCGCCGTATGCGGTGGAGGAGAGTTTGGTGAGGAGGAAGCGTGGGCTTACGAACAAGAGAGTTTCCAATCGCAAGTTGCGGGAGGAGCTTGGCTGGGAGCCGCGGTATTCGAGTTATCGTGAAGGCTATGAGCAGTTACTGGGGTGAGGGAGCGGTGAGAGTTTTATTGTCGTTTTCCGTTTATGAGGGATTTTCGCGGGAGGGCTGGGCGGGGAGGTGGCGGGAGACCGGCTGTTACTGACCGTTGAAGAGGAGGCGGAAGAACTCGCGATCGGAGAAGGGGCTGCGTTCGCCGCTGGCGAGGGCTTCGGGGATACCGTCGGCTTGGCGTACGATGACGAGTTCCTGTTGTTGGCTGATGTAGAGTCGTTGTTTTCCGGCGCCGGCGGCGTAGACGAGGTCCGAGGGGACGGCGGGTTCGGAGTGGAGGTCTTCGAGTCCGAGCGTTGATTGTTTGAGGTGGAGTTTGGAGGATTGCGGGAGGGGAGTATTGAGCCACCAGCCGAGACCGTAGGCGGGGTTTTGGTCTGAGCCGACGAAGCATTCCCGGAGGCAATGGGGTGGGATGATTTCGCGTTGTTCCCAGAGGCCGTTTTGGCGGATCCATTCGCCGAGTTTGGCCCATTCTTGGGCGGCGATGGAGAGGCCGGAGGAAAAGTCGGGCCAGCCGTCGGAGGTGCGCCGCCACCGGCCTGGCTGGAGGTCGAGGGGGTCGAAGACACGTCCATAGAGGTAATCGAGGGGGTCGGGGCAGACGACGGCGAGTTTTCTGCGGGCGAATTCCAAGAAGGCCTGGAAGGGGGTGGAGTTGTAGAGGAAGCGTTGATTTGGGGGGCAGGCGGGTTCCGTGTGGAGGGCGGTATGGGAGTCGGGGGTATGGCCGGCTTTGCCGGTGTGGGGGAGGCCGCTGGTGAGCTGGAGGAGGTGTCTGGTGGTGATGTGGGATTTCAGGGGGTGGTTGGTCCATTCCGTCAGCGTGTGGGCGACCGGTTCGTCCAGGTGGAGGAATCCGTCGGCCAGGGCGGTGACGGCGAGGATGCCGGCGAGGCTTTTTGTGCCACTGGCGATGGGGAGGGGGAGGTTGGCGGTGGTGTTGGGGGACAGGTGGTCAGAGAGTAGTTTGTTTTGTTGTCGGATGAGGAGACGGCGGCCCTGGTGTTGGGCGTGGTATTGGGTGGCGGCGTGGAGAGGGTTGGGTTGGATGGGGTGGAGTGGCATGGCGGGGTTAGATCAGGACGGATGACGAGGCGAGGATGGCGGCGAGCAGGAGGATGAGGAGGACGGCGGTGGAGCGGCTGAGTCCGTGGCGGACGAGGCGGTGGGAGATGTGGTTGGTATCGCCGATGTAGAAGGGTTGGCCGTTGCGGTAGCGGATGATGACGACGGACAGGAGGTCTCCGAGGACGACCCCGAGGACGAGGAGGGGTTTGAGGACGGCGAGTTTGGAGGGGGACTGTTCTGAGTAGAAGTTGGGGAGGATGGCGAGGAGGGCGAGGAGGTAGCCGACGAGATGGCTACCGGCGTCACCGAGGAAGGAGGAGGCTTTGGGGAAGTTAAAGGGGAGGAAACCGAGGAGGGCTCCACAGGTGAGGAAGCCGAGAGAGGCGACGAGGAATTGTCCTTGGATGGCGCTGGTCCAGGCGAAGCACCAGGCGCCGATGAGGCCGAGGCCGGTACAGAGGCCGTTCATATTGTCCATGAAGTTGCAGGCGTTGGTGATGGTGAGGATCCAGAGGACGGTGAGGGTATAGCTGACGATGGGGGCATGGACGAAGAGCGTGATGCGTATGCCGGAGGCGGCGATGAGGAGGGCGATGGCGAGTTGGCCGAGGAACTTGGGGGCGGGTTTGAGTTCGTGATGGTCGTCGTAATAGCCGAGGCCGGTCATGCCGAGGGCGCCGAGGCCGATGGCGGCGAGTTGGAGGGTGCGTTGTTGGAAACCGTAGGAGAAGAGGGAGGAGGTGGTGGGGTCGAGGGGGTTGGGGAGAGAGGGGGAGTCGAGCCATCCGGCGAGGCTGGCGGCCATGGCGAGAGCGATGGGCAGGGTCATGCCGGTGAGGACCGCGAGGCCGCCGGCGAGGGGGATAGGGTGGGAGTGGATTTTGCGGTGGCCGGGGTCGTCCACGTGGTTATGGCGGAGGCACCAGCGTCGCCAGAGTGGGGTGGAGAGGCAGGCGCAGAGCAGTGCGCTGAGGAAGGCTGACAGGTAGACGTTGGCGGGGAACTGGATCATTTGGGTGGCGACTGGGGTCGCGCGCCCAAGGATTGGTAGAGAAGGGCCAGGTTGTCGACCATTTGGCGGGTGGAGAAGTGATTTTCAACGAACTGGCGTCCCTGCTGGCCGAGCTGCTGGCGGAGCGAGGGATCGGAGGCGAGTTGGAGGATGCGTTGTTTCAGGTGGTTGTGGTTGCCGGGCTGGACGAGGAAGCCTGTGTGGTTATTGAGGCAGGCTTCGCTGGCTCCGTCGCAGTCATAGGCGATGACGGGGACTTTGGCTGCGAGTGCCTGGGGGATGGAGCGGGGGAGTCCTTCACGTCGGGAGAGGTGCACGAGGAGGTCCATGGATTCCAGGTGGGCGGGGATCGTGGCGGGGGGGACCAGGCCGGTGAAGTGGAAGGACTCACGGACATTGAGCTGGGACGCTTTGGCTTCGAGTCGCTGGCGCCAGCTGCCGTCCCCGACGATGAGGAAGCGGAGGTTGGGATTCTGTTGGAGCAGGTCGGGAGCGATATCGAGCAGGTCGTCGTGGCCCTTGAGCTTAAAAAGTCTGGCGATCATGCCGGCGACGCAGTGCTCGGGTGAGAAGCCGTATTTTTGCTTGGCGTTGGCTGAGGGGCAGGCGTTGAGGTAGGGGGTGAGGTTAAAGCCGCTGAAGATGCGGGTGTATTGGTGGGGTTGTCCGATACCGGCGGCGAGGTATTGGTCCCGCATGGCGTTAGCGACGACGACGAAGTGGTGAGTGTAGCGTCCGGCGAATCGTTCTGCAGCGCGGAAGCAGAGATTGGGGAGGGCGCCCTGGAAGGAACCGAATGAGGGGCCGTGGACGGAGTGGATGATGGTGGGGACGCGGGCTTGGCGCGCGGCTATCCTGCCGAGGAGGCCGGCTTTGCCGCTATGGGTATGGACGATGTGGGGCTGTTGTTGCTTGAGGTGCCTGGTGAGTTGCTGCAGGGCGCGGGCATCGTGCCAGGGGTGGATGGGGCGTACGAGGGAGGGGACTACGGTCAGGAGCCCGGGGATGCGGGAGACTTGGGGTTCGAGGGAGCCTTCGGGGCCGGAGGTGGGTCCGGAGATGAGGTGCAGGTTGAAGTTGGGATTGGTCCTGAGTCCGAGGACGGAATCGATCGTGTTTTCCTGGGCGCCCCCGACGATCAGGCGGGTGATCACGTGGGTGATGTTGAGGGGCACGGGGGTCAGGGGGGTAGATGGGAGATGGGAGATGGGAGATGGGAGATGGGAGATGGGAGATGGGAGATGGGAGATGGGA
>JBJOII010000115.1:0-13985 GCA_046047235.1 Verrucomicrobiota bacterium | reverse complement strand
AAGCGCCAAGCGCCAAGCGCCGAGGGCCGAGGGCTGAGGGTGAGTGCCGCGTGCGCGGCACGGGAGATGGGAGATGGGAGATGGGAGATGGGAGATGGGAGATGGGCGGTTTGCGCGAGGGTCAGGCAGGGCGCAGAGCGGGAAGCTATGAGGGCTGCCTGTCCGCCGGTGTTCCGAAACACTGAAACTCTGAAACACCGGCAGGGTCCGGGGGGCGGGGCTGAGCCACTGTTTAGTCTCTACGGTCTCCTGGCTACACGCGCCGGAGGCGTGCTCGATACCGGCAGCGATTTCGATGGATGGTCTGAAATACCGAATTACAGAAACACCGAAACACTGGGCGCGAAGCGCGAGGTGGGTGCAATGACGTGCGGTCCCGCGGGAGCGTGACCCTATCGGCACGGTGGTTTTTGCTCGCGAAATCCAGTGGCGCCGTTACCTGAACGGGTGGGGTGCAATGATTTTTGGGGTGTATGTTTGGCGCAAATCCTCCAAGGAATGGCCTGCTCTCTCGTTGACGGTGATGGAGGGGGTGTTGAGGATTTGCGGTCATGATTCCGACGACTTTTACCCGTGGCTTGATGTGTCGCGCGATGCGGTTTTTCACGTTGGTTTTTGCCGGTGTGATGGTGGCTTCGGCATGGGCTGGCTGGCAGGTGGCGGAGGGGCCGTTGCGGACGCGATGGGCGGCGGAGGTGAATCCTGAGCGGGTGTTGCCGGAGTATCCGCGTCCGCAGATGGTGCGGGAGGATTGGAAGAATCTGAACGGGTTATGGGAGTATGCGATTGTGGGGCGTGAGGCGGGGAAGCCGGAGGTATGGGATGGCGAGATTTTGGTGCCGTTTGCGGTGGAGTCGGCGTTATCGGGGGTGATGAAGCGGGTGGGGGAGGAGCAGCGGTTATGGTATCGGACGGAGTTTGAGGTGCCGCGGGGTTGGCGTGGCGGGAAGCTGTTGTTGCATTTTGGGGCGGTGGACTGGGAGTCGCGGGTGTGGGTGAACGGGACTGAGGTGGGGGTGCATCGCGGGGGGTATGATGGGTTTAGTTTGGATGTGACGGGGGCGTTGGTGGAGGGGGCTGAGCAGGAGTTGGTGGTGGCGGTTTGGGATCCGACGGATGCGGGGTATCAGCCGCGGGGCAAGCAGGTGAACCGTCCGGAGGGGATATGGTATACTCCGACGACGGGGATTTGGCAGACCGTGTGGTTGGAGCCGGTGCCGGAGGTGCATATTCAGGGGCTGCGGATCACGCCGAACTTTGATGGTGGCAGCGTGCTGGTGGATGCGCAGGTTTTGGGGGATGGGGGTGAGACGAGCGTGGAGTTCTCGGTGTTGGACGGGAGGAAGCAGGTGGTTGGCGCAACGGTTTCGGATATGCCATCGACGCGGTCGATACCGCCGATGTTGCGTCCGCGGGCGGAGCTGGGGATTCCGGATTTCAAGGCGTGGTCGCCGGACAGTCCGTTCCTGTATGGGTTGCGGGTGACCGTGAAGCAGGGGGGCAAGGTGGTGGATCGGGTGGAGAGTTATTTTGGGATGCGGAAGACTGCATTGGGCAAGGATGCGGAGGGTGTGCAGCGCTTGATGTTGAACAACGAGGTGGTGTTTCAGTATGGGCCGTTGGACCAGGGTTTTTGGCCGGACGGTTTGTATACGGCGCCGACGGACGAGGCGTTGCGGTATGACATTGAGATGACGAAGGAGTTGGGTTTCAACATGGCGCGCAAGCACGTGAAAGTGGAGCCGGCGCGCTGGTATTACTGGTGTGACACGCTGGGGTTGCTGGTGTGGCAGGACATGCCGAGCGGGAACTTTGGGGGGCGGGATGACAGTCGGTTATCGGACGAGGCATCGGCGCAGTATGAGTTGGAGCTGAGGCGGATGGTGGACGGGTTTTACAATCATCCGAGCATTGTGATGTGGGTGCCATTCAACGAGGGGTGGGGGCAGCATGAGACGCCGCGGTATGTGGATTTGGTGCGGAAGTGGGATCCGACGCGATTGGTGAACAACGCGAGCGGCTGGACGGATCGTCGGGTGGGGGATGTGCATGACATTCATGTATATCCGGGGCCCGGGGCGCCGGGGTTGGAGGACAAGCGTGCGGGTGTGCTGGGTGAGTTTGGCGGGTTGGGTTTGCCGGTATCGGGGCACACGTGGCAGGACGAGGCGAACTGGGGGTATCGGAGTTACGAGAATTCGGAGGATTTGACGGACGCGTATCTGGCTTTGCTGGACAAGCTGCATCCGTTGACGGGGGCGGCGGGGTTATCGGCGGCGGTTTACACCCAGACCACGGATGTGGAGGTGGAGGTGAACGGTTTGATGACGTATGACCGTGAGATGGTGAAGATGGATGCGGGGGCGATTGCGGAGGCGGCGAAGCGGTTGTATACGCCGCCGGCGAAGCGGGTGGAGGAGGCGGGGAAGCTGGTGCCGCCGTCGACGCCATTGGTGGCGTGCGATCCGTATTTCAGCATTTGGTCGCCGGCGGACCGGTTGACTGACACCGAGACCGTGCATTGGACGGGGCGGGCGCATCGGCTGGCGAGTTTGGTGCGGGTGGATGGCGAGGCGTATCGGGTGATGGGGCCGGATCCGCGTCGGTTGGCGGCGATGGAACAGACGGGGTTGGAGGTGTTGCCGACGCGGACGATCTACAGCTTTGAGGGTGCGGGTATAGCGCTGACGCTGACGTTCATGACGCCTTCGTTGCCGGAGGATTTGGCGGTGTTGTCGCGTCCGGTGACGTATGTGGCCTGGGATTTTGTGGCGACCGATGGTGGGAAGCATGAGGTGGAATTGTATTTTGAGGCGGCCGGCGAGTTGGCAGTGAACGATGCGAGTCGGCAGGATGTGACGTGGGAGAGTCGTCGTTTGGGTGATTTGGCGGTGTTGAAGCTGGGGTCGGTGGAGCAGGGGGTTTTGGCGAAGAGCGGGGATGATTTGAGGATTGATTGGGGGCATTTGTATATGGCGGTGCCGGAGGAGCATGTGGCGGCGCGGGTGTTCGGGAATCGGGGGGCGATGCAGCGCGGGTTTGCCGAGGGTGGGTTGAGGGGGATTCCGTTGGAGGGGATGGAGGCGCCGGCGCGGGCGGATCGGGTATCGGGCGGGTTGGGGGTTCGGGTGGGTGTTGTAGGGGAGGAGCCGGTATCGCGCTGGCTGATGCTGGCGTATGACGACGAGTATTCGATCCAGTATTTCATGGAGAACCTGCGTCCGTATTGGCGTGGGGACGGGTGGGATGCGAATCGTTTGCTGACTGAGAGTGCGCGGGAGTATGGGGTTTTGGTGGAGAGGTGTGCGGCGTTTGACCGGGAGTTGATGGGGGATTTGGAGGCTGCGGGGGGTGCGGAGTATGCGCGGATTGGGGCGTTGGCTTACCGGCAGTGTTTGGCGGCGAGCAAGTTTGTGGCGGACGGGAACGGGCAGGTGATGTCGTTTTCGAAGGAGAACTTCAGCAACGGGTGTATTGGGACATCGGACGTGTTTTATCCGATGGCGCCGCAGTTCCTGTTATTTGGCCCGTCGCTGGCGAAGTCGTTCATTGTTCCGTTTATGAACTATGCGGCATCGGAGCGTTGGAAGTTTCCTTTTGCGCCGCATGATTTGGGGACGTATCCGCATGCGAACGGGCAGCGGTATGGTGGTGGGGAGCGGTCGGAGGAGAACCAGATGCCGGTGGAGGAGAGCGGCAATTTGCTGATCCTGATGGCGGCGGTGGCGCAGATGGAGGGGAACGCCGATTTTGCTTCGTTGTATTGGCCGCAGCTGGAGCGGTGGGCGGAGTATTTGAAGGCGAAGGGGTTTGATCCGGAGAACCAGTTGTGCACGGACGACTTTGCCGGGCATTTGGCGCACAACGTCAATTTGTCGGCGAAGGCGATCTGTGGTTTGGGATCGTTTGCGAAGCTGTGTGCGATGCGTGGGGATGAGGCACGGGCGCGGGAGTATAGTGCATTGGCGAAGGAGTTTGCCGGGCGTTGGATGGAGGAGGCGAACGATGGGGATCATTTCCGGCTGGCGTTTGACCGGTCGGGGACGTGGAGCCAGAAGTATAATCTGGTGTGGGATCGGATCTTGGGTTTGGGGTTATTTCCGGAGTCGGTATTGCGGAAGGAGATGGAGTATTACAAGAAGGTGCAGGGTCCGTATGGGCTGCCTTTGGACAACCGGAGTTTGTATACCAAGCTGGACTGGGTGTTATGGACGGCGACGTTGACGCAGGACCGGGAGGATTTCCTGGCGTTGGTGCGTCCGGTTCATCGGTTTTTGAATGAGACGCCGGATCGGGTGCCGATGAGCGACTGGTATTGGACGCAGAACGCGCGGCAGCGTGGTTTTCAGGCGCGGCCGGTGGTGGGTGGGGTTTACCTGCCGATGCTGTATAGCATGGAGGTTTGGAAGAAGTATGCCTCGCGGGATGTGACGCGTGCGGAGGGTTGGGCTCCGATTCCGAAGCCGCCGCGGTTGGAGGTGGTGGTGCCGACGGCGGAGCAGGATCGTTTGAGCTGGCGTTACACCATGGAGCAACCGGGTGAGGGTTGGAGTGATGCGGGTTATGATGACAGTGGCTGGAAGGAAGGCCTGGCGGGTTTTGGTACCGAGGGAACGCCGAGTGCGGTGGTGCGGACGGTGTGGAACACGCGGACGATCTGGTTGCGGAGGGAGTTTGAGTTGGATTCAACCGGCTGGCATGACCTGCGTTTATTGATCCACCATGATGAGGACGCGCAGGTGTATGTGAACGGGGTTCGGGTGGCGAACCTAAACGGTTACACGACGGGCTATGAGCCGAAGATGTTGAGTGAGTCGGCAAAGGCCGCGTTCAAGGTTGGGAAGAACGTGGTGGCTGTGCGTTGTCGGCAGACGGGCGGGGGTCAGTATATTGACCTGGGTTTTGCTGATCAGGTGCCGGGAGAGGACAAGTAGTCGGGGTTGACGACATTGACCGGGCTGCCCTCGAGGAAGGCGCGGACGTTATGGGTGGCTTCGGCCATGAGGCGTTGGCGTGCGGCGAGGGTGGCCCAGCCGATATGTGGGGTGATGAGGCAGCGTGGGGCGGTGAGGAGCGGATTGGAAGCGGGAGGGGGTTCCTGGCTGAGGACATCGAGGCCGGCGCCGGCGAGGCGATTTTCGTGGAGGGCGCGGGCGACCGCGGGTTCATCGAGAAGCGGGCCGCGGGCAGTATTGATGAGGTAGGCCGTGGGTTTCATGTGGGCCAGTGATTCCTCATTCACGATGTGTTCCGTGGCGGGGGTGAGGGGGCAATGTAGCGAGAGGACATCGCTGCGGCGGAAGAGGGACTCCTGGCTAACGTATTCGATGGGTGTATTGGAGGCGGCGGGTTGGGTGCGGGTGGTGACGAGGATTTGCATGCCGAGGGCGTGACCGATGGTGGCGACGGCGCGGCCGATGCGGCCGAAGCCGAGGATGCCGAGGGATTTGCCGTGAAGTTCTGTCAGTGGGGTGTCGCGAAAGGTGAAGTCGGGGCATTGGGACCATGCGCCTGCGTTGACGCGTCGGGCGTGGTGGCCGGTTTGGAACGTGAGTTCGAAGAGGAGGGAGAACACCAGCTGGGCGACTGAGGCGGTGCTATAGGCGGGGACGTTGGTGACGGCGATTCCGTGTGCTGTGGCGGTTGGGATATCGACGACATTGTAGCCAGTGGCGAGGACGCCGATGTATTTGAGGTGGGGGAGTTGTTGGATCGTGGACTGGTTGAGTACGACCTTATTGGTGAGAAGGATGGTGGATTGGGCGGCGCGTTTGAGGAGTTCGTTCGGTTGGGTGCGGTCGTGGACCTGGCAGGGAGCGAGAGAGCCGAGGGGGTCCCAGGAGAGGTCGCCGGGGTTGAGCGTGTAGCCGTCGAGGATGGTGATGGAGTGTTGCATGGTGGAGTTAGAACGTGCTGAAGGCGGAGGTGCCGTCGCGGAAATCGGGGTCGGGCATGGACTGGATGTAGGGCGGTGGGGAAGTGGGGGGAGGGAAGCTTTGCCAGCGGACGAGGAGGTCGTCGGTGAAGACGGCGAAGCCTGCGAGGTAGGAGGTCGTGTAGGGGATGCCGCGGCGGTTGAGGGTGGGAGTGATGCCGAAAGGAGTGACCTGGTTTTCGACGGACCAGTAGAGCTTTTCCCGGGTGATGCGCCGGTGATATTCCCAGCGGGTATGGGCGCCGGAGTCGTCCTGATATTCCAGGATGGTGGAGGGGGAGCCCCAGACTGCTTCTACTTCCGGGGCGGTCATGCCCTCAGAGAGGCGGGCGGTGTCGAGGTGTCTGGGAGCGGCGCAGTGGGTGAGGAACAGGCAGGGTAGAAGTGAAAGCCAAGCCGCGATGGGCTTGGGACGACTATTCCTCCGGGGCTGCGGCATTAATGTTCGGTGCAGCCAACCCGGTAGAAAAAGAGCGAATAGATGGCAAGGGTGGCGAGCAGGAGGAGGGGTTTACCGTCGATGAGTTTGACCACGCCGGCGGCCATGACAGCGGCGAGGGCCGCCAAGAGGCCGAGAGCTAGAAAAAATTTCATGCGCGGTAGAGTGGAGGCAAACCGCTGGGAGCGCAAGAGCGCAGGCAGAGGGGGGGAGGGCCAATGTTGACCGCGAATGGACGCGAGGAGCTGGCCTCTGTTTCTAACCGCGAATGGACGCGAATGGACGCGAATGTTGATGGGGCAGGAATATGGAGGGCGAAAAGATGGGATTGGAGGGTGGGGCTGAAACACTGAAACACCGGGTCGGGGTCTGCGGGGCCGATGGAGGCGGACTCCTGACTCCTGACTCCTGACTCCTGACCTTTGGCCTCTGTTTCTAACCGCGAATGGACGCGAATGGACGCGAATGTTGATGGGGCAGGAATATGGCAGGGCGAAAAGATGGGATTGGAGGGTGGGGCGGAAACACTGAAACACCGGGTCGGGGTCTGCGGGGCCGATGGAGGCGGACCCCCGACTCCTGACTCCTGACCTTTGGCCTCTGTTTCTAACCGCGAATGGACGCGAATGTTGATGGGGCAGGAACATGGCAGGGCGAAAAGATAGGATTGGAGGGTGGGGCGGAAACACTGAAACACCGGGTCGGGGTCTGCGGGGCCGATGGAGGCGGACTCCCGACTCCCGACTCCCGACTCCCGGACCGCGGCGGGGTGAGGGGTGAGATTTTTGGGGTCTTCGCGCAGGAAGTGCAGGGAGGCAGCGTATATGTAAGCGTGTGTTAGTCGGGGCCGTCGGCTGCGGTGATACGGGGTTTACAGGCATAGAGATGGTTTAGTTTTGGTTCCCCGGGTGGACCCGGGGGTTGATTCTGAAGCTGGGCATCTCGCTTTGTGTCATCGTGGTCGGCGGCCTTTCTTCAGCTTTTTGGCTTTTGGTTGGGTTGCCGGGGAGGCGGTAGAGGGGGAAGTCGCTGCAAACATATTTGCGGCGACTTCTTTTGTTTTGAGAGGGGGTTGATTAGGGTTCGGAGCCTTGACCATGGTGCCTACAGACCGGGTGGAACTGGAGCGGCTTCAGCTGGAGCGGCTGGGGGTGTTATTGGATGCGGTGCGGCCGGCGAACGGCTTTCAGACGAGGCGTTTAGCGGCGGTGGGTGCGCCTTTGGCGGTGGGGAGTTTGGCTGAGTTTTCGGCGCAATTTCCATTTACGACGAAGGGTGAACTGGTGGCGGAGGTGGAGCGGCATCCGCCGTATGGGGGGAATCTGACGTATTCATTGGAGAGGTATACGCGGTTTCATCAGACGAGCGGGACGACGGGGCGTCCGTTGCGGTGGCTGGACACGGCGGAGAGTTGGGGGGGGATGGTAGAGGATTGGCAGCGGGTTTTTGGGGCGGCAGGGGTTGGGGCGGAGGATCGGGTGATGTTTGCGTTTACCTTTGGGCCGTTCATTGGTTTTTGGATGGCGTTTGAGGCGGCGCAGGCGATGGGGTGTTTATGTTTACCGGGGGGTGGGTTGAGCAGTGCGGCGCGGCTGAGGATGATTTTGGACAACGAGGTGACGGTGGTTTGCTGTACGCCGACGTATGCTTCCCGGTTGGCGGAGGTGGCGGTGGAGGAGCGGTTGGACATGGGCGGGTGTCGGGTGAAGCGGTTGCTGGTGGCGGGCGAGCCTGGGGGGAGCATGCCGCCGGTGCGGGCGCGGTTGAGCCGGTTATGGGGTGGGGCGCGGGTGTATGATCATCATGGGATGACGGAGGTGGGGCCGGTGAGTTACGAGTGTCCGCGGGTTCCGGGTCGGCTGCATGTGATGGAGGGGTCGTTTTACGCTGAGGTGATTAATCCTGAGACGGGAGGGAGGGTGGGGGAGGGTGAGACGGGTGAGCTGGTCTTGACGACCTTACGTCGGGTGGCATCTCCGGTGATCCGGTATCGGACGGGGGATGTGGTGGAGCCGTTGTATTTCGGGCGTGTGGGGGGTGTGGGGGCTTGCGAATGCGGGAGTGTGGAATTGGGTTTGGAGGGGGGGATTTTGGGGCGGGCGGATGACATGGTGATTGTGCGGGGGGTGAATGTGCATCCGGCGGCGTTGGAGGGGATTTTGCAGGAGTGCGGGGGTGTATTGGAGTATCAGGTGGAGGTGTTTACCACGTCGAGCCGGACGGAGTTATCCTTGCGGATTGAGGTTCAGCCCGGGGCGGGGGAGCCGGGGAGGGTGGCGGGTCGGGTGCAGCAGGCGCTGCAATCGCGGTTGAGTCTGCGGATTCCCGTGACGCCGGTGCCGTTGAACAGTTTGCCGCGGTTTGAAATGAAGGCGCGGCGTTGGGTGCGGCGGGTGAGTGACCGGGAGGACTGAGGTGTAGTCGAATGCTGGAGGTGGGCGAGGAGGTTGGTCTGATCTGACCGATCGGACTGATTTGCGGCCGGTGGGTGATGGGGGTGTTTCTGTGTGGGCTAGGGGTTGAGGCCTTTTTCCAGGGCGGAGAGGGCTTCGGTGAAGTCGTAGTTTTGGGTGGCGTCATTGATTGTCTGCCAGAGGTCAGGGGGCAGGGCTTGTTGGAGGAGGGAGGCGTGGGTTTCCAGGAAGGAGGCGGACTGGGGGTCATCGGACTGGAGCAGGTCGCGCAGTTCCGAGGTGATTTTGGCGAGTTCCTCCGGGTCGACGGGCTGGGCGGGAGCTGTGGGTGTGGGGGGTGCGGGTGGTGTGGTGGGGGAGGATTGGGGCAGGGCGGGTTGGAGGTGTTGGGCGAGTTGGTTGAGCGCCGCAAGGAGTTTTTCGCGGGCGTGGCTTTCTTCCGGTCCGGGTCCTTGCTGGCGGAGGATATTTTCGAGGTCGGCGGCGAGCGTTTGGATTTCCGTGGCGCCGAGATTGCCGGCGACACCTTTGACTGAGTGAGCGATGCGCTGGGCGGTTTCGAGGTCGTTGGCCTTGAGGGCGGCGGCGACCTGGCTGGGAGCTTCGACTTGTTGCTGGATGAACTCGCCGAGGAGTTTGAGGTAGAGCTTTCGGTTGCCGCCGACGCGGCGGAGTCCGTCCTCGGGGTTGAAGCCGGGGGCGGCGGGCAGGTCGGAGTTGGCGGGAGTTGGCGGGGCGGGTTTTTGTGCTTCGGGTTTGGGTGTCTGGGTGGTGGGTTTGAAGTAGCGTCCTATGGTGGCGAACATGGCATCCGGGTTGATGGGTTTGGCGATGTGGTCGTTCATGCCGGCGGCGATGCAGCGGTCGCGTTCTTCCGTGGTGGCGTGGGCGGTCATGGCGATGACCGGGAGGTTTTGTAGGCGTTGTTCCGAGCGGATTTTGGCAGTGGCCTGGTAGCCGTCCATTTTGGGCATTTGGAGGTCCATGAGGACGAGGTCGAAGGGGGGTGGATTGGGTTGGAGGGCTTCGACCGCTTCGAGGCCGTTATTGGCGACCGTGACCGTGGCGCCGGCGCCCTGAAGGAGTTCGCAGGCGATCTGCTGGTTGATTTCGTTATCTTCCGTGAGGAGGATACGGGCGCCCTGGAGGAGGTTGGCGTGTTCATCTGGCTGGGCGGCTTTTCGGTCGTTGCCGTTGGACTGGCCGAAGATATTGACGAGGCTATCGACCAGCATGGATTGGGTGACGGGCTTCATGAGGAAGCCATCGACGTGAAGGGCTTCGGCTTCGGAGCGGACTTCTTCGCGTCCGAAGGCGGTGACCATGATGACGGAGGGGATGTGTTTGAGGTTGGGGTCGTTTTTGATTTGGCGGGTGGCCTGGAGACCGTCGATTTCGGGCATGCGCCAATCCATGAAGACCACTTGGTACGGTTCCGTGGCATCCCTTTCGTGGAGTGCGGCGAAGGCTTCGCGGGCGGAGGAGACGGCGTGGACTTTGGCGGTGATGCTGCCCAGGGAGCTGAGGAGGATTTCGCGGGCGGCGGGGTTGTCGTCGACGACGAGGGCGCGGAGGTTTTGGAGTTCCGGCGGGAAGATGCGGGCGGGTTTTTCCGAGCCGGGCTGGAGGTGGATGATGAAGTAGAAGCGGCTGCCTTTACCGGGTTCACTTTCGAGCCAGATGCGGCCATGCATGAGTTCGACGAGGCGTTTGGAGATGGTGAGGCCAAGGCCGGTGCCGCCGTGTTTCCGGGTGGTGGACATGTCGGCCTGGGTGAAGGGTTGGAACAGGCGGGCGGCTTGTTCCGGGGTCATGCCGATGCCGGAGTCGGAGATCGTGAATTCGAGTTGGATGGAGGAATCGGAATGTTCGAGCAGTTTGGTTGTGACGCGGACCTCGCCTTTCTCGGTGAACTTGATGGCGTTATTGACGAGGTTGGTGATGATCTGGCCGAGGCGAAGGGGGTCGCCGCGGAGGTTTTGGGGGACATCGGGCGGGACTTCGATGAGGAACTCAAGGCCCTTTTCGTGGGCTTTCTGGGCGGTGACCGTGGTGACGGAGTGGATGACCTGGTCGAGTTGGAAGTCGATGTTTTCTATATCGAGTTTACCGGCTTCGATTTTGGAGACGTCGAGGATGTCGTTGATGATGCTGAGGAGGGAGGTGCCGGCGGTATGGACCTTATGGATGTAGTCGTGTTGTTTGGGGGTGAGTTCAGTTTTGAGGGCGAGGTGAGCCAGGCCGATGATGGCGTTCATGGGGGTGCGGATTTCGTGGCTCATATTGGCGAGGAACATGGATTTCATGGCGGTGGCTTCCTCGGCCTTGGTTTTTGCCTGCTGGAGTTCCTGCTGGGCGGCGCGTCGTTCGGTGATATCCGTGAAGCTGATGACAGCGCCGGTGATCTGTTGATTTTCTATGGTGGGGGTGGCGCCGTATTCGACGGGGAGGCTGGAGCCGTCTTTACGGAAGAGGACTTCATTATCGATGCGACTGGCTTTGCCCTGGGTATAGGCGGCGAACATGGGGCAATCCTCGATGGGGTAGGGTTGTCCGTCGGCGTGGTGGTGGTGGAGGAGGTCGTGGGATGGTTGGCCGACGAGTTCGGCTGGTTCGTAACCGAGCATGCGGCAGGCTGAGGGATTGATGAAGGTGATGTGGCCGCGGGTATCGACGCCGTAGATGCCTTCGGCGGTGGATTCGAGGAGGAGCCGGTTGCGTTCTTCGGCTTCGTGGCGTTCTTCGGATTCGATGGCGAACCGGAGGGCGTTGGCGAGCGTCTGGGCGGCCTTTTCGAGCCATTGTTCCTGGGTTTTGGAGAGGGGTTGGAGGAGGGCGATTTCGGCGACGCCGGCGGTGGTGTTTTGGAGGGTGAGGGGATAGGCGAGGATATGGGAAGGGGCGATATCGCCGAAGCCGAACTGGATGCGCATGCGTTCCTGGCCGGGTTCGGCGAGGATGGGTTGGCGGGATTGGGCGGCGGCGCCGATGAAGCCTTCGCCGGGTTGGCGGGGTTGAGTGTGTTGGCCATTGGCGGGGTAAGCGAAGGAGGCGAGCTGGTGGAGTTGTTCGTCGGGGAGCAGGACGAACATGGCGCCCATGGGGGCTTGTAGGAAACTGGTCACGGCGTGGAGGCCCCGGGAGGCGACCTCGGCTGGGGTGAGGCTGCCTTGGAGTGAGGCGTTGAGGTCGGCGAGGCTGGATTCGATTTGGGCGCGTTGTTGGGCGTCGGAAGAGAGCGTTTCGAGTTCCTTGGTGCGGGATTCGAGTTCAGCGGTGTAGGATTTGACTTCTTCCTCGGCGGCCTGGCGGCGGGTGGCCATGAGGTTGATGGCATCGGCGAGGGAGTCGTGGTCGCCGCGTTTATGGACGCGGCGGCTGTAATCGCCTTCGGCGATGGCTTTACAGACCTCGGTGACTTGGCGGAAGGAATCGACCATACGGTTGAAGCTGCCGAACATGGAGTTGATTTCGTCGCGTGCGGAGGAGGTATCTGAGTTGGGGAGCGAGAGTTGTCCGGAGGCCATGGCATCGGCGGTGGCCATGGCGGCGGTGATGCGTTTGCCGGCGCCGGCGATCATCCACCAGCCGTAGCTGATGAGTAGCACAAGGGCACCGAGAGCGCCTGCGGCCGAGGTAATGATGTGGTTGCGAACTTCACCCAGGACATCGTCTTCGGCTTCGCGGAGTACGACGAGCCAGTTTCCGGTGGGGACTTCGCAGGTGGCGTAGAAGTGGGGTGTATCCGTGAAGGGGTCATTCCAAGCGGCGAAGATTTGGGATTGGCGGTTTTGGTAGAAGGGTTCGAAGAGGTCTTTGTAGGGGGTGTCCTGGATGGCTTTGGTGCGGAGGTTGAGTTCGGGGAGTGTGGAGGCGATGAACTTGCCCTGGTTACTGATGAGGAAGACGTCGATATTTTCCCGCTGTTTGATGTTTTGGAGGAACAGGCCGATATCGCTGAGGGCGCGGTCGACGCCCGCGACGCCGGCGAACTGGCCTTGGTGGAGGATGGGGTAGGTTTGTTCCACGATCATTTTGCCTTCGTAGACGTAGGGCTCCGTGACCATGGGGAGGGGTTGATTATTGGAGAGGAAGCGTTGGCGGCAGCCGTCATAGTAGAGGCTGGTTTCCATGTCGACGAGGGGTTGGAGCTGGATGCTTTGGTTATCCTCGGCATCGCGGAACCAGTAGGGAATGAAGCGGCCTTCGGGGGTGAAGGCATTGCCGATTTGGGTAGCGGCTGGGGAGTTGGTGTAGAGGGGGTCCTGTCCGTCGGCGTTGGGTTCATAGCCGAAGTAGGCACCGGTGAATTCGGGGAATTGTTCGAGGATTCTGCGGGCGTAGAGGCTGGATTCGAGGCGTTTTCCGAAGAGGCCTTCTTCGGCGGCGAAGGCCATGGTTTGGGCGGTGAGGACGGCTCGGGTGTTACCGCGTTCGATTTCGGCGGCGACCTGTTCGGCGAGGTGGGCCATGGATTCCTCGGCTTGGGCTTCCATGGTTTTGAGCGTATTGAGGGCGCGGGTGACGATGAGGCTGCTGAAGACGATGAGCGTGGGGACGAAGACGAAGAGGACGAGGCGGCCGCGCAGGCTGCGGTGGAAGGCGATTTTGGAGGAGGCGTTCATGCTGGAGTAGGGTTACGACTGGTTGGGTGGAGGGTAGGGGGCTTGTGGGGTTCCGTCTAGTCTGCGGCGGGGGGGGTAGCGGTGTGCTGTGGTTAGTGGGGCAAGGGTGGTGTTGTCCCTTGTGGAGTTGGGTGGGGGGTGCCTATGCTGGCGGGCATGCGCAAGGTTCGAGTCGCGCTCGGTGAGCGCAGTTATGACATTTTGGTGGGGCAGGGATTGTTGGCGGGGCTGGGGGCGGCTTGCCGGAAGGCGGGTTTACGGGGGCGGTGTGTGGTGGTGACCGACAGCAATGTGGGGCCGTTGCATGGGGAGGCGGCGATGGAGTCGTTGCGGGGAGCGGGGTTTGAGCCGGTGATGATCACGGTGCTGGCGGGGGAGCGGGCGAAGTCGGTGCGGCAGGCAGGTTTGTGTTATGACCGGTTGGCGGCGGAGCGGTTGGAGCGGCGTTCGTTTGTGGTGGCGTTGGGTGGGGGTGTGGTGGGGGATTTGGCGGGATTTATTGCGGCGACGTATTTGCGTGGGTTGGCGTTGGTGCAGGTGCCGACGACGTTGTTGGCGCAGGTGGACAGTTC
>JBJOII010000114.1:0-24774 GCA_046047235.1 Verrucomicrobiota bacterium | reverse complement strand
CCCCGCTCCACATCACCCTGCATCCCGAGAATCTCGTCGATCGATGGCAACTGCGACGGCGGCTGCTCCGGCAATTCCATCTCCACCACCTGCACCGACTCCGGATCATAAATCCCCTGCTCCTTCAGCACCGCGCCCAACCCGTAATCAGCCCACAAATTACCCTGACGATTCAACAGCCACCACACGGCATGCGCCTTCACCATCCCGGTTGATTCCGATGCAGCCTGCACAATACCCATCACGGATTCACGCGTGCCCGCATACGCCAGCGCCACCAGCGCCGCCTTCCGCTCCTCCTCAGTCAACGACCCCGACAAGGCTCGACTCGTAAACGCCCCGGCCGACTGCGCCGGATGCAACCTCCAGGCCAAATTCGCAAAAGCCCTGCCCCACTCAACCGAATCCTCCGACCCCATCCGCTTCAGTAAAGCATCGTAAAGCTCCGACTCCTTCCCCGACGCCCCCGTCCCCAATGCCTCCAGATAAGTCCGGTCCTCACCGTTGTAACCCTCAGCCAGCGCCAATAATACCTCACCCGACTTCCCCCACGGAATGTCCCGCATCGCCAACGCCACCTCCCGGCGCACCGCCGGAGAACTGTCCCGCATCATCAACTTCGATAACTCCACCCCACCCTCGTCCTGACGTTGCAACGCCCGATACGCCGCCACCCGCAACTGGGCATCCGGACTCCGTAACTGCCCCCGCACACGCTCCCGACCCGCCTCACCCAAATCCGCCAATACCCAAATCGCCCGTGCCCTGAAATACCGATTCTCAGATTCCAATAATCCCGCCACCTCAGCCACCACGCTCTCCCCCCGCTCCCGCAGCTTCTTCGCCGCCGTGGCCCGCACGTTCACCGCCGGACTGCACAACGCCTCCACTAAACCCGACGCACTCTCCCAGTCATACCTCGGCACCTTCGGCCGATACCCCTTAGGCGCCACCCGGTAAATCGCGCCCGACAACGTGTCGTCCATGTCGCCATGACCACCCACCCGGGCATCATACCAGTCAGCAATGTAAATCGCCCCATCCGCCCCCACCACAACGTCCGACGGACGAAACAACGTCTTGGTCTCAATCTCCTTCTTCCTCACCCCACCCGTGAAATCCGCCCCGTCATAATCCCCCTCACGATTCGTCGTCAGGAAATCAAACCGCTCCAGCTTGAAACCCGCCCCCTCGTTCACCGGCAGATAGCCAAAGACCGTGTTCCGCGTCGGCTCACACGCCAACAACATCCCCCGATACGCCCCACCCAAAGCCCCCCCCTCATAAAACGCCACACCCGTCGGTGCCCCACCCCCATAGACATCCCCCGCCGGCATCACACCCGGATCCTCCTGACGCCACTCCGCCACCGGTGTCAGCTGCCCCGGCCTCCGATCCGCCCCCCACCCGCGCTGCCCATCCGCCGAACTGTAGCCAGCATTCCCATACCCCAACAGAAACGCCACCCGCGCCGCCGGCGGATCATCATTGTCACTCTGAAACACATCCCCAAACGACGTCACGGTCTGCTCATAACTGTTCCGGAAATTATGCCCAATCACCCGCACCATCGTCCCATCCGGATTCATCCGCGCCGCAAACCCTCCCACATACACATGCCCGTCATCACTCGGCATCCCCGCCACCTCCTGCGTCATAAATGAACTCCCCACCCGGAACACCCGCCCCGACCGATCCGTAAATACCGCCCCACAATTCCCCGCATTCCAATACCATTGCCCATCAGGCCCCACCGTCACAGAATGCAAACTGTGATCATGCACCCGACCGTTGAACCCCGATAACAATACCTCCCGCTTGTCCACCGCCGGATCAAACCGCAGGTTACGATCCACATCCGTGTAAACAATCAGGTCCGGCGTCATCGACACCACCACCTTGTTGTCCACCACCGCCACACCCAGCGGACACCGTAAAAACGGCTCCTGCACAAATACCCAGTCCTTGTCCGCCACTCCGTCCCCGTCCGTATCCTCAATCACTACAATCCGATCCCCCTCCGGCCTCCGCTCATAATGACTCCGGTAGTTCACCCCTTCCGCCACCCAAATCCGACCATCCTTGTCCACATCCATGTTCGACGGATTATACAACCGCGGCGAACTCGCCCATAACGTCACCTCAAAACCATCCATCGTGCTGAAAAAATCCAAAGGCACCACCTCATGCTCCCCCTCCGCACGCACACACCCCACAAAACCAAAGGTAGCTATAAGCAACAGCACTCCACCGGATAAAGCTTTCTGGAAATTCACGCGCAAAATGTCCCCAACCCACACCCCAAGATCAACCCCATTCCTAACCATGAATGGATAACCCCACACGCAAAGACTCCCCCCAAAACACCCCATCTCTATGCCCACCACAAATCCACCCCCATTCGCGTCCATTCGTGTCCATTAGCGGTTAACGACTCCCATCCCCATTCGCGTCCATTAGCGTCCATTCGCGGTTAACGACTCCAATCCCCATTCGCGTCTATTCGTGTCCATTCGCGGTCCAGAACAGCCCCCCCATTCGCGTCCATTCGCGGTTCAGAACTATTCCAGTTCTATCCTCAGCGGTTTATAATCAGGCTCTTTACATCAATGTGTTGGCCATCTATCAATTCAAACCTATTCAATGAATACGAATATCATTAACAAAATCGCCCAATACAAAGCCGAACTCCAAAGCAAACTCGAACTGCTTAATAAAAACGACCTCACCCAACTCCTCGAAGAACGCCAACAACTCCTGGATAAGGTCGAAGCTATCGATGATAAAATCGCTCACATCTGCCAGGAACTCGGCATCGATAACCAAACCACCACCACCGCCCCTAAAAAGCCCCGCACCCGCCTCAGCACTGCTGAAATCCAGGACCGCATCACAAACATCCTGAAAAGCAACCCGCAAGGCATTGGACTCAAACAACTTAGTGACGACTCAGGCGTGGCCTACCCCAGCGTTATCAATTTCGTCAAAAATAACGAAAACCTCCTTCGCTCCGAAGGCGAGCGCCGCAGCAAAAAAATCTTCCTGAAGTAATATTAGAAAACCCCAGCAAGCGCCCGGCACCAAGCCGGGCGCTTTTCTTTTTCCCATTATCAACCAGCAACACACCCAATCAAGTGAGCGCATCGAATAGCTAAAATACAAACACAGCCCACACGAACCAACAGCCACGCTCCCAAAAACTCTTAAATCAGCTGACGAAACATCCGGCTCCATCTAAATTTCATCCCACACCTCAATCACTCCTCCAACCTTCACCACTTCCATGAATCCGATCCAAGCAAACACCGGCATCGCTCTCGCCCTCGCCTTGCAGATCTCACTCCCCGTTGCCGCAGCCGGCCAGGCCCGCAACCCCATCATCCATGCCGATGTCCCCGACATGGCCATGATCCGCGTTGGCGACACCTACTACATGAGCAGCACCACCATGCACATGTCCCCGGGACTCCCCATCATGAAATCCCACGACCTGGTCAACTGGGAACTCGCCAGCTACGCCTACGATACCCTCGAGAATGTCGACGCCCTGAACCTCAAGAACGGCAAAAACGCCTACGGCGCAGGCTCCTGGGCCAGCAGCCTCCGCTACCACCAAGGCACCTTCTACGTCACAACCTTCTCCAGCACCACCGGCCGAACCTACATCTACACCACCCAAAACATCGAACAAGGCCCCTGGACCAAAACCGCCTTCGAACCCTCGCTCCACGATCACTCACTCTTCTTCGACGACGACGACCGCGCCTACATGCTCTACGGCGCCGGTAACCTCCGCCTCGTCGAACTCAAACCCGACCTCACTGGCATCCAACCCGACGGCTTCAACGAAATCGTCGTCACCAACGCCACGGCCGTAGCCCCCGGCCCCGCAGGCCTCCCCGCCGAAGGCTCCCAACTCTTCAAAATCAATGGCTACTATTACCTCTTTAATATCACCTGGCCCCGCGGCGGTATGCGCACAGTAATCATCCATCGCAGCAAATCCATCACCGGACCCTACGAAGGCCGCGTCGCCCTCCAGGATAAAGGTGTCGCCCAAGGCGGACTCATCGATACACCCAAAGGAGAATGGTTCGCCTACCTCTTCCGTGACTACGGCGCCGTCGGCCGTATCCCCTACCTCGTCCCCGTCTCCTGGCAGGATGACTGGCCCATCCTCGGCACCAACGGACAAGTCCCCGATACGCTCAGCCTGCCCCCCAACCAAAGTCTCATCCCCGGTATCATCCAACCCGATGACTTCCACCGCTCCCCGCTCAACAACTCCCTCCCCCTCGCCTGGCAGTGGAACCATAACCCGAACAACTCCCTCTGGTCCCTCACCGAACACCCCGGATTTCTCCGGCTCAAAACCGGCCGCACCGACCCCAACGTCCTCTCCGCCTGCAATACGCTCACCCAACGCACCTTCGGCCCCACCTGCACCGGCACCGCCTCGCTCGATACCACTGGCATGCACGACGGCGACTTCGCTGGCCTCGCTCTCCTCCAGAAAAACTACGGCCTCGTCGGTGTCCAAATAACCGGCACCAACAAGTTCCTCGTCATGCTCAACGCCCAGTCCGGCTCACCCACCGAAGCCGCCCGCATCCCCCTCAACCAAAACACCGTCCACCTCAAAGCCGAATGCAACTTCCAAAACCGCACCGATACCGCCCGCTTCGCCTACAGCCTCAACGGACAGAACTGGCACCCCATCGGCTCCCAACTCAAAATGAGCTACACTCTCCCCCACTTCATGGGCTACCGCTTCGGCCTCTTTAACTACGCCACCCAATCGCCCGGCGGCCATGCCGACTTCGATTACTTCCACATCACCCCCAATTAACCTGACGAAGATAAGGACAACCTGCCTGACTCTTCGTAGCTCGAAAACCAAAGGAAGGCGCGTCCTTCGCCAGATCCGATTCACCGAAACACAGCGATCCGCCTCAGGCGGATCGCTTCCCTCTACCCGCCAAGCGACTAACGGTTGGCGCTCACCGAAGGATCACCCGTCGGCGGCGGGGCCAAGTCTTCCTTCGCCGGAGGCCCCAGCAACTCCCCCAGCATCCCGCGCAATGCCCGACCCCACACCTCATAACCCGCCCTCTCCAAGTGCAAGCCATCACGCGACACGTCACCGCGCAACTCCCCCCGCGCATCCACCAAGTCCGCGTTGATGTTCAAAAACCTCACCCCCCGCCCCTCCGCCAACGCCTCCAAACGCTCGTTGATCTCCTCAATGGCCGGACGCAAATCCCGGTTCTGTGACCGCGGAAACATCGCCGTCAAAATAATCTCCGCCTCGGGAAAACGCTGACGAAATTCATCCACCAACGTCCTCACACCACCCACCACATCATCCACCTGATCCGCACTCGCAGCCCCACGCCACGGCAGGTTGTTCGCCCCCGCCTGTAACACCACCACCCGCGGATTCACCCCCTCCAACTCCCCATGCTGCATCCGCCATACCATGTTGTGCGTCGAATCACCCCCCCACGCAAAGTTCGCCGCGTTCCACCCGTGAAAGGTCTCACGCCAATGATCCAATAATTGCGGATAATCCGTCGCCCCCCACCGCCGCGTAATCGAATCGCCCTGGAAATAGACGTCCACTCTCCCCTGCCTCGTCTTCGCTAACAAATCCTCATGGGCCTTCACGGAATTCGCATCCCTCCTCTCCACCCCCACATGCCCCTGCGTCTGATTCCTCAAAGTCCGATACACCGCATCAAAAACCGGCTTCGGCTTCCGCTCCCGATCAAATAACAAGGGATAATTCGTCCTCCTCCACGGGAAATAGTTCAGCCAGCTCTGCCCATCGTGCAGGTTCCAAAAGGAAACCCGCTCAATCATGTCGCTATACTCGTCAAACAACTCAAACAACGCCACATACTGCCGCACCTGCCGACGCTCCACCTCCCCCGGTAATCCCTCCCGATACGGATCATACGACGCCAGCTCATCCCGATACTTCCCGCCATCCGCCCACCACTTCCCCCGCGTCACAACATCCATGTCCAACTCCGATACCACCACCTTCAACCCCAGCTTCCGCAATCCATCAAATGTCTCCCGCAACTGCGGAATGGAATCATCCCCCAACTCAAAATGACCCTGCATCCCATACGCATCCACCGGCGCACCCGCCGCCATCACCCGCTTCAAAAACTCAATCAACTTCTCCCGCTTCCCCGGCTTGTGGCAGTTGTAGTCATTGTAAATCAATACCGCATCCGGATCCGCTGCCCGGGCCGCCTTGAACGCCGTCACCACAAAATCCATCCCCGCCACCCGCGAATACACCGATTCCCGCAACAACCCCTCATCCCCATCCCCTATCGCCTCGTTCACCACATCCCACATGGTCGCCACATCCGCATACCGCCCCACCACCACCCCTACATGCTCCTCAATCCTCCGTAATAACACCTCCCGACTCACCAACTGCCCCCCCTCCTCCTTCATCCAGGCATCCGTCCGGTCATCCTTCGCCCACACCAAACAATGCCCCACCATCCCTAAACCAGTCTCCCGCGCAAAGTCGGCAAACCGATCCGCATCCCCAAACCGCCAATCCCCCTCACCCGGATGGATCGACTGCGGCTTCATGCAGTTCTCCGGCGTCACGATGCCAAAATGCTCCCGAATCAAACCCGCATCCTCCACGTTCACCACCGCCACATGACTCACACCCACACCCAGCTGATAACGCCCCCCAACCGCCTCCTTCAACGATCGCCCACCCTCACCCAATACCCCAACACCCCACAACACACTCATCCCCACCACCACCCGTAAACCCAACGTCCCACAAAAAAAGCGCACCAGTCTCATATCAGAATCCATGCTCAGCAATTCACCACGCCCCACCCCCACAAAGCCAGACCCGATTCCACCACCCCAACCCACCGCAAGCCCCGCTTCACAACACCACCAACCACCAACACCCATCTCCAGTATCCCATCTCCCATCTCCCATCTTCGATCTCCCCTATCCCATCTCCGATCTTCGATCTCCCATCTTCCATCCCCCATCTCCATACTCCCCCCAATCAACAACCCCTTACTCCTAACCCAAAACCATGTCCCCCACCATCTACCCGTCGCCCCTGCATCCCTCCTCCCCAAGCCTCACCGCTCTCCTCTCCCTGCTCCTGCTCACACCACTCCCCGCCGCCGACACCAACCTCATCGCCAACCCATCCTTCGAACAATCCACCGCAACCACGCCTTCCGACTGGATCACCCGCGCTTGGGCCGGCGAAGACCAATGCACCTGGCACCCGCACCAACCGGGCCACTCAGGCACAAACGCAGTCGCAATCACCTCAACCCAGGGAGCCGATGCCGCCTGGACCACCACCACCCGCGTCACGCCCAACGAGTGGTACGAACTCTCGGGCTGGATCAAAACCTACAATGTCCACGGCGCCGTCGGAGCACTACTCAATATCCAAAACATGCAGGGAGTCCGCACCCCCGCCATCACAGGCACCCAGGACTGGACCCGTGTCGAGGTAACCTTCGTCGCCGATACGCCAACCCTCGAAATCAACTGCCTCTTCGGAGGCTGGGGTAGCTCCACCGGCCAAGCCTGGTTCGATGATGTCGCACTCAAACCCGCAGACCCTGATCAGATCCCCAAGGATGACCTGCAAGCCTCGGTGAATATCCTCACGGAGGAAAATACCATAGCCTACTCCCGCATGCTGTTCGGCGGCTTCCTCGAACACTTCGAACACCAAATCTATGGCGGTGTCTTCGACCCGGGATCCCCCCTGTCGAACGAACAAGGCTTCCGCCTGGACGTCATCGAGGCACTCGCAGAACTCGACGTCCCCGTCGTCCGCTGGCCAGGTGGCTGCTTCGTCAGCGGCTATCACTGGGAACCCGGCGTAGGCCCCAATCGCCAACCCGTCGATGACATGGCCTGGGGCGTCATCGAGCCCAATACCTTCGGAACAGATGAGTTCGTCGCCCTCTGCCAACTCGCCGGCTGGGAACCCTATATCTGTAACAACGCCGGAAATGGCACGATCGATGAAATGAAACATTGGGTGGAATACTGCAACACCACCCAAGGCCACTACGCCCAATTGCGCCAGGACAACGGCCACCACTCACCCCACAACGTCAAGCTGTGGAGCATCGGAAACGAAAATTGGGGCCAGCATGAAATCGGCTATAAACCCATCGAAGAATGGGCTCCCTTCGTCAAACAAGCCGCCATCGCCATCAAGAAAGCCGACCCCACCACACGCCTCAGCGCCGCCGCCATCCCCACCCGCGAATGGACCCAACCCCTCCTCGAGCAAGCCGGCCCCTACCTCGATTACATCTCGATCCACGGCTACTGGCTCCCCCTCTGGCAATCCAACGATACCCCCGGTTACCTCGCCTGCATCCGCCACTCCCAGGAACCCGAGAACACCATCGCCAGCTTTATCCAGATCCTCAACGAAAACGGCTACCGCGGCCGAATCAAGATCGCCTTCGATGAATGGAACCTGCGCGGATGGCACCACCCCGGATTCCCGCGTAAATCCGTCCAGGACTACACCGATCCGGAAGTCAACCGCCTGGTCCAAGCCCGCGATAAAAATGCCATCCACTCCCAATACACCATGGCAGACGCCCTCTTCTCCGCCTCCTTCCTCAATGCCTGCCTCCGCCACGCCGAGGATGTCGGCATGGCCAACATCGCCCCCATCGTCAATACGCGCGGCCCCCTCTTCGTCCACCCCACCGGCATCCTCCGCCGCACTCACTTCCATGCGCTCTCCATGTACGCCAATTACCTCCAACCCCGCGTCGCCCCACTCCATATCCAGTCCGACTCGCTCACCATCGGCAACCAGAATATCCCCGCCCTCGATGCCATCGCCACAGTCACCCCCTCCGGAAGACAATGGGCCATCGCCCTCATCAATCGTCATCCCTCCAAAAACCTCACCTGCTCACTCCAGCTCGGAACCACCCCACTCCAAGGCCCCTACCCCGCAGTCACCCTCACCGGCGATTCCCCCGACGCCTATAACGACCCCGATAATCCAAATCGCGTCAGCCCACAAATCACCCGGTTCCAGTTCACCAACAACACGACCACCCTGCCCCCACACTCCCTCTCTATCCTGCACATCCTCACCCCTTAACCCCTCACTCCCCTCGCACAACCCAAGCACCCCCACCCTGCGGCACCATCAACCGCTCCCCCGCCTGTAACAACCTCGCCGTCGCACACACCCCCGTCACTGGATCAATCACCTCCACCCGCATCTCCCGCTTCGCCTCCAGCTCCACCCCGCCAGACAACACCCCCGTCACCAGCGAGACAAACCGCTTCCCCCTCCGCATCCCAATATAACGATGACACCCCTCCTCCGCCCCCTCCACCTCGGTCCAATACCGCCCCGCCTCCCCGCCACAATACACCGTGAAGGGTGACCCCGCCTCCAAGCCGCCATACCGCTCCCAGTTCGCCACATCCACAGGAAGAACTCGCCTGATCGATCCAAACGCATCCATCCCCGGCATCTCCTCAAACGGCTCCCGGGCATACACCCCCGCCCCCGAATGAAACACATACCCCGGCAACCCCGCCAAATACGCAAACACCGCCGCCGCACATAACCGCACCGGATCCCGCTCCGTCGCCACCGACGACCCCGGCCCCACCGGCTCGTTGCTCGTCACCGGAGGCAAAGCCGCTAACCGCCCCACACGATAACAATCCCGCACCGGTAACCACCCACCCTCCTCCGTCCTCATGTCCCGCGTAAAATGCACGGTCGCCAAATCCGCCGCACTCCCCCCATACAACTTCTCCAGCCAATCCCCGCTCACGTCGTGGTTCGATGTAATCGCCACCAACAACTCCGTACGCTCCGCCAGATACGCCGCAAACTCCCGCAAATCCCGCACACCTTCCTCCCCCCAAAATCCGTTCTGCCACGCCTCGTTCGCTACCTCCAAATGCATCACCCGATCCTCCAAACCCCGCACATGCTCCAGAACACCCTCCATGTGCCTCACCCGATCCGACCGCTCCGGCATCACATACTGCGCATCCGCAAAGATCGTTACCTCCACTCGCAGGCCATGCCCACCCGCCGCCTCCAATAACCCGCAAAACCGCTCCCAGTAATCCGGCCAGGCCTCCACCCGATGACCCTCCCGATTGGTAAAACTCACCGGAGCAATCTCCAACCCGTCCCAGTTCACCATGCTCAATACCCGAATGTAATTAAACCCCCTCGCCGACAACAAATGCAGGTTCCGCTCCAGTCGCTCCGGCTCATACTTCGCATGCCGCAACGCCTGAAAATACGACACCCCCAAACCCAAAAACGGCCCCCCGTCATCCGCAAAACTATACCCCTCCAAACGCACCACCCCAGCCCCCCTCACCCCTGCCACAAACCCAAGCACTCCCAAAACCACCACCACCACCTGGGCACATACCCCCATAAAGACACCACGCGTCAAACATCGGAACACACGGGATTTCACCCCCACAGTCAATCACCCACCCCACCGAACCGCGAGTCAGGAAAATTGCCCACCCAATACCCCCCAATTCCTAACCCCGCACCAGCCAAGCCCAAACGGCAAAGAACCTGCTTTCACTCCGCCGTCTATGTCGCTGCCGCATACTTCGCAAAAACCCAATCACCGCCGCAGTCCCCAGACCCCCTATACAATCGCCATCCTCCTTACTCTGGTCCTCTCCCTCCTCACCCCCCCCGCCCTCGCCATCACCCCCACACCCAGCCACCGCCCCAACCGTATCCTCATCCAACTCAAACCCACCACCACCCCCACCCAAATCGCCGCCCTGCACTCCCAAACCAAATCCCAAACCCACCGCGACTACCCCCACCTCAACCGCCTCCAGGTCGTAACTCTCCCCCCAAACCTCCCCCCGGAAGCCGCCATCAGCCACTACCTCAACAGCGGCCTCGTCGAACTCGCCGAACCCGATATCCTCCTCCAATCCACTCTCACCCCCAATGACCCCGCCTACGCCAACGGTAACCAATGGGGACTCCATAACATCGGCCAAAGCGGCGGCCTCATCAACGCCGACATCAATGCCCCCGAAGCCTGGGACGGAATCACCACCGCCCCCAATATCATCGTCGCCGTCATCGACTCCGGCGTCCGCTATACCCACATCGACCTCGCCAACAATATGTGGATCAACCCCGGCGAGATCCCCAATAACGGCATCGACGATGACCGCAACGGCTTCGTCGACGACGTCCACGGAATGAATGCCGTCGATACCAACGGCGACCCCGTCGATGTCACCGGCCACGGAACTCTGGTCTCTGGAATCATCGGTGCCTCCACCAATAATCGCCTCGGCATGGCCGGTATCTGCTGGGACGTCCAAATCATGGCCTGCCGCTTCATCAGCGATACCGGCGAAGGCTCCCTCTCCGATGCCATAGAATGTATCGACTACGCCACCTCCATGGGCGCACACGTCATCAACGCCAGCTGGGGCAGCCCCTCATACTCCTCCTTCCTCGAAAACTCCATCCGCCGCGCCCGCGATGCCGGCATCCTCTTCATCGCCGCCTCCGGCAACGATGGACTCGATGCCGATGCCAACCCCTTCTACCCCGCCAGCTTCACCCTCGATAACATCCTCTCCGTCACCGCCACCACCTCCACGGACCTCCTCGCTTCCTACGCCAACTACGGCGCCTCCAGTGTCGACCTCGCCGCCCCCGGATCCAGCATCTATTCCACTTACTTTACTTCCGACTCCGGTTACTCCTACGCCAGCGGCACATCCCTCGCCGCACCCTTCGTCGCCGGCACCGCCGCCCTTATGCTCACCCGTTACCCCACAGAATCCTATGGCCAAATCCGCACCCGCATCCTCGCCACCACCGACCCCCTCCCCTCGCTCACCGGTAAATGCACCACCGGTGGCCGCCTCAACCTCGCCACCGCCCTCGGCCCCAGCCTGGTCGCCGATTTCACCGCATCACCCCCCTCAGGCAACGTCCCCCTCACCGTGCAGTTCACCGACCAGTCCTACGGCGATATCACCTCCTACAATTGGTCCTTCGGCGATGGCTCACCCTATAGCACGGAACAAAATCCCACCCACACCTACGCTCTCCCCGGTAACTACACCGCTACGCTCACAGTCGAAAACTCCAGCGGCTCCACCAGCTCCAAATCCCGCTCCATCCCCGTCGTCGCCAATTACTCCATGTCCACCACCACCTACAATTGGATCGACCACACCGGCATGACCGACCTCAGCCTCAATAACAACTCCATCAGCCCCGCCCTCACGCTCCCCTTCAATTTCACGTTCTACGGCCAGTCCTATTCCCAACTCTACGTCAGCGCCAACGGACTCCTCGGCTTCCTCCCCGATAACCTCGCCACCAGCGCCAACACCGACCTCCCCAACCCCGGCTCCCCCAACGCCATCCTCGCCCCCTATTGGGACTCCCTCAGCCCCGATGCCGGCGGATCCATCCTCTACGGCACAATCGGCTCCGCACCCAACCGCCAAGTCGTCGTCACCTGGAACAACATCCGCTACGCCTCTAAACAGCCCGTCAACCTCACGTTCCAAACCGTCCTCAACGAAGCCAATCACTCCATCACTTTCCAATACGCCGATGTCGCCACAGGTAAAAGCCAGGGCGAAGGCCTCCGCGCCACCATCGGCATTGAAAATGAAACCGGCCTCGTCGCCCAAAAATACGGCTATAACGGCAGCCAACTCGTCGCCAATAACCAGGCCATCCTCTTCTCACCCCCGGCCATCGCAGGCATGACTCTCTCACCCTCAACCGACCTCACTGCCTCAGGCCCAACCTCCGGACCCTTCACCCCCAACTCCACCACCTACACCCTCGAAAATACCGGCAACACGACCCTCTCCTGGTCCACCTCCCATAACGCCACCTGGCTCGCCCTAACCCCATCCTCCGGCACTCTCAACCCCGGCCAAACGTCCACCATCACCGCCTCCATCAACGCCTACGCAACCACTCTCTCCGCAGGCACTTACCGCGATACAATCACGTTCGCCAATGCCAATAACGGCCTCGGTAACACAACCCGCACGGCCACTCTCACCATCAACGGAACCACCCCAATCCTCGAAGTCTCACCCGAATCCCCCGTCAATATCTCCGGTGTCACCGGCGGTGTCTTCGTCCCCAATAGCATCCTCTACACACTCATGAATACCGGCGACGCCACCATGGATTGGTCCGCAACCCCCTCCGATCCCTGGCTCTCTCTCTCCCAATCCTCCGGATCCCTCGCCCCGGGCGAAGGCACCACACTCCAAATCAGCCTCAACGATACCGCCAATGCCCTCCCCCCTGGCTCCCATACCAACACGCTCTCCTTCGTAAACCTCACCAATAACGAAGGCTCCACCTCCCGACTCGTCACGCTCACGGTCAACACCACCCCTACCACCTCGATCTCCCCCTCCTTCCAAACAGAAAACAACTCCCTCACTCTCCTCATCTCCGGATCACCCAACCAATCCCTCACTCTCCAATCCTCCACCAACCTCACCTCCTGGACCACACTCACAAACATCACTCTCGACCCCACCGGCTCCACCTCCATCTCCCTCCCCACCACCAATCACCTCTCCGCCTTCCGCACGCTCACCCCTTAACCCCCCACCTTCGCCCGTGTTTCGGAGTTTCAGTGTTTCAGTGTTTCGGAGCGTGCTCCTGAGCGCCCCCCTGCGCTCTCCGTGCCCTCCTGTTCAATACCCAGTCATTGCACCCAACCAGGCACCATCCAAATCGAAATCGCTATCGAAATCGGGATCGAAGACTGATGTTCGCACTTGGAAGAACCGGGATAACGGATATCGGATACCGTCCCGAGCGACCGAAGACCCACGGCCCCCTCCGCTCTTACGCCTTACCCCTTACCGCTCCGCCCTCCGCGCTCGCTCTGGTGAGCGGCGAGCTCCCCTACCGCCGCCCCGCGGCGCCTAACTGTTCCGAAACACAGAAACTCCGAATTACCGAAACACCGGACTTGCCCTCAGCCCTCAGCCCTTCCGCCTTCGCCAAGGCTACGGCGGACAGGCAGCCCTTGCCGCTTGCCGCTTGCCGCTTCCTGCGCAGTGGCACAGGAAGCCTCAATCCGCCTTCTTCACTTTCACCCGGTTCCCCTTGATCATCCCACGATTCAACTTCGCCATCACCGCACGCGCATGCTCACTCTTCACATCCGCAAACAAATGACGCTCCCGCACATCCACCGTCCCCACCACCGAACCCGGTAAACCCGTCTCACCCGACACCGCGTTCACCACGTCAACCGGCGAGATCCCCGCTTCCTTCCCCACGTTCATGTGTAAACGCGTCTGCCCCTCGGGCGTCCGCCGACTCGCCTTCCCCCGCGCAACCTTCGAGTCACCTTCCCTCGGCTTCCCCGGCCGGTCCCCCTCACGCCCACGATCCTTCTTCTCCCACGGCCGATCACGATCCGCCCCTCCCGACCGCACCGGACGCTCCCGATCCCCAAAACGCTCCCGCTCTCTACCCTCTGGCCTCCGACCTTTGACATCCGACCTTTGACCTCGGAACTCTGTCCTCGGCCCCCGACCCTCTGTCCTCTCACCTCTGCCCTCGGCCCTCTGATTTCTATCCGCCGACCTCTGGCCTCTGAACTCTGCCCTCGGTCCCCTGCGGTCATCCCGACGATCCCCGCCACGATCAGACCACGCCCCCCGCCGTTCACCCCGATCCGGACGATCCCCCCCGCGCACGCCACGCTCACCACGCTCACCACGCTCCGGCCGATCACCGCTTCGCGGCCCACGCTCATCCCGAAAATCCCGCCGCTCCCGCCGCTCATACCGATCCCCTCCACGTCCTCCATCCTCACGACGCGGACCACGCTCCCGACCTGTATCCCGACGAGCCGCCCGCTCTCCCCCACGATCATCGGAACGACGCTCACGCGGACGCTCCCGATCCCAGGAACGCTCCCGACCCCGGTCCTCTGACCTTCGCCCCCTGCCATCAGCGCTCTGCTCTCTGCCCCCTGTCCTCTGACGCCTGTCCTCTGGCGTCTGACCTTTGACCTCTGACCTCTGCTCTCTGCTCTCTGCGCTCAGCTCTTGGCCCTCCGCGATCTGTTCTCCGCCCTCAGCCTGCTGGCCTCTGCCCTCCTCCCCCTGCGCTTCGCCCCTGGACTCCTGACCCTTGACCTCAGCGCTTTGCCCACTAGCCTCCGGCCCTCCGACCGCAGCCCCCCGCGCTTCGACCACCGACTCCTGACTCCCGCCCTCCGCGCTCAGCTCCTGGCCTTCAGCCCTCTGCTCTCCGCTCTCAGCGCTCAGCGCTTGGCCCTCCGCCCTCTGCCCACCGACCTCTGACGTCTGACTTCTGGCCTCTGACCTCTGGGCTTTGACCCCTGCCCTCTGCTCTCCGCGCTCCGCTCTCCGCGGTTCGCCCTCCGCACTCCGCCCTTCGCTCTCCCCCTCCCCACCACCCAACAACTGATGCAACAACGCCATCGCTACATCCGTCGTGGTATGCCCCTCTTCCAATAATCGCTCCAAAACATGATCCCGCCGCTCATACACACCCGACTTCAAGGTCTCCCTCACCTCATCCAAGAGAAAATTCTGCCGCGCATCCTCCACCTCCCGCAACGTCGGCACCCGACCACGCTGAATCCGCATGTTCGTATACCGCTCAATGTTCCTCACCCGAAAAACCTCACGACCCGATACAAACGAAATCGCCCGACCACTCTTGCCCGCCCGACCCGTCCGCCCAATCCGATGCACGTAATCCTCCACGTCATACGGCATGTCATAATTGAACACCACCTGCAGATCGCTCACGTCAATCCCCCGCGCCGCCACATCCGTCGCCACCAGAAACTCCAAGCCCGACTTGCGGAACTTGTTCATCACCCGATCCCGCTGAGCCTGGCTCATGTCCCCATGCAACCGGTCAGCCGTATACCCCTGCGCCTCCAGATGATCCGCCAAATCATCCACCATCCGCTTCGTGTTGCAGAAAATAATCCCCAACTCCAAATCATGCAGGTCAATCAAACGCGTCAATAACTCCACCTTGAACCGCCGATCCACCTCGTAATACACCTGCTCCACCGTCGGCACGGTCACGGTCTTCCGCTCAATACTCACACTCTTCGGTTCCCGCGAATACTGCTCAATCAACTGCCGAATCACCGGCGGCATCGTCGCCGAAAAGAATACAGTCTGACGCTCCGCCGGAACCCCCTGCAATATCGTCTCAATGTCCTCCTTGAACCCCATGTCCAACATCACGTCCGCCTCATCCAAAATCACCATCCCAACCGTGTCCAAACGCAACGTCCCCCGACGCATGTGATCCATCACCCGACCCGGCGTCCCAATCACAATCTGTGCCCCCTGCTTCAAACCATAAATCTGCCGGTCATACGATTGCCCACCGTAAATCGGTAACGCATGCACCCCACGCTTGAACGCCGCCAGCCTATACACCTCCTCCGAAACCTGCACCGCCAACTCCCGCGTCGGACACAAAATCAAAACCTGCACCTCCTTCCGCCCCGCCTCCGTCCGCTCCAACGCCGGAATCCCAAAGGCCGCCGTCTTCCCCGACCCCGTCTGCGATTGCCCCACTAAATCATGCCCCGCCATCAATAACGGAATCGCCTCCGCCTGAATCGGCGATGCCTGCTCAAATCCTAACCGGTCAATCGCCTTCAAAATCTCCGACGACAAACCCAACTCAGAAAATTGTTTCATGACAGCTATACCCTCTAAAACGCGAACCCTACCCTCCCCAAAACCCTTGCCTAGCTAATTCTCGCCCCCATGCCACAAACCCAAACCCGCAACTTCCAACTTGGAAACCCCCACCAACTCCTCTATCCCATTCCCTAACACCCCATATCCAATCTACGATCTCCCACCTCCAAAAACCCCAACCTCGAACCCTCAACCAATAACCAATAACCCCCACCAACACCCCCCCATGAAACCCCTCCTCGCCACCATCCTCACTACCCTGCTCCTCACGCTCACCCACACCCAGGCTGCCGACCCCACACCCAGCCAGTTCGAATCCCAACCCAACGGCTGGATCAACCTCCTCCAGGACGGACTCAAAAACTGGTACCGCGTCCCCGTCCCCCCCACCGGCGACCTCGGCCGCGCCCACTGGCACTACGACGCCCCCACCCAACTCCTCGTCTGTGATGGCGACGGCGGCCACGATATGCTCCTCTTCGAAAAACCCTTCACCAACCACATCTTCCACCTCGAGTTCTGTTACACCCGGATCGAAGGCCTCAAGGGCTATAACAGCGGAGCCTACGTCAGAAATTCCCCCGGGGGCACCATCTGGCACCAAGCCCAGTTCGGCGATGCACAGGACGGATTCCTCTTTGGCGTCTCCCCCACCCCCAACGGCGATAACAAGTTCTTCAACCTCAAAAAAGACGCCGAGCTGAACCACATCAAACCCGCCGGAGAATGGAACACGCTCGAAATCACCGCCCAAAACCAAACTCTCACCCTCTGGGTCAACGGCACCACCACCTGCTCCCTCAACCCCTGCCTCCAACCTGCCGGATTCCTCGGCGTCGAAGCCGAAGGCTACCGCATCGAGTTCCGCAACCTCCTCGTCAAACCCTTGCCCTAACCCACCCCGGCAACACCTCCAACCCACCGTAAACCTTAACCCTCCGCCGACCCCACCACATCTCCCCACCCCAGACGATTGACAACCCACCCCTCATTTGGTGTCAATTTGCGCCTCATGAGTCCCTCAGCATATACCCGCAAGCTGCGTGCAGCCCTCAGCTTGCTCACCCTGCTCATCCTCCCCCTCCTCCTCGCAGCCCCCTCGCTAAACGCCGCCAGCACCGAAACCTCCATCTCCGCCCCCACCTCCATCCAGATCGATCCCCCACCCGCCGTCGATGCCGGTGACAATGGCTGGATGCTCGTCAGCTCCGCCCTCGTCCTCATGATGACCGCCCCGGGCCTCGTCCTCTTCTACGGCGGCCTCGTCCGACGCAAAAACGTCCTCTCCACCATGATGCATAGCCTCATCCTCATGGCCCTCATGTCCCTCCTCTGGATGACCTTCGGCTACAGCACCGCCTTCGCCGAAGGCAACGCCTTCTTCGGCAACCCCTTTACCCACCTCTTCCTCGACAACGTCGGCACCGCCCCCAACCCCGACTACGCCGGCACCATCTCCCACCAAAGCTTCATGCTCTTCCAAATGATGTTCGTCATCATTACCCCCGCCCTCATCAGCGGCGCCGTCGCCGAACGCATGCGCTTCAGCGCCTACGTCGTCTTCATGCTCTTCTGGGCCACCCTCGTCTACCTCCCCCTCTGCCATATGGTCTGGGGTCAAGGCGGCCTCTTCAATTGGGCCTCCGGTGGCTCCATCCCCGTCCTCGACTTCGCCGGCGGCACAGTCGTCCATATCAGCTCCGGCGTCTCCGCCCTCGTCTGCGCCATCGTCCTCGGTAAACGCGAAGGCTTCCCCGAAGAACCCATGATGCCCCATAACGTCGTCTTCTCCGTCATCGGCACCGGCCTCCTCTGGGTCGGCTGGTTCGGCTTCAACGCCGGCAGTGCCCTCGGCGCCGGAGAACTCGCCACCAGCGCCTTCGCCGCCACCCACTTCTCCGCCTCCAGCGCCGCCCTCGCCTGGGCCGCCATCGAATGGAAACTCAAAGGTAAACCCAGCGTCCTCGGCGTCGTCTCCGGTATGGTCGCCGGCCTCGCCACCATCACCCCAGCCTCAGGCTTCGTCTCCATCCCCGCTGCCTGCCTCATCGGCTTCGCCGGTGGCACGGTCTGCTACTACGCCGTCACCAAACTCAAATATATCTTCCACTACGACGATTCCCTCGACGTCTTCGGCGTCCATGGCCTCGGATCCATCGTCGGCATGCTCATGCTCGGTTTCCTCGCTAACCCCAAGGTCAACCCCGCCATCGCCGATACGTTCACCAAAGCCGACCAAACCATCTCCCTCGCCGGTAGCCCCTCCCAGTTCGTCAACCAACTCATCGGCGTCCTCGTCACCGCCGCCCTCGGCGGTATCGTCTCCCTCGTCCTCCTCAAACTCATCGATGCCACCATCGGCCTCCGCGTCGACCCCGAAGCCGAATCCATCGGCCTCGACCTCACCGAACACGGCGAACGCGCCTACACCGACTAAACCCATACCCCCACATACCCATGAAAAAAATCGAAGCCATCATCAAACCCTTCAAACTCAACGACGTCAAAGCCGCCCTCCACGACCTCGGCATCCTCGGCATGACCGTCAGCGAGGTCAAAGGCTACGGCCGGCAAAAAGGCCACACGGAAATCTACCGCGGCAGCGAATACACGGTCGATTTCCTCCCCAAGATCAAAATCGAAACGGTCGTCGCCAACGACCAGGTCGAACCCGCCATCGCCGCCATCATCCAAGCCGGCAAAACCGGCAAAATCGGCGACGGCAAAATTTTCGTCACCGCCCTCGAGGACGTCGTCCGCATCCGCACCGAAGAACGCGGCGACAGCGCCGTCTAAACCGGACGACTATCGCGGCTGAACACGGTAGAAACAACGCTCCTCCGCAGGTGCAGAATCCTGCCAAGCCACCGTGTCCCCGTTCCCAGTAACCACCGCCACAGTCGTCCAGATCACTAGGTCAGCTGACTCCTGAATCGCATACTGCTTCGCGCCCTCCGTTCGAAACTGAAGCTCAAACCTGCCCTCACCCAGAATATGCCCGGCCAGCTCCGGTGCAAACGGCTCCACCACCTCCAGGATCTGGTCGACCGCCACGCCACTCACCAGTTGACGGCTCCCCGAGGGCCAAAGCACCTCCAGATCCACCAAGCCGCCATAAGCCCCGAACCCGAAGTGCGCCCTGGGATCCTGCTGGCTGCGGTTCCCCCCAAACAACTCCCGCATCTGGCGCCTCTCCACCCGCTCCTCAACATAACGAACCACCACTCTCGCACCAATCGCGCTTCGGTTCGATGTCGTGCCGCGCAAGTTCACCAGTAACCAATGATTGCTATTACCATTGTTCCTATAAAGCGCGTCCCGCTCCCCACTCATGTTTCCCTCAAACAAATCCAGATCACCGTCATTGTCTATATCACCAAACACCACCGGCCCGGTCCTCGCCAACTCACTGCTCGGACTCCCGATATCCACCCTCAACAAGACTCCAGCCTCGTTCCGGTAAAGCAGGTTCGGCTGCGCATTCGCCTGCCCCGTCGCCACCATCAGATCCAAATCCCCGTCGTTGTCGTAATCCCCCCATGCCGCATACCCCGTCGCCGCCCCCGTCTTCATCTCCGTCACGCTAAACTCCCCGCCTCCCTCATTGTGAAACAACCAGCTCACACCCGCATAGTTGCTCACAAACAAGTCCATCCGCAGGTCGTTGTCGTAATCCCCAAACGCCGCCACCAAAGCACCACCACTCACGGTCGCCAACGGCCCCTCCACCACACGCTCAAATCGACCCCCTCCCACATTCCAATAGGCCAGAATCTTCCTACCCTGAAAGTCGCAAACGACCAAATCGGGATCCCCGTCATCATCCAGATCCCCCCACGCCAAGGACTCCGCCCCAGCCACCCAATCCTCCACCACCACACCGCTCAATACCTGCTCAAAACGCCCACCTCCCAACCCGCGGAATAAATGCGTCTTCGCCACTGATCCCGAACCACAACCCACCGCAACATCCAAAATTCCATCTCCATCCATGTCGGCCAATGAAGGATACCCAGCGGTAGACTCAGTCACGAGCGGATCAGCCCCCTGGAACCGACTCAAAGCCCACCCACCATCACTCAAGAATAAATCCAGTGGACGATTCGGCCACGACTCAAAGTTCACCGCCACCGCATCCACGTCACCGTCATTGTCCAAATCACCAAAAGCACCCCCACCCCACATACCCCACGACCCGGACAAATCACCCGCAGTAACCCGGGTATACCCCCCGCTCCCATCATTCTCGTAGGCCACATTCTGCTCGAGAGAATCCGCAATCGCCCCGTTCCACACCACCAGATCCAAATCCCCATCCCCCTCAATATCCACAAAGTTCGCCCCCCAAGCCGCAGCACTCCCCTCCGACACAGAGGAGTCCGTCACCTTTGTAAACGTATCATCCACCCTCAAATAGGTGTGGTTGGTCGTAGTCACCCCCGAACGCGTCATCACCACGCTGTAACGCCCCTCAAAATCAGCCGTCGCCCCCTCCAACACCAGCCGGACCCCAGTCTGCCCGACCAACTCCTCCCCGTCGTGATACCACTGCGTCGCACCCGTGGACGACACCGCCAGCACCACCCGACCACCAGGACTCACCGAAGGCTTCACCGGCCTGATCATACTCACCTCCCGCAGTTCCCGCGTCTGGCCCGACGTAAAACTCCCCCACTCATAGACGTTTCCCGACGGCCACTCCACCCGCACCCAGTTCACCTGCGCCGCATCCCCCAAACCAAAATGCAGCACTCCCGGCACCCCAACCGCATAGCTGCTCGCTACCTGCTGCACCTGCAGCTTCTCCTCACCCCCAATCGTCGCCGCCACAGTCACCCGCGCCCCAATCGCCGATGCATTGGATTGACTGCCAACCAGCTTGAACTTGATCCAGTGGTTCCCATTGCCCCCCCTCCCAGACCATTCCTGAACAACAAATTCTTCATCGGCTGGACATCCCCGCATGCCATCGACAAATCCAGCAAACCATCCCCATCAAAATCCACCCACACCGCCGAGTTCTTCTGCGCCTCCGTCAATGGACTCCCAACGTCCACCCGGTCAAAGACCCCATCCCCACGGTTCACAAACATCGCATCCAACCCGTCATACACCGGCACGTAAATGTCCGTGTCCCCATCATTGTCATAATCCCCCACCGCAAAGTTGTAGACCGACCCCGACAACTCAAAACCGCTCTCCACCGTCACATCCTCGAATACCCAATCACCCCGGTTCAAATGCAGGCTGTTCGTCCCCGATTCCCCACCCGTCACCAGGTCAAAAAGACCGTCCCCGTTCACATCCACCCACGCCGCTCCCCAAGTAGACCGGCTCGCCGGCAGACTCCCCGCCGTCACCGCACTCAACCTACCCCCGTCGTTGCGATACAAATAATTCCTCGCTCCATCGTACTTCGACACATACAGATCCATGTCCCCATCCAAATCCACATCACACCACATGGCTCCAGCCGTCTTGCTGACCACAGCCAATACCGCTCCCACTTCAGCCGCCGTCCATGCCCCAAAATCCCCATTCCCTAAACCATGAAAAAAGGAGTTTCCGTCAAAGGCCCCGCCCACAACCGACTGCGTCGTCGCAAAAACATCCAGCCACCCGTCCCGGTCAAAATCCACCAGCGCAAGATCCGTCCAGAGTCTGTTGATCGTCGTCAGCACACTCCTCACCGCCACGAAATTCCAGCCCCCGTCGTTGCGATACAGCGCAAGACCCATGGATGACCCAAAACTCGAACCGGACGGATGCATCACGAACAAATCCAGATCCCCGTCGTTGTCCACGTCCGCCCACGCCCCACTCCACGTCCAATGGGCCGGCAAATCATCAACCACTGTATCGACTCTCCTGAATTCACCCCCACCCAAATTCTCATACAGGCTGTTCGGATACTGACCACCCGAATTCGTCACGAATACATCGAGATCCCCATCCCCATCCGCATCCCCCCAAATACATCCGGTCGACGGCTCCACATCCTCCACCAACACCCCCTCCGTGACTTTTCTAAAAGTCC
Source organism: Verrucomicrobiota bacterium (assembly GCA_046047235.1). GTDB lineage: Bacteria > Verrucomicrobiota > Verrucomicrobiia > Limisphaerales > JAHDYP01 > JBMTVN01. The sequence continues at coordinate 1,939 of JBJOII010000114.1, read as the reverse complement.
CGTCCACAGACAGTTGAGCCGGTTCGCTCATCACTACCCCCACCTGGTCCGTCACCAGCACGGAATACTCCCCCGCATCCACCCCGGTTATACCCGATACCACCAACCGCATCTGCCCGGCCGTAGGATTCGTGGCCAAATCAATCGGAACCCCTCCATGATGCCATAGATAGGTTACCGGCAGCACCGCACCACGTAGCTTCGCCGTGAATGTCGCACTCCCATTGAGACTCGCCACCGCCGACCCCGGGCTGATTTCAACCCCCATCGCCCCCACCTCCAACATCGTTGCGAACCAAACAAAACAAACCACCACGATCACATGCTGCTTCATGCTCACCTGCCTGGGTTGAGGATTAGCTGGCTAAACACCCGGACAGGAGAACGACCGCAACACATCCCGCCCTCACTACTTCTCTTCACAATCCACCCGCCATCATTAACAACCTCCCCGCAGAAAATGCCCCGCCCCCTCACCCGCGCTGCAGGGCAAAGAAGAAAAACCTCGGGTCAAAGGTCAGAACGGAACCCGCACCCCGCCGCGCGCCATCAGAAATACCCCCTTGATCCGAAATACCGAACCCTCCTCTCTACCCTCTACCCTCCACCCTCTACCCTCTACCCTCTCCTTGCGGCGCGACACCACGCGCCGCAATAGCCCTCAGCCCTCAGCCCTCAGCGCAGCCAACAACTCAGCCAGCTCCACGTCCACTTCCGCCGGATCACCCACCGTCTCCAACACCACCGCCCGCAAAACCTGCCGATACCGCTTGCGCATCCGATGCACACTCACTGCTACGGTGCCCACGGAAGTACCCAACTTCTCCGCAACCTCCCCATAACTCTCCTCCGAACCCTCCCCCTGTAAATACACCCGCAATTTCTGGAACAGCTCGTCCCGACCCCCAGCCGCAAACTCCCCCTCCAACCGACGTAACCCCTCCCCCAATACCGCCAACGCCCACTGCCGATCATACACCCGGTCCGGTGTAGCCTCACCACTCGGCTGCCTCGCCAGCCACCGCTCCGCTTCCGCCACCTCAACCCCCTTCATCAAGACTCCACCCCCACGCTTCAACGCCCCCTGCCGCTGCCGCGCGTTCGCCAAAAAGTGATTCAGGCAACCCAGCAAGTAGGAACGAAACCGACCCCGCCCCGGATCCGCTTTCTCAACCGCCCCCGTCACCAGCAAGTGCTCAAAAAATCCCTGCACCAGATCCTCTGCCTCCTCCCGCCCATAACCCCGACGCCGAATAAAGAAATACAACGGCCGCCAATACCTCCTGAAAAGCTCCTCCAACGCCTCCTCACCACGTATACCACCCGCCTGCCCTACCGCCAAAACCACACTCCAATGGGTCACAGGAAAGCTAGAATGCAAAGCACCAGATGCTGGATTCATAGGGCCGCCTCCGCCGGGAACTTCCCATCCATTACCCCCCTCACTCCCGTTTGTCACGCCCCGTCTCCCCACCCCTCAGCCCCTCCGCCTTCGCTCTTTGAGCTTCGAAGGACAGGCAGCCCTGCGCCCTCTGCGCTCAGCCCTTACCGCTTCCCGCTTTGCCCTCAGCCCCTCCGCCTTCGCCAAGGCTATGGCGGACAGACAACCCTCTACCCTCTCCTCTCTACCCTCTCCTTGCGGCGCGACACCGCGCGCCGCAATAGCCCTCCGCGCTCTGCGCTTCCCGCTTGCCGCTTCGCGCTCTGCGCTTCCCGCTCAGCCATTCAAAAACCCAAGCTGAACAAAGTTCGCCGGATTCTCTGCCGCCGCCAGATCGTAACCAGGAATGATCCGGTCCAGGGAGGATGGCACATCGCCGAAATAACGCTGGAAGATCTCACCAAACACTGCCCGGAAATCCGTGCGCCGCGCCAAATACCGCTCGTTGGCGCTGAACATGTCTCCCGGCGCCCAAGTCGAAGCATCACAATTATACAC
>JBJOII010000113.1:0-14277 GCA_046047235.1 Verrucomicrobiota bacterium | reverse complement strand
TGAGATCGACGGCGTGTCCTCTCTCCACTCTCCTCTCTTCTGTCTGCTGAGCGAAGCGCTGAGGGCATAGCGCAGAGGGCAAAGCGGGAAGCGCGGAGGTGTGGTTTGGTGTGTGGTCTGAAACTCTGGTAGGTGGTGCTTGCGCGGGGGGTGATGTTTGGTAGGGTCTCGCGCCTTGATGGTTGCGGGGGTGGTTGGGGAGTGGCCAGGTATTGGTGTATTTCTTTTGGCGGCGGAGGCCGGTTGATGAATCCCGATGATAAGCGCTGGGTATGCGAGCCTGGTGTAGGTGAATGATTTGATTTGAGCATGATGAACTGGACGTTGAATGGGCGGGCGTTGAGGCAGGAGTGGTTGGGCAATGTGCGGGGTGATGTGTTGGCGGGGATTGTGGTGGCGCTGGCGTTGATACCGGAGGCGATTGCATTTTCGACCATTGCGGGGGTGGATCCGAAGGTGGGGTTATACGCGTCGTTTTGCATTGCTGTGGTGATTGCGTTTGTGGGTGGGCGGCCGGGGATGATTTCTGCGGCGACGGGGGCGATGGCGTTATTGATGGTGACGTTGGTGAAGGAGCATGGGCTGCAGTATTTGTTTGTGGCGACCTTGTTGACGGGGGTGTTGCAGATTGTGGCGGGGGCGTTGCGGATTGGGAGTGTGATGCGGTTTGTATCGCGGTCGGTAATGACGGGTTTTGTGAATGCGCTGGCGATTTTGATTTTCATGGCGCAGTTGCCGGAGTTTCGGGGTGCGGGGCTGACGGTGTATGCAATGGTGGGGGCGGGGCTGGCGATCATCTATATCCTGCCGCGGTTTACGAAAGTGGTGCCGTCGCCATTGGTGACGATTCTGGTGCTGACGGTGGTGTCTTTGGTGTTTGATTTGGAGGTGCGGCATGTGGGGGATTTGGGGGAGCTACCGTCGTCATTACCGGTATTTTTATGGCCGGATGTGCCGTGGAATCTGGAGACGTTGTGGATTGTGTTGCCGTATTCCGTGGGGTTGGCGGCGGTGGGCTTATTGGAGTCGTTGATGACGGCGCAGATTGTGGATGATTTGACGGATACGCCGAGCGACAAGAATCGGGAATGCACGGGTCAGGGGGTGGCGAACATTGTGTGCGGGTTATTTGGGGGGATGGCGGGGTGTGCGATGATTGGTCAATCGGTGATCAACGTGAAGTCGGGTGGGCGGGGTCGGTTATCGGCTTTTGTGGCGGGGAGTTTTCTGTTGGTGATGATTGTGGCGGGTCATGAATGGGTGAAACGGATTCCGATGCCGGCGTTGGTATCGGTGATGATTATGGTATCGATCGGGACGTTTTCATGGGCATCGTTTGGGAATTTCCGGGTGCATCCGAAGAGCACGAGTTTGGTGATGGTGGCGACGGTGGTGGTGGTGGTGTGGACGCACAATTTGGCATTGGGCGTGGGGGTGGGGGTATTGTTGAGTGCGTTGTCGTTTGCGCGGAAGGTGGCGCAGGTGATTCGGGTGCGGAGCGAGCTGGGTGAGGACGGGGAGGTGCGGACGTATGTGGTGCAGGGGCAGGTGTTTTTTGCGTCGGCACCGGAGTTTTTGTCGGGCTTTGATTTTAAGGAAGCGGTGGCGAAGGTGCGCATTGATGTGAGCCAGGCGCATTTTTGGGATTTAACGGCGGTGGGAGCCTTGGACAAGGTGGTGTTGAAGTTTCGTCGGGAGGGTGCGGAGGTGGAGATTATGGGGATGAACGAGGCCAGTGCGACGATTGTGGATCGGCTGGCGCAGCATGATAAGCCGGGTGCTTTGGAGCGGATGCTGGGGCACTAGGTTGTTTTTGGAGATACTATGGATATGCCAACGATACTTGCCTGCACGGATGGTTCGGGATATGCGCCGAGTTTATATGAGCATGCGGCTTGGGCGGCGCGGCGTTTGTCTGCACGCGTGGAGGTCTTGCATGTGCTGGATCATCATCGGGAGCGGGCTGCGGGGGTGGATTTCAGTGGGAGCATCGGGATGGATGCGAGCGTCTTGTTGACGGAGGAGTTGACCCGGTTAGAGGAGGCACAGGGGAGGGTACAGTTGTTGAAGGGGAAGGCGATTTTGGAGGACGCGCGTCAGCAGTTGGGTCGGGCTGGGGTGGTGGATGTGGTGGTGACGCAGCGTCATGGGACGCTGGTGGAGACGTTGGAGGAGTTGGAGCCCGGGTGTGATCTGGTGGTGATTGGGAAGCGTGGTATGCGCGCGGAGCTGGCGAAGCATCATTTGGGGGCGAACTTGGAGCGTGTGGTGAGGTCGGCTGTGCGGCCGGTTTTGGTGACGGTGCCGGAGTTCAGGCCGGTGGAGCGTTTTCTGATTGCGTATGACGGGGGGGCGAGTGTGGCGAAGGCGTTGGAGTATGTGTTAACGCAGCCGTTGTTGCGGGGGTTGGAGTGTCATGTGTTGCGGGCTGGTCAGATTGACGACCAGGCGAAATGGTATTTGGGCGAGGCGGCGGAGCGGTTGAGGTTGGGGGGGTATAGCGTGAAGTCGCATGCGGTGGAGGGTGCGCCGGAAGAGGCGATTGCTGAGGTGATTGAGCGGGAGCGGATTGAGTTATTGGTGATGGGGGCTTATGGGCATTCGCCGATTCGGGCATTTATTCTGGGCAGTACGACGACGAACATGGTGCGGACGAGTGCGGTGCCGGTGTTGATGTTTCGCTGAGTTCGCCTGTGGCGAACTGAGCGGAGAGAGGAGAGAGGAGAGAGGAGAGGGTGGTGGATTTGCGCGGTGCGCAAATCCCTGTGATCGCCTCCCGGCGATTCTGTCCCTGTCGGTACCGCGTCCTTGCGGCCGCGGTCGGTCGCCCGCGGTTGCGGGCTTCGGTTGGATTTCGCTGCGCGAAATCCAGTGGCGCCGCTGGGACGTAGAACATCCCAAGTGCGGCGCTGAATGGTCTGAAATATCGAATTACAGAAACACCGAGACAAGCCGCGTCTCTACCTGCAACACACTGGTGCAAGGATTGGGTGTGGTAGGGCCGAGCTGTTTACGGCGTTCTACGCTGCTGCGTGACCGCAGGATGTTGGTAGTGGCAATGGTTGGCGGCCGCGCGGCAGCGCAGCCCTACCTGAGCGAGATTGTTGCAAGGGTTGGGTGGCCCTAGCTTCCGGCTCCTGTGCTGGAGCGGGAAGCGCCACACTGTCTTCTCTCTACGCTCTTCTGGGTTCTCGCGCCGCAGGCGCGTTGGATAGCGATTTGGAGGTGGCTCGAGGCCGGATGTCCCGTGGCTTCTGGCTATTTAGGAGGCGGGGAGGATGGGATGGAGGGTTTTGAGGATTTTGTTGCGTGTGAGAGGTTTGGTGATGCAGGCGGTGGCGCCGACATGGAGGGCTTGCTGGTGGATGGCGGTGCAGTCTTCTTCGGCGAGGCCGATGACGGGTATGCCTTGGGATTTGGGGATACGGCTGAGGACGCGGAAGGTGGTTTCGCCGTCCATGAGGCGGTCACCGGGCCAGTCGAGGGTGTTGGTGGTGAACTCGAGGAGGATGAGGTCGGGTTTTTCGGCGAGGGCTTGGCGGCATCCGGCGAAGCCCGGGGTAACGGCGATGGCGTTATAGCCGGCGTCTTTGAGCCAGGAGAGGATGGATTGGGCTTCGTGCGGGTTCCGGTTGATGACGAGGATTTTCTTTTGGGGGGTGGTGGTTTGGGTGGGTGGGGCGGGTTCGGTGGCGGGGTTGGCTTTTGGAGTGGGGAGGAAGCAGAAGCGGGTATCGTCTTCGCGGTCGAGGATGACGCTGAGGAATTCGCTTTGGAGGACTTGTTGTTGGATTGGGTTGAGTTTGGAGGGGAGGTTGGAGTTACGGATGTGGTGGCAGGTTTTGGCGAAGTCAGCTTTGGAGGTATGGGTGATGCGGTCGTGTTCGGCTTTTTGTTCGGAGGTGCGCCATTGGGGGATACCGCTGAACTGGACATTGAGGGCGTTGCGGTGTTTGAGGGCGGTGAGGAGGAGTTGTTTTTCGGGTTGAGAGAGGTTGGGGAAGAGGAAGTCGATTTCGAAGCCGAAGACGAGGTCGACGTATTGGTTGTTGAGGGTTTGGAGGGCGGTGGGGTTACCGGAGGCTTTTTGGATGACCTGGTTGACGGCGGCGAGGGCGTAGTCGGTCGCGGAGGCGAGGAGGGCTGCGGTGGGGGGGAGTTGGGTGGTGGTCTGCGGTACGGCTGGTGCGGACATGGTTTGGGGGTGTAGTGGAGGAGTGGGGAGGGGTCAATAAAAATGGATTTGGCTGGTGCCAAATCCGGTGCGTCCGTAAGTCGGTGCGTCGGTCTATATAGGCGCCTTTGGTGAGGCGCGGGTTTTGTTGCGCGGCATCCGTCTTTGCTCTGCGAGCTGCGCCGGGACAAGCCGCGTCCCTATCTGCGCGAGATTGGTGCAAGGATTGGTAGCCGTAGCTTCCAGCTTCCAGCTCCTGCGCTGGAGCGCGAAGCTTGGTGCGGGGATTTGAGGGCGGTTAGCTCATGTGCGGGGCGGAAGGCGCATTGGATTTCGGGCTTCGGAGCCGGGTGATGCAGAGGGCGAGGGCGAGGAGGGCGAGGGTGGATCCGGAGTCGGGGGTGGAGACGATATTGTATTGGAAATTGGCACCGATGATGGAGTCGCATTCTTCGTCGCCGGTGGGGAGGATGAGGGAGTCGGAGACGGAGTAGAGGTCATCGAGAGGGGTGATGCCTTCGCCCCAGGAGATTTCGTTGGTGTAGAGCCAGGTGAAGGGGTCGTAGACTTCTCCGGCATCGGGTCGGTAGGCGGCGATGACGTAGTAGCCGCCGGCTTGGAGTTGGACGGGGTTGATATTGACCCAGCGTGATCCGTCCTCGAGGGGGGCGGTGGTGCCGGAGGGGATGGTGGTTTGGGCGAGGGGGGTTTCGTTGCACCAGCAGAAGAGGGCGAGGTCATAGCTGAGGTTAAGACCGTCCCCGTTTTGGTCCCAGAGGCCGAGGCGTGAGACTTGGATATCTTGATCTCCGACTTGGAAGAGGGTGCCGAGGCTTTCGTGAACGTAGGGGTAGTAGTAGAGCGTTTCGGCGCTGGGCTCGGCGAAGGTGATGGCGTGAGTGGGGGTGGGGGTGAGGAGGGGGGTGAGTGCGGTGAGGAGGAGGAGGATATTTCGCATATGGACGGCTTTCTGGTTTAGTGGAGTGGTTTGCGCGACTCTGGTAGACAGGTAGCAGTCCGGATGCCTGATGGGGTGGGGGGGCTGGGTTGCTGGCGCGTAACGGCCTGTGGTGCAGGATGTTCTGCAGTATTATTAACGTTGATGCTGCAATTCTCATCGGTGAAAAAGCGTAAACCTCCTTTTCATCCATCTGTATTATGTCGCGTCTAACATGTTTGTAGATAGGTGGTTATGCGTTTGATTGGGTGTGTTAGAGGTTCCGACGCGATTTACAGATTTGGGTGGGGTTATTTGAGGAGGGCGGCGATTTGGGGTCGGGTTTGTTGGATATGGTTGAGGTCGATTTTGAGGCCGAGGGGGCCGAGGACGACTTGGAGGAATTCGTAGATGGGTTTGGCTTGGTCGAAGGGGATGGAGATGGAGTCGAGGGCGGTGGCACCCTTTTTATTGCGGATGGATTTATCGGCGCCGTGGGAGAGGAGGGTTTCCACGATTTCGGTTTGGCAGAGGAAGGAGGCGGAGGCGAGGGCGGTAGTGCCGTCTTTATCCTGGGCGTTGAGGTCGGCTTGAGCATCGACGAGGGCGGTGACGATGTCCGGGTGGCCGAAGGTACTGGCGATGATGAGTGGAGTGGAGCCGCCTTTGGGGTCTTTGGCATTGAGGTCTGTGCCGGCGGCGATGTGTTGTTGGACGGCGGCGAGGTTTCCTTTGAGGGCGGCGGTATAGATATCGATGCTGGGGGTTGGGGAGGAGGATTCCTGTTTGGGGGAGGGGTTACAGCCGGTGGTGGCGAGGGCGAGGAGGGTTGTGGTGAGGGTGAGGGTTTTGAGAAATGTATTCATACGTTTTTACTTACACGGTTGGGGTGTGGAGGTTTCACTGGATTTCGCTGCGCGAAATCCAGTGGCGGTCAGGCGGGAGCGTGACCCTACCTGCAAGGATTTGGTGCAATGATATGGCCGGCGCGGGGCAGCGTAGGATGCCGTGAACACGGTGTACTTAGCTGTGCTTTGGCTTTTGGGTATGGGCTAGGAGAGGAGGGTTTCGGCGAGGGGGAGTTCCCACGATGGGGTTTTGCATTGTTTTTGGAATTCGGGTTCGGACTGGGATTGGTGGCGGTGGAGCATGGCGATGACGCGGATGGATTGGATTTGGGGGAGGAGGGGGGACCATTTGGCGTGGCCTTTTTGGGAGAGGAGGGCGATGGGGTGGTTGGATTGGGTCCAGAGGGCGAGGCGTTTATTTTTGAGTGGGTGGAGGAAGAGGGGGTCACCGGTGCTGAGGCGGGAGAGGTGTTTATGGATGGGGTGTTGGGGTTGGAAGAGGGCGGGGTAGCTGAGGTGGAGGTCTTCGAGTGTGATGAGGTTATAGGAGGGGGCGGGGTGAGGGGTGTGTGGTGGGTTGGGTGTGTGGTGGCTGCTGGTGAGGAAGGAGGGGCTGGAGAGGGATTGAGGGATGGAGTTGGGGATATGGGTTTGGTGGAAGATGGTGAGGGATTGGCGGGCGCGGGTCATACCGACGTAGAGGAGGCGGCGGGAGGCTTCGAGGTCGGGGGTGGAGCTGGGGGCAGGCCAGGAGCCGACGACGAGGACGTGGTCATGTTCGGTACCTTTAGCGGCGTGGATAGTGCTGAGGAGGATACCGTCGCCGTAGGCGAAGTCGCGTCGGTCATCGGCGCAATTTTCGTAGATGAAGTCGACGGCGTTTTGGGCGGGGAGTTCGGCGTTGGAGGATTCGATTTGCCAGGCATCGACGAGTTGGTGGGTGTAGGAGGACCAGGGGCTTGGGGGGAAGCCGGCGAAGAGTCGGAAGAGCGTGGGGTGGAGTTGGGAGGCTTTGAGGAAGCGGGAGCGGTCTTGTTGGAGTTCGTGGAGGAGGCAATGGATTTCGCGGATTTGGTGGAGTGGGGGCATGTCTTTACGGGCGGGGGACCAGCGGATGGGGAGGTTGGTTTGTTCGGTGGCGTAGCGGATGCGTGCGAGGTCGCGGTGGTGTGCGCTGAGGACGGCTATTTTGGAGAGGGGGGAGGTGCCGAGTTTTTGGAGGCGGAGGATTTCGTGGATGACGGCGTGAGGGAGGAGGTTGTCGTGCTGGACCTGGATAATTTGGACGCGGCCGCGGGTGAGGGGGTCGGTGCGGCTGAATTCGCCGCCGGCGGGGAGGAGGGCGCGTTGCTCATTGATACGGACGGGCTGGTGGGATTTCATGCGGTCCGTGTTGAGGGCGATGAGTTGGTTGGAGGCTTCGATGATGTGGGTGGTGGAGCGGTAGTTTTCGACGAGGTAATGGAGGTCGGCCTGGTAGTCTTGTTGGAAGCGTCGGATGAACTCCACGTTGGTGCCGCGGAAGGAGTAGATATTTTGGTCATCATCGCCGACGGCGAGGATGGAGAGTTTGAGTTCGGGGTCTTCGAGGGTGCGGCCGGCGATGGCGCTGATGAGTTCGTATTGGTCGTGGTCGATATCCTGGTATTCGTCGACGAGGATGAACTGGAATCCGGCGAGGAGGCGGTCGCGGAGTTCATCGGGTTCGGTGCCTGGGGTGCTGGATTGTCCGCGGAGGAGGGCGGTGGCTTCGGGGATGAGCTGGTTGAGGTTGGGTTCGGTGGTGGAGTTTGGGGTGGGGGTGAGGGATTTGCCGAGGAGGCGGAGGGCGAGGCCGTGGTAGGTGAGGATGGTGACGTGGCGGGCGTCGTTACCGACGAGTTGGGTGAGGCGTTTACGGAGTTCGGTAGCGGCGGAGCGGTTGAAGCAGCAGACGAGGATGGAGCGTGGGGGGGTGCGTTGGACGCGGAGGAGGTAGGCGCAGCGGTGGACGACCGTGCGGGTTTTACCGGAGCCGGGGCCGGCGAGGACGAGGAGGTTTTTGTTGGTGGGGGCGGTGACGATTTGGATTTGGTGTGGGTTTTGGAGGCTGGTGACGATGGATTCGAAGGATGTGGCGGTGGTGGCGTGTTGGAGGAGGGAGAGTTTTTGTTTGAGGTAGCGTTGGGTGAATTCTTCTTTTTGGAGGGAGAAGTAAGCGAGGACGAGGTCGAGGGCCTGGGACATTTGCTGGAGGGCTTGTCGGGCGTATTCGCCCATGACGTGGACTTGGAGGATGCGTTCTTCGTAGTGGTGTTGGAGGGGTTGGTAGTGGCTGGCCTGGTAGCGTGCGCCTTTGGCGTTGGGTTGGAGGCGGATGGTCATGGCGGAGCGGAAGACGGCGAGGCCTTGCTGGAGAGTGATGATGCGTTGTTCATGGAGGAACATGAGGGCGCGTTCGATGGCGGCGGAGGGGTCGCGGAGTTCGATGCGGAGGTTTTCGTCTTTTTCGATGGCGAGGAGGAGTTCTTCGAACGTGAAGTCGACGAGGGTGTCTTTACGCGGCGGGGATTTGGGGGGGATTTTATTGAGGAGGGTATGGGTGATGATGGTGGCGACCTGGCGTCGGCGTTCGGCGAGCTCGGAGATCGTGGTCCAGGAGGTATGGAGGCGGACGCGGTAGGCCTGGTTATTGAGGTGACGGATATCGAGGCAGCCTTGGGAGTTGGCGTGGTTGCGTCCGTCTTCCTGGAGGCTTTTGAGGAGGGAGCGGATGGTATCGGGTGTGGAGGGGAGGTTGAGGTTCAGGAGGGCCTGATTGAGTCTGGGGAGGGAGAGGGGCACCCAATTTTCGGGGTCGGGTTCTGCGGTGCTGAGGGTATCGACGAGTTGGCGGTCGAGGGTGAGGGTGAGGTTGAGTCGGTCGAGGGAAGTGTTGTGGTGGGTGGTACTGACGAAGGCATTGAGGAGGAGGTCACGTTTGAGGAGGCCGGCTTCGGCCATATTGGCGAGGATGCGGAGGATTTTTGCGCTGACGTAATCGGGGTTTGCGAGGGCGGAGGGGTTTCCCTTGGCGTAGTCGAGGAGTTCGGGGAGGAGGGCGAGTTGGTCGACTGTGAGCGGGTCGGTGGGTTTGGTATTGATGATGGTTTGGATGATGGCGATCCAGAGTTGTTTTTCGGTTTGGGAGAGTTGGAGTTGGGCGATGCGGTTGTGGGCATCCGTGAGGTTTTGGACGAGGAGACGGGCTTGGAAGACGCTGGTGACATTTTCTTCACGGGAGACGAATCCGGCGCGTTCGAGCCAGGAGATGGCGGTGCGGACTTTCGTATCGGCCATACGGTCCATGAGGTCGATATCGGTTTCGATTTCTTCGTCGCGGAGGATTTCGCCTGAGGTGATGACGAGTTCATTGCGGCCGGGTTTGACTGAGCGTCGGAGGGTGCGGAGGATTTGGGCGATATCGCGTCGGCTGAGTTCGGAGAAGGCCTCCATGCGGAACTGTTGTTCGCAGTCTTCGTCATCGAAGAGGAGGATACAGTCGGCGGATTGGCCGTCGCGTCCGGCGCGTCCGGCTTCCTGGAGATAATTTTCGAGGGAGCCCGGGGTATCGGCATGGATGACGAGGCGGACGTCGTCTTTATCGATTCCCATACCGAAGGCATTGGTGGCACAGATGACTTGGGTATGGCCGTTGAGGAAGCTGTCCTGGGTTTCCTTTTTTTTGGGGGGTGTGAGGCCGGCGTGGAAGTGGGCGGTGATCCAGCCTTTGGAGCGGAGGTAATCGGCGGTGAGTTCTGTATCTTTGCGGGTGGAGCGGAAGACGATGGCGCAGCCGGGCTGGTTGGGGGTGAGGCGTTCGGAGAGGAGGAGGTGGGTGCGTTCCATTTTTCCCGGGCCCGAGATGGCCTGGACTTCGAAGCGGAGGTTAGTGCGTTCGACGCCACCTTCGAAGAGTTGGAGGTCGCGTGCGGTTTCGGTTTTGAAGTAGGCGATAATTTCGTCGCGGACGTCGCGTTTAGCGGTGGCGGTGAAGCAGGCGATGGGGGGTATAGGGGTATTTTGGGACTGGGCGAATTCGCGGATGAAGCGTCCGGCGTAGAGGTAATCGGTGCGGAAGTCGTGTCCCCATTTGGAGAGGCAGTGGGCTTCGTCGAAGACCCAGCAACCGATTTCGCGTTGGGCGATGGCATCCTTGAGGGAGCGGTTGCGGAGTTGTTCCGGGGAGATATAGAGGATGGCGATATCGCCGGTGCGGACGCGGCGGAGGACATCGGCGCGTTCGGGGGTGGTGAGGAGTCCGTAGAGGGCGGCGGCGAAGGGGGTTCCGGTGCGGCGGACGAGGCCGTCGACCTGGTCTTTCATGAGGGCTTGGAGTGGGGAGATGACGATGGTGAGGGTTCCGCGTCGGTAGTTGCGGGTGAGTGCGGGGAGTTGGTAGCAGAGGGATTTGCCGCCGCCGGTGGGGAGGATAGCGAGGAGGGATTCTTCGCGCATGCCGGCTTCGACGATTTCCTGTTGGAGGCTGGCTCCGGTGGGGGTGGAGGGGGTGGGGCGGAAGTGATTGAAGCCGAAGAAAGTTTTGAGTTGTTGGTGGGGGTTATGGGTTTGTTGGCAATAGGAGCAGGAGGGGAGTTGGCAGGGGATTTCGCGGAGGTGTTTGAGGATTTGGACGGTGGTGGGGTGGCGGAGGCGGATCCAGGGTGGGAGGACGGAGTTGGAGCCGGCGACGCGGAGCCAGGTGAGGGCGTAGGCGAGGGCGTGGCGTTGGGAGCGGGTTTGGGTGTGTTGGGGTTGGAGGGTGAAGCTGGCGCAGGCCCAGCGTGGGGCGAGTTGGTTGGCGAGGTGGAGGGCGTGTTGGGGTTGGGGGATTTGGCTGCCGAGGTGGGTGAACACGAGGTGCATTCCTTGGGCGAGGGTATCCGTGGGGTTTTCCGGGGTAGCGAGGAGGAAGTGCAGCAGGGTGAGGAGGTCGGGTTCGGTTTGGGCGAGGCCGGAGAGGGAGCGGAGTTCGTCTTCGAAGAGTTTGCCGGCGAGGGCGGCATCGGCAAGGGGGTCATTGACGCTTTCGCTGAGCAGTTTGTAGTCCTTGACGAGGCGGTGGTAGGGATTTTCGGGGAAGGCGATGGGGGAGAGGATGAGCGTATCGATGATGGGGAGTTTGAGGACGGGGTGGTTGGGGTGGGCTTGCCGGATGGTGGGGAGGTCATGGTCGGCGAGGTTATGGCCGAGGACGGCGGAGGCGTTGGGGATGAGGTTGGCGAGGGCGGTGAGGAGGTCGGTGGAGGCGAGTTGGCCGGCGGAGGAGAAGGAGCGGTCGTTGAGGATTGCGCCGAGTTTGAGGACTTTGCCGTGGGGGTGGACTTCGAGGTCGAGGAGGAGCGTGTTGGGTGGGGTTGGGCTCGGCGGATGGGTCGAGTGGTGATGGTGATTTGTGTCCCCGGTTGCCATGGTGCGGATGGTGTGGGGAGTGTAGGGCGGGAAGCGGGAAGCGGGAAGCGCAGAGGGCTGAGGGCTGAGGGCTGAGGGCTGAGGGTGGTGCCGCGTGCGGGGCACGGGAGCTGGGAGCTGGGGGGGAGACGCTGCGCGCGGACAGTCTTTTCTCTACGCTCTTGTGGTTGCTCGCGCCGGGCGCGTTTCGATACCGATACCGATTTCGATAGCGATTTCGCAGGGAGAGGGGTGCTGGGGGCTGCTTGTTCGCCGCAGTCCTGCCTGGGGGGTGCAGGGATGAAGGAGGAGAACTCCGAGACACGGAAGCTATGGAACACTGGGGGTGGGTTGACTTGTTGGGGTATGGGGGGATAGTTTGCGGGCATTATCCTGGCTGCCGATGGTGGGGATTTATGGTGGCTGGAGGAAGGGACCCATGAGAATTGTTTTACCGATGATTTTGGCTACGTCTGTGTTTGTTGGGGGTTGTGCGACATCGCGTTCTGTTGCACCGGATCCGTTGATTAGCCGGCAGTTATTGTTCGGGAATCCGGACAAGTCGTCCTTGACGGTGAGTCCGGACGGGAAGCAGGTGGCGTATTTGGCGCCGCGGGATGGGGTGATGAATGTATGGGTGGGTTCGGTGGAGGATCCGGGTAGTGCGCGGCCGGTGACGGCGGACAAGTTACGGGGGATTCGGACGTATTTTTGGGCGTATACGAGTGAGCACATTATTTATCTGCAGGATTTGGGTGGGGACGAGAACTGGCAGTTGCATGTGGTGAATGTGGCCTCGGCGGAGGATCGGAATCTGACTCCGTTTGAGTCGATCCCGGGGCCGGATGGCGAGCCCTTGAAGGGGCCGGACGGGAAGCAGTTACGTCCGCAGGTGCAGGTGCAGCAGGTGAGTCACAAGTTTCGGGATGAGATTCTGGTTGGGTTGAACCATCGCAATCCGCAGTTCCATGATTTGCATCGGCTGAACATTTTGACGGGTGAGATGGTGATGGTGCAGCAGAACGACCAGTTTATCGGGTTTCAGACGGATGATGATTATCGGGTGCGGTTTGCGATGGCGATGACTGAGGATGGGGGATCGGAGATGCTGGTGCCGGATGGGACGGGTGGTTGGGATTCGTTTGACCGGATTCCGATGGAGGACATGTTGACGACATCGCCGATCGGTTTCGACAAGGCGGGGACGACCCTTTACATGCTGGACAGTCGAGGTCGGGACACGGCGGCGTTGACGGCGACGGAATTGGGGACGGGGGAGCGGCGGGTTTTGTTTGCGCATGCGAAGGCGGATTTGAGCGGGTTGATGGTGCATCCGACGGAGAAGACGATTGAGGCGGCATCTGCGGATTATTTACGGGTGGAGTGGACGATTTTGGATGATTCCGTGAAGGGGGATTTGGCGTATTTGGAGGGGGTAGCGGATGGGGACATGGAGGTGGTGAGTCGTTCACTGGATGACCGGGTATGGGCGGTGTTGTATGTGATGGATAACGGGCCGGTGCGGTATTACCTGTATGATCGGGACCAGAAGGAGGCGCGGTTTTTGTTCACGAACCGGGAGGCGTTGGAATCGGCGAAGCTGGCCCGGATGCATCCGGTGGTGATACCGGCGCGCGATGGTTTGGATTTGGTGAGTTATTTGAGTTTGCCGCGGTGGATGGATGAGGATGGCGATGGGCGTCCGGCTGCGCCGTTACCGATGGTGTTATTTGTGCATGGGGGCCCGTGGGCGCGGGATTCGTGGGGTTATCATTCGTACCATCAATGGTTGGCGAACCGGGGTTATGCGGTGTTGAGTGTGAACTACCGTGGGTCGACGGGATTCGGTAAGTCATTCATTAACGCGGGCAATTTGGAGTGGGCGGGGAAGATGCATGACGATTTGCTGGACAGCGTGGAGTGGGCGGTGAGGGAGGGTGTGGCTGCGCGGGACAGGATTGCGATCATGGGCGGGAGTTATGGCGGGTATGCGACGTTGGTGGGGTTGACCTTCACTCCGGATGTGTTTGCCTGCGGGGTGGACATTGTTGGGCCGTCGAACATTCAGACTTTGTTGGAGACCATTCCGCCGTATTGGGCGCCGATGATGAAGGTGTTCACGACGAGGGTGGGGGATCATCGGACGGAGGAGGGCCGGGAGTTTTTGGCTTCGCGGTCGCCGATTACCTTTGTGGAGCGGATCAGCAAGCCGTTGTTGATTGGTCAGGGGGCGAATGATCCGCGGGTGAAGCAGAGTGAGGCGGATCAGATTGTGGAAGCGATGCGGGCGAAGTCGATTCCGGTGACCTATGTGTTGTATCCGGATGAGGGGCACGGGTTTGCGCGGCCGGAGAACCGGTTATCGTTTAACGCGGTGACGGATGAGTTTTTGGGTGCGCATTTGGGTGGTCGGGTTGAGCCGGTGGGGGATGATTTTGAGGGGTCGAGTCTGGTGTTGGAGCGCTGAGCGCATAGCGCATAGCGCAGAGGGCAAAGCGGGAAGCGCGGAGGGCTGAGGGCTGAGGGCTGCCTGTCCGCCATAGCCTTGGCGAAGGCGGAAGGGCTGGGGGTGGTGGAGGGGGAGCATGAATGTGGTCCCGAAGGATAACCGCATGAACACAGCCTCACATGAATGGCCGGGCTGGGTGTAGGGATGGGTTTATTCATGTGGTTGCAGGGAGGGAGGAGTTTGGCCGCACACTGGCTAGCGTCTGCCGCGAAATTCGGTTCTCGATACCGATAGCGATCCCGATTTCGATTTCGAGGGCGCGGTAGCGCAGAGCGCAGATTTCGGCGTCCGGCTGACGAAGTGAGATCGACGGCGTGTCCTCTCTCCACTCTCCTCTCTTCTGTCTGCTGAGCGAAGCGCTGAGGGCATAGCGCAGAGGGCAAAGCGGGAAGCGCGGAGG
>JBJOII010000112.1:0-21228 GCA_046047235.1 Verrucomicrobiota bacterium | reverse complement strand
CTGCTGCTCAGCCTGCATACCCGAGAGCTGAACCACCCCGCGCACATCAAAGGAAACCCCACCAAATACCTGCACCCCGCGAGGCAAATGCCCCAAATGGTTGTTGGCTAACCCCCCGGCCTGCCAGGTCTCGTCCAACGCCCCGTTGTAATGCCCGCTCAAATCCAGCAGCCCCTCACCCGCCGCAGGGTCTCGCTCCGGAATCGCTCTCCCGGGACTCGCGTCGGTCTTCGGTCGCGGCTGCGGTATAAAATTCCACTGCGGATTCCTCGCCACAACCTCGTCAAACACCGCCCGATCCCCGTCCCGCGAATGGCCCAACCGCTTGCCCAGTTCCCGTTGCCCCTCCTCAGAAGATAAATACTCTCGCGCCAGGGCATTTCCAAAACTCCGCGTAAGGGTCGTCACCGCATCCCAGCGCTGGCTCATCGACCACTCCCAACTCCCGTCCACCTGCCGCGATGTCACCAGACAACCACCCAGCGACTCGGCGTGCTCCGCATAATCCTCCAACAACTCCTTCAATAGCGGCACCAGCCTCGGCCTCGGTAACGGCATCGCCATATCCCCCGTCGGCAACAAAGCATAAACCCGATGGTCCTCAGCCCTGATCGCCACACTCCCTACCATCAACGGCATCCGTAACCGACGCAGCTTCCGCTTCGCCTCCTCCAGGTCCGCACTCCCGTCCACGATGGCCTGCGCCTCATTCAAATAAGCCTCTACCCTCTCATGACCCCAGACCTCCAGTGAACCCAGCCAGTCCACCATGTCCGGCAGGCCTGCCAATACCCGGTGCACCCCCACCGAATACGCACCCTCCGGAACCCTGTCCAGCAACCGGTCCACCGCCGGACTCGTCGCCCCCGCTCCCCCCGCACCCAGATCACGCAACCACCCAGAACTCCCCACCCCACGGTGATAAACCAGATACGGCCCCACCTTCTTGGCCCACACCATTCTCCGGTTGATGAACTCATGCTGGTCCACACCAAACAAGCCGCTCCGCGTCGTCCAGACCGACTCCCGACTCCACCCGGAAACGCCCGCGTCCTCCCCAAGCTCCACCAGCCGGTTCTCCTTCAAGATCCACGGACGCTGCTTCTGGATCGAGTTGGCAAACTCAAACTCCAACTCCCGGTTCCGGTTCTGCACCTCGGCCTCACGCCGATACAAATCCGCGAGAAAACCCTCATCCTCTCCCGGCACAACCCGAACCTCACGCCACACTGGCAACTCCAAATCCACCGCCCATTCCTGAAGCCAGTTCACCCCGTCAAACGAAGGTAAGGGACTCAGTGGAGCCATCAAACTCAGACTCCACGGCACCTCACTCTCCACGGTCGGCACGGTCGCCTGCGATTTGAGCAACTCCTCCAACCGCGCCAAAACCACCGGCTGCAAGCCCCGTTGCTCACACTTCTGCCGCACACGCTGAACCCAGTTGGACAACACGGGCGAACCCGCCGCCTCCGGTTGCCGACCCCTAGCACTAAAGCAACGCACCTCCGGCCCCAGCCAACGCAGGGCCGCACGGAGCTCGTCCATCGGGATCGGGGCCACCACACTCCCGCCCTGATACTTCTGTGAATACACTCTCAGCTCCAGCTCCCGATATTCCCCCTTCAATCCAACCCCAATGCTTAACCCCTCGAAGGAAACCGCCTCCCGCGTCACAAAATCGATGCCCTGCTCCAGAGTCGCCAGCAGCATGCACTCCACATACTCCGCAAACTGCTCCACACTCTCGACCCCCAACTGCGAACACACCTGGATCTCCAGCTGTTCCCGCGCCTCCTCAGGGAGCCCCGCCAAAACCTGCTGACGCTGCTGCCCAATCACAAAACCCGCCAAACCCCGCATCGCCTGTAACTGCATCGCAAACGGCTTCACCGAGGCCGGATTCAACACCAACCGCAATTGCCTCCCCCCCACGTCCGCCATCGCCCGCTTCAAAAAGCTGTCCTGCCCAAATCGCTGCGCCTCCGGTGTGTCCTTCAGCGAAACCACCAGGGAACGATCACCACACACAAAAACATGGTCGCCCGATGCCACCACATACAACTCGCCCACACCCTTCAAATTTGGACACACAATCCTCAGCGCAGGAATATCCCCCACCGTGGTCTCCTCCGCTTCCGTCGGCTGAAGCAACCGGTTCATCCAACCCGCCAACGCCTCACGGGACCGCTCCGGCGCAGGCAGGCTCAGGATAAACATCCGCCGGGGATCTCCCAAATACAGGGTCAACCCCACACCTCCACGTGCGTCCAGCCCCACCTCACCACGAATCACTTCCGGACTCAACGGCTCCTGTACGGTCTCCATGCCCAATATGGTCAACAAAGGATGCTCCTGGCCCAAAACCTCACCCACCTCCGGCGGCAACAACCGCTCCGGCAAACCCGCCACAATTACCTCCTCCACCCCTTCCAGGGCCCCCAACATATCCTGCAACTGAAGGTGAACGAGGGCTCCACTCGCTGGTAATACCACCTCAGGATCACCGTCCGCCACGCCCCCCAAAGACAACTGCCCCCCCGTAATCCTCGGCTGCTCCCCGGCATACAACCAACCCGCCAAACCAATCGTGGCGAGCAAAACCAGACTCCATCTCCTTTTCACTGGTGTGTTCCTCTCTTCTCCGCAGTTCCTAGGGCCCAAATAAAAGCTCCCACACCCGGGGAGCAACAATGGGTATCTCTATACCCATACCACCCGTCACCACCACCCGCAGTTACAACTTTCTCCAGAAAAATTCCCGTCATTCCGCCTTTGCACCCGCCACAACTCCCGCCGCCCAGTCCCTCAATTGCCTCACCGCCACACTCAGAACTCCCGCTGACCCCCGAAACTGCCCCGATCCCCGAGGCTGGTTGTCCGGCGTCCACCACTCGTAAAAGCCTCCGTGACGCTCCACCCGCTCCACCATCGGCAACAACTCCCGATACGCATCCTCCACCATCCCCAGCCGGATCAACTGCTGAATCATCCGGCCGCCAAACCAACACCAGTCCCCCCCGTTCTGATACGAATACGGCCCCATGCCACGGTTCTTGAACGTACCCGCCGGATACACCGGATACACCGTCAACCCAATGGAACTGGCACCAGCCTTGCCCACGTTCTCCCGCATCTGGCCCAAAACAACCCGCACCTCCGCATCACTCAATAAACCCGCCTCAATCGCTACCGCCGTCCCCCCATGATAATGCACCTCGTCCTCCACAAAACCCGCCGGAAAAGGTGAACCTTCCAGATAGATGTGCGGACGGAACTTCTGCCGCTCCCCATCCCATAGATGCTTCCTCACGCTCGCATGAACCGCCTCCGCAACCCGACGCCACTTGCCCGCCTCCACCGATCCCCCCGGCACCATCGAAATGTAATCACGGATCGCGATCAGAAACATCGCGTTGTCATAAATATCCAGGGCCCGATGCGAACTGTCATCCAGCTCCACACCCCATTCATGCTCCGGTTGCACATCACCCCAATCGACGGTGGTCGCACCCCAGACTAACCCGTGATCCGCATCAAACCGATGGCGGTGCACATAGTCCAAGGCCCACTCCAAGCGATCCACCACCCGCTTCCCCTCAACTCGTTCCTGTAAGAAGGCCGCATCCCCCGTCACCCCCACATACTTGCGAACAGCCTGAATCAGGGAAGCCTCCTGATCAGTCTCTACGGTATTCTTGTGCGCCAGATAGCCGGACGCCAAATCCGACTCCCGATACTTGTACCCCACGTTCGCCTTCTCCCGGGGTATATACCCATCCACAATGTCCCCCTCCACCCCCTGAAACGCAAAGAAGCGCAGCAACGCCTCCCTCAACACCTTCGAATCCACCACCCCCAACGCAGGCTCGATAAAGGTGTTCAAATCACGAATCCACACCTCCCCATACCCGCTCCCTGCCGTCAAACCGCTCGCCAGCAAGTCATCCGCACGCTTCACCACCGCGGTGAGAGTCTCGTTGCGCATCACCTCCCCCGCCAATTCCTCCCCGTCAGCTGCCACACTCCTCAGACCAAAAGTCAGGAACATACACGCCAGAAGCCCAAACATACCAGAGCAACCAGCCCAGTTGGAACCAGCTCGATTCGACTGCATAAATCATCACACCAGCGATAATCCGCAGGCCCGGCAATTAAACCGAAACCTCGGCCCCAGCCGCTTTACCCGCCCCAGGCAAGCCCCGCCCCAATCGCTGCAACATCGCCAGATAAACCCACAACGGCCCCACCACCCCGCGCGAACGTAACCGCTCCGCCATGCGGAAATAATCCGCCGGAGGATCATCCACAATCCAGTTCGGCATGTCCGCAATGGCCCGATGCAGCCGGTCAAACATCACCCCCTCCTCCAATCCCTCCGCCAGATAATAAACCGGCTGCAGCAAATCACCCCCGCCTCCATTCCGCTCCCGCCGATAACGCTCCTCCAAGGGTGTCCCCGGATAAACCCGCATCCCTACCCGCGCCATAAAGGTCGCCTGCGGCAGCAACTTGGAATGCTCCAGCGTCCGGTCCAGTGTTTCCATCGTCTCCCCCGGCCCGCCGCAAATCAGAAAATGCGCGTAATCCAACCCCGCCTCATGCACCAACTCGCTCGACTGTAATACATCCCCAAAGGTCAACTGCTTCCCATACTCCGCCAAGACCTCATCGCAAAGGCTGTCAGAACCAAATTCCACATGCCGCAACCCCGCCCGCGCCATCAATTGCACCAACTCCCGCGTCAATCCCTTCGGCCTCAAAAAACAACACCACTGCATCTTGAGCCCCCGACGCAATATCGCCTCACACACGTCCTCCACATGCCGCGCCGATGTGTTGAAAACCGAGTCTACAATGAAAACATACTTCACCCCCCGCGCCGCCATCGCCGCCAACTCCTCCGCCACCGCCTCCCCCGGCCTCCGACGATATTTCCGCCCCTCCAAAATCGGATAGGTGCAATAACAGCACTTCAACGCACAACCCCGCTGCGTCTGCAGGTTCAACATGGAACTCCGCTCCAGATAGAAGCGATCCAACCCCTCCGGATCCAGGGAAAGTTGAATCGCCTCGGGAGCCGTCAGCCGATGCCTCTCCCCCACCCAAATCCGCCCACCCTCCCTCCAAACCAACCCCGATATCCCCCGAACCTCACGGCCCCGCTCCAAACAATCCAATAGCTCCAAAAGAGGAATCTCCCCCTCCCCTTGAACCCCAAAATCCGCCCCCGAACGCTCCAGCAAAATCTCCGGATAAATCGAAAACCCACTCCCCCCCAAAACCACCGGAGCTGAACTCAACCCGCGCAGCTCACTGCACAATGCCTCCAACTCCTCAAAAAAAACCTCCCGCACCTGGATCAGCGCATCATCAATGTTCCGCAACGAAATCCCAATCAGGTGAGGCTCAAAAGCACCCATGACCTCCCCCAAATCCGGCACCCCAAGGTTGTAATCCACCAACCGGACCTCATGCCCTCCCCGACGCAAACTGGCCGCCACCTGAGCCGCACCAAGCGGATAAACCGGATAAGGAAAGTCGTAGCGGTTGACGCTAAGGATCAAGACACGACGTCCCATGCCCCCCATCCATGGGCCGTGAACCAACCGATTGCAAACGAAAAGAACCTAGTTGGAAGTTCCAGCAGGCGCAGCGGCCCCGGGCAAATCCACCGGACGACGCGAATTCAACTCCGCCAATACCTCGCGCGTCAGGTCGTTGGACCCATTGTGATAAAGCACGATCGGCACCTCCGCCATGCTCACCGCCTTCACATCCAAAACCAGGTCGTAAGCCCCCGCCTTCCCCTTCTCCGACACGACCTCTTTGATCTCCTCCACAATCCGCTCCATCATCCGGCGACGCTGCTCCGTCAAGGTCGAACGCGAAGTCCGGTCAAACTGCGCCACATCCTGCTCAATCTGCCGAATGTCCAACAACTTCTTCTCCGCCGCAGCCTTCCGGTTCTCACGCTCCTCAGCCGATAACGATAGATCACTGGCCGACTCCCGCAACCGCTCAAACTCCGTCTTGGCCGTCTCAAAATCCGTCACCATCCCCTGCCGCGCCTTCTCAAAATCCGCCGCCCGATCCTTCAACTGCGTGTCGGCCTGCTCCCGACGATAATACCCGTCGAAAACCTTGCTCATATCCACCACACCTATCTTCGCTTGAGCCTGTAAACCCACCGGCACCAGCACACCCAACATCGCCGCGACCGCAATCATCCGCCTCAAACCACTCCAAACCTTCATGTCTCGCATCGCTCTGCTCCTGTCTTTCTTAAGTTCAAATCACAACGGCCGCTCATACCCCACGCTAAATTGGAACCGCCCCGAACTCCCCGTCCGCTCGGGATGCGTAATCGGAAACGCGTAATCCAATCGCAACGGACCCATCTGCGGAATGTTGATCCGTAAACCAATTCCCCAGTCATCCGCAAAATCCCGCGTGTTCCAGTCGTAGGCGTCCGCATTCACGACGCCCGCATCGTAAAACGCCGCAAATCGAACCCGCTCAATCACGGGAATGCTATACTCCGCCGTCGCCATCCACATCGTGTTGCCACCAATCGGCTCACCCAGGGAATCCACCGGGCTGATGTCACGGAAACTGTAACCGCGCAAAGTGTAAGCACCACCCAGGTAAAACCGGTCCCAAATGTGCGTGCGGTCCGAGTTCGCAAACGGCTCCACCACCCCCGTGCGGCCGCCCAGCTCCAGAACATGCCCCTCAGCCAAACCCCGGAAATACCAACCGCTCTGAAACTCCCACTTCACAAAATCCGTATCCCCTCCAAATGGCCCGCCACCCACGGAAAAATTCAGTTCCTCCTTGTGCCCGCGATCCGGCAAAAAGCCCGGCCCCCGCCGATCATAAATCAGCGACACACCCGGCTTCGAAACCAGCCAATCCCCGTACTCGATTGGTCGAAATTAATGCCAATGTTCTCAATGGTGTAATTCACCCCCGCCCGCACCCCCGGAAAAATCTCCTTAATCAAACCTACCCGGGCACCCGTCTCCCGCTGGTCATACACATCGCTCAGGTACTGCAGGTTCCGATGGAACGCATCCAACTCAAAGATCAGGCGGCGCCCCAAAAACCAGGGCTCCACAAACTTCATCTCAATGTTCTGCTGCCTCGTACCCAGCGTCAGCTGAATCCTCAGCTTCTGACCGCCACCCACAAATGAAGGCGGGTTCGACAAATCAAAGTTCCCCTGCGTCAACCCCACATAACCAAAAATGTTCTCCACGGTGCTGAAACCCGCACCCATGTAAAAACTCCCGGATTGCCCCTCATCCACACTCACCACCAGATTCCGCGCGTTCGGCACATCCTCCGTAGGATCCACGTCCGTCTCCACCGTGTTCAGAAAGCCCAATCCCTCCAACCGGCGCTTGCTGATCTTCACCCGCACCATGTTGAACGTCTCACCCGGCGTCACCGCCAGCTCCCGACGCAATACCTTGTCCTTCGTCCTCGTGTTCCCCTTGATGTCAATCCGCTCAATGCGCGATGGCTCACCCTCCTCAATCTGGTAAACCAGATCCATTGTGCCCGTCTCCACGTTCGGAACCCGAGTCACCTGAACCCGTATCCGGTCCGCATCCCCACGGCCAATGTAGCCACGCGCCCCGTAAAAATCCTCAATCGCTTCCCGGTCCTTGTCCAAACCCTTGGGCGTAAAGACCGCCCCCTCCAGCATCGTCGGCCGAACATGCTGCCCCAATACCACCAACCCCCGCCGAATCGCCTCCTCAGAAAAAACCTCGTTGCCCTTAAACTCCACCTTGCCTACCCGATACTGCTGCCCCTCAAACACATCAAAGTGGATCACCATCCGGTTCGTCTCCGGCTCATCAAACCGAATGTCCCGAATCTCAAAATCGATATACCCCTCGTCCTGATAGAACTCCAACAGCTTGAGCTTGTCCTCCTCAAACTGCTCGTCCTTCAGCTTCCCACTCCCCGTCAACCACGAGAACATCCACCACCGACGCGTCTTGATCGTCCGACGCAGCTTGCTCTGCTTGAATGCCGTCGCATTCTCAAACACCACGTCCGTCACGCGAACCTTCGGCGACTCCTCAATCACAAACGTCGCCGTGCCCCGCCCCAAACTCTCGTTGATCACCACCTTCGGCTCCACAGTCGTCCGCTGACGCCCACCCTTCTGATACAGCTTCTGAATCTCCAGGGCAGACTCATGCAGCCGATACTCGTCCAAAGGCTCCCCAATCTTCGCCGTAACTTTCTTCTTAAGCTTCTTGTCGCTATATTTCTCGTTCCCCTCAAACAGAATCTCCGTCAAGACCGGCTTCCCCGTCACCTGATACACCACCTTCACCCCTCCATCCTCAGGCTCAGTCGCCACCCGGACGTTGTAAAAGTAACCGGTAGACTTCAGGTTCCGCACATCCCCCTGCGTCCCCAAAGCCGTAAACGTATCCCCCTCCTTCATCCGGATGTTCGCCCGGATCAAATCATCACTCACCGCCGGCGGGCCCACATGCCGGATCTCAATCTTCTTCACCGGCAAGCCCGGTGACACTCCCTGACCATGCACGAGCAGAGACCCGGCCAGGACACACCCCGGCAAGCTTAGACGAGAAAATCGCTTCATGCTTCACTCACCCGCCGGAACATCCTCAGCCCGCACCTTCGCCGCACTCTCAAACCGCGTGAATCCCTTGAAAAACATCAGCGAAATCTCCCCCACGGGACCATTGCGTTGCTTGGCTATATACAAATTCACCGGAATAGCATCCTGTTCACTCATGATGCCTCCCTCTTCGTCATCGGCTGCTGCCCGGTACAGAAGCGCCACAAGATCGGCATCCTGCTCGATCGAACCAGACTCGCGCAAGTCCGAAAGCTTCGGCCGCCGGTTCTTGTCCTTCTCCACCTCACGGTTCAACTGACTCAAGACAATCACCGGCACATTCAACTCCTTCGCCAACCCCTTGATCCCACTCGAAATATCCGCAATCTCCTGCTGCCGGTTGTCCGCTCGCTTCGCCGTCGAATGCAGTAACTGCAGGTAGTCGATCACAATCAGCCGGATCTTATACTGCATGTGCATCCGACGCGCCTTCGCCCGTAGCTGCAAAATCGAAATGTTCGAACTGTCCTCAATAAACAGCGGGGCCGATGCCAGCCTCCCCGCCGTCCCTGTCAGCCTCGGAAAATCCCGCTCCGCCAAAAAACCCTCGCGAATGCTGCGCAGGTTCACGTGCGACCTGGAACACAACATACGCAAAACCAACGACTCCGAGGTCATTTCCAAGCTAAACACACCCACCGGCAAACCCAGATCAATCGCCACATGCTCGGCAATGTTCATGGCCAATGACGTCTTCCCCACGCTGGGCCGCGCCGCCACCACAATCATCTCACCCCCATGCAGCCCAGTCGTCATCTTGTCCAAATCCGCAAAACCCGTCGAAACCCCAGTCAATACCCCCTGCCGCTGATGAAACTCCTCAATGGTCGTAATCGCACTCTTAACCAGGTCCTTGATCGACTTGACGTTCGACTCAACCCGCTCCTCGCTCAACTGCAGGACGTCCCGCTCCACCTCGTCCAGCAGTGAATCCACCTCATCCTGCTGCTCGTAAATCCGTGCGACCGCCTCGGTGCAAGTCGAGATCATCCGCCGTAACAGATACTTCTCCCGCACAATGTCCGCATAGTAACTCAGGTTCGCAGCAGACGGCACCGCGTCAGGCAACGACGCCAAATACGCCAAGCCCCCCGCACCCTCCAATAAACCCTTGTCCTTCAAGCGCTGCTGAACGGTGAGCAGATCAATCTGCTCCCGCGCGTCATACATCTGAATCACCACCTCGTACAACGTCCGGTGCCGCAAATCGTAGAAAACATTGGGCCCCGCCTTGAACCGCTCAATGCAGATCCCGAGCCCGTCCATCGGCGACAAAAACACACACCCCAATACCCCCTGCTCAGCCTCAATCGAGTGCGGAGGTAAACGGTCCACCTTGGCGATGTCCGCCAGCTGGGCCTTCTGCCGACGACCCCGCTTCAGATCAGTACGCCCCCCAGCTGAACCTTCCCCAGGTGATTCGTCAGAACGCATGCAACAAGAAGACGAAATTTACCGCCACGGTCAATGCAACGTGTGATCTAGATATCCACACATCACCAACAACCACGGCAAAAAAAACTGCGCCGGAGATCACCTCCGGCGCAGTCATGAAATCCTACCGCAATTAGCCGCGAGAACGCGGCCCGCGACGACGGCCACGATCGTCCGCCTCCTGCACCTTGGCCTCAGCACTGGGCTCAGGCAAAGGAGTCGAACTCTCAATCCGAACCTTCAATGTGCCCGAAACATCATGATGCAAACGAAGCTCCACATCGTGGTCACCCAAGTGCCGCAGAGGCTTCTCCATGTGGATCTTCCTGCGATCCAAAGTCACCTCAAACTGCGTGTGCAGCTCGTCCGCAACCGTACCCGCAGTCACCGATCCGAACATCTTGCCGTCATCACCGGTCTTGACCTTCAAAATCAACACCAGCTTCGAAAGACTCTTGGCCAACTCAGTCATCGAGTTCAACTCATGCGCTTCACGCTCCGCACGCCGCTGACGCAACGCCTCCAGTCGACGCTTGTTAGCCGCCGTTTGGGGAATTGCCAAACCCTGCGGAATCAAATAATTGCGGGCATAACCAGCCGCCACGGTCACATGGTCCGACTCGGCACCAAGACCAACAATGTTGTGCGTGAGAATCACGTCTACCTTAGCCATAAATCAATCAACTCCTGTTTGTTCGACCAAAAATACCTTAAAACGGAACCTCGTCGTCTCCATGCGGATCCGCATCCATGCCATCAGAGCCGCTAGAAGAAACGTCACCGTAACCACCGCCTTCAGAGGCAGCCGTACCACCAGAACGTCCACCTCGAGTCACTCGACCAGCCTGGTCAGGCGCCCCGCCCTCAGCACCACGTCCTCCCGCACCACCAGAATCCAGGAATTGGAAGTTCTCCAGAATCACACCCAAACGGCTGCGCTTCTGCCCGGTCTGCTTGTCCTCCCAGCTGTCCAGCTTCAGACGCCCCTCGACCATGATCGGACGACCCTTGCGCAAATACTGCCCAATTGTCTCGGCCTGACGCCCAAATGCATCAACATCCACGAACGTGGTCTCCTCACGCTGCTCACCCGATTCCGTCCGGTAATTCCGGTTGATAGCCAAACCAAGCTTCGCTATCGCCGTACCCTTGGGTGTATAGCGAACCTCAGGATCCCGTGTGAGGTTTCCAACCAGGATGACCTTGTTGAAGGATGCCATGACCTTAAACTGCCTCCGTGGCTCAGGCCGCCTCAGGAGCAGCCGTAGCCGCAGCAGACGCCACCGTGAAAATCACACGATAGATGTCCTGCGCCGCAGCAAACTTAGCCCGCAGCCCCGCCAACGACTCAGCCGGCGCCTCAAAAATCACGTTCAGATAGAAACCCGAGGTCACACGCTTGTTCGGCGTGCGCGAAAACGGACGCTTGTCCATCTTCTGCGTCGTCTCCACCTTGCCGCCCGCGGCCTGGATCTCCGCCGTGATTGCGTCAATGGCTTCCTTGACACCCTCCTCACGGCCCGCCGTGTTCAGAATGAACAAACCTTCGTATTTCTTCATGTCAATCACGCCTTCGCGTTACTTACCATACCGTTAAACTTGTTCATGGCGATCTCAACGCCATCCGCCAGCCAGCTCTCAATCTGGTCAACCGCACGAACCAAAACCGGATCCAAAAACTCCCGCTCGTCGGAAGTAAATCTTCCCAACACATACCCCGCTAACTCCCGACTCTGCTCGTCCCGCCGACCAATCCCAACCCGCTGACGACTATAACCGTCTCCCCCGAGCCCCTCAGCCACCGACTCCAGCCCGTGATGCCCCCCACTGCCACCCCGACCACGCATCCTGATACTGCCCAGTGGCAAATCCGCATCGTCTACCACAACAAGGACCCTCTCCAGCGGTATCCGGTAATACCGTTGCAGCGGCCCAACCGCCTCACCACTCAGGTTCATGTATGTTCCCGGCTCACAGAGCCAGACCGCTGAACCCGCCCGCCTAACACATGCCACGCGCGATTGGAAACGACCACTGTCTTCCCAGACAGCCCCCCATCGTTCCGCCAACCGTTCCACAACGAAAAACCCCACGTTGTGCCTCGTCCCCGCATACTTTGAACCAGGGTTCCCCAGCCCGACAATCATTGCTGGAGCGTCCATCCCGCAGACCCAAAGCCGATGAACAGCAGCTCAACGCCACCGTTCGCCGTAAAACCTTACTTCTTACCTTCGTCCTTCTTCTCCTTGATCATCTCGGGCTGTGTCGGCGCACCCCCGGCAGCCACCGCCTCAGCAGCCTCAGTCAAAGGAGCAGCAACCGCAAAGACCGGGATGCTTGGATCACCCACCACCTCAACTCCGGCAGGCAACGGAATCTCACCCAAATGAATCGTCTGGCCCACATCCAGATTGGACACGTCCACCGTGATCAACTCAGGCAAATCTTTCGGCAACGCACGAACCTTCACCTTGAACAATACGTGCTCCAACACGCCACCGTTCTTGATACCCGCCGCCAAACCCTCGCTCTCAATCTGAAGAGTCACCTGAACCTTCTCATCAGCCGCAACCTGATGGAAATCCACATGCAAAACCCGACCGCTCAAGGGATGGTGCTGCACAGCCTGCACCAAAGCCAGTTCGTTGGCCGTCTTGGAATCAGCACCCTGAACAGCCAGATCCACCAGTATGGTCTCGGACGCCGAATGCTTCACCAGCGACTCCAGCTCCCGCTCGTTGAGCTCCAGATTCGCCGGGGCCTTGCTCCGACCATAAATCACCGCCGGCACCCGACCCGCAGCCCTCAGTTGCTTGGATCCCGCCCGACGTGTCAACGTGCGCTCAAAAGCGTTCAGTGTTACTGCCTTCATGGACTTAAAATCTGCGTCTTCTAAACCAAAACCGTCCTAACTGGTCCGAGCCCCACTCAATTCAAACAAAGAATTCACAGAGGAATTGCTGTGAATCCTACGAATAGCCTCACCCAGTAATCCGGCCACCGACAAGGTGGTGACCTTCACCCCTTCAATCGGAGGGCGGTAGACAGTATCAGTCGTGATCAGTTCGTCAATCTTGGATTTTCGCAATCTCTGAATACCCATGTCGTTCAGGATCGCATGACTCACACAAGCGTAGATTTTCCTCGCCCCCTTGCGCTTCAACAACTTCGCCGCCTCCGTGATCGTACCCGCCGTCTCCGTCAAATCGTCCACCAGCAAGATGGTTTTACCGCGAATCTCCCCGATCACGGTCATGGACTCCACCTCAGTCGCGCTCTTCCTCCGCTTCGCCACAATCGCCAAACCCGCCCCCATCGTCTGGGAATACGCGTGGGCCATCTTAATCCCACCCACATCCGGACTCACCACCACCAAGTCCTTCAACTGCTTCTGCTTCAAATAGTCATACATCACCGGCGCCGCATACAAATGATCCACCGGAATGTCAAAAAAGCCTTGGATCTGCTGGGCATGCAGGTCCATCGTCAGCACCCGGTTCGCCCCGGCCGCCACCAGCAGGTTGGCCACCAGCTTGGCCGTAATCGGCACCCGCGGCTGATCCTTGCGATCCTGCCGCGCATACCCGTAAAACGGCAAAACCGCCGTAATCCGCGAAGCGCTCGCCCGCCGCAACGCGTCCATCATGATGAATAACTCCATCAAATTGTGATTCGTCGGCGGCCCCGAAGATTGCACCACATACACATCCTGCCCCCGAACGTTCTCCTCAATCTTCACCAGCGTCTCGCCGTCCGGAAACGAACTCACCGTCGCCCGCCCCAATTCAATGCCCACCGATTCACATATGCGTCCCGCTAAAGCGGGATTCGAATTGCCCGAAAAAATCTTCACGATTTTGTTTCCTGTCTGTCTGGTGCCGAAATGAGAAAGCGCCCCGTCCGTAAACAGAGGCGCTTCCAAAAGAGCCTGCCCGACTCTACAAAGGCCGTTTCTCGAGGCAAGGGGATATTTAATCCGGCAGCGTCAGAATCGCGTCACCCAGCACTTTTTCGGTCTGCTCCTGACGAAACCGGGTATAAGCCTCGCGAAACTCGGGCGCTTTCACCCCCAAAATGGCCACCGCCAAAAGCGCTGCGTTCACAGCCCCCGCCTTGCCAATAGCCAGCGTCCCCACCGGCACACCCCCCGGCATCTGAGCGATGGACAAAAGTGAATCCAATCCCTTCAAGGAAGGCGACTCCATCGGCACCCCCAACACCGGCAACATGCTCTTGGCCGCACAGACCCCAGGCAAATGCGCCGCCCCCCCCGCCGCCGCGACAATCACCTCCGCGCCCCGCGATTCCGCATCCTTCAGGTAGTCGAAGAGAGCTTCCGTCGCCCGATGGGCCGACAGCGCACGGGCTTCCCATTTCACCCCCAAGGCGTCCAGCTGCCGCGCCGCATGCTGCATCACGCCCCAATCCGACTTGCTGCCCATCACCAAAACCACCCAAGGAGTCTTGCTCGTATCACTCATAGTCATCAGGCGGCTATTCTACCCACGGACCATAGCCGCACAATGGGTTTCGTGAGGAAGAAGGCATAACAAAAGCGGCCCCCAAGCTCTAACCATGAATACACGATCAACGCACCCGGACACTCCATTCACCCAGGGACCATTCACGCGGCCTAACGCAAAGCCCGCTCAAGCGATTCCAACACAATCGAAGGGGTGAGCAGCTCCGGCAAAACCAAAGGCTCAGCCGCCTGATCAGCTGGGTAGACCAAAACCAGCGGGACGCCCGCGCGCCCGAATCGCCGCAACTCCTCCGTGATCGCCCGGTCTTTCAAGGTATAATCCCCCAGCAAGGGCACCACCCCAGCCTCCCGTATCTTCTCCCTCACCGATTCAATCTCCAGGCTCGTCTTCTTGTTCACCTGACACGTGGCACACCAGTCTGCCGTAAAATCCACCAACACCACCTGCCCATCCCCCCGCGCCTTCTCAACCGCCGCTGCTGACCACGCCCGCCACGGGATACCATCCTCACCGTGCTGCAACACCGCCTCCTCACCTCCGCCGCGTGAAGCAGCATCCCGCCAACTTAACTGACGCTCCAACACGCCCCAGTAACCCGCCACCAAAAGCCCCAGCACGATCGCACCCGCAACGATCGGCCGAGCCTCCCGCTGCCCCCATTCACCCCAGACCCAAGCCCCCATCGAGACGATCACCAGGAAAACGCCCACCCACAACACCCCGGCCGTCCCGTAATGCCGCGCCAGCAAACTCAATAACCACACCGCCGCCCCTAACATCGGGAAACCCATCAGCACTTTGAAGCGCTCCATCCATGCCCCAGGCTTGGGCATCCAACGCCCCAACCCCGGAACAAAACTAATCACCACATACGGCAACGCCAAACCCGCACCGATCACCAGAAAGAAAAGCAGAATCACCCCGGCAGGCTGTGTAAAGGCATACCCTACCGCCGTCCCCAAAAAAGGAGCCGTGCACGGCGTCGCCAAAGTCGTCGCCAGCACGCCGTTAAAGAAAGCGCCAGCCGCCCCCTCCTTCGAAGCCATCGCCACCGCAGACCCCATGGCACGCCCCCCCAAGGTCACCTCAAAGAGCCCAAAAAGATTCAGCGCCACCAACAGAATCAAAACGGTCATCGCCAGCAGAAACACCGGCGATTGAAACTGCATGCCCCAACTTGCCAATTGCCCCGCCCGCTGGACCCCAATCACCACCACCGCCAACACGGCGAATGAAGTCATCACACCAGCTCCGTAAAGCAAACCATGCCTCCGAACGGTTCCGGGATCGTCCCGGGCCTGCCGCACAAAACCCAACACCTTCAGCGCAATCACCGGCAATACGCACGGCATCACATTCAGGATCAAGCCCCCCACCAAACCCAGAAACAGCATCCACAGCAAGCCACCACCACTCCCCTTCACGCCCGCCAAACCCAACTCCCCCACGACAGTCTCAGCCCCAACCGCCCCTCCTCCGCTAACCCCCGGACGCAACACCACCTGATAAGCTTCCAACGGCGCCCGCCCCAAAACCAACACCGCCCCAATCTCCGTCGGCCAGCCCCCATCCCACAGATATACCCGCTTCGTCAGCCGCACCCGCCCCCCCTGCATCTCGCGCTCCGTAGGCACCTTCACCTCATACCCCTTGCCCGGCATACCCAGCACATCCGCCTCCTGCCCTCCACCCTCCCATTCCACCACTAAGCGACGCTCATCCTCCTGCTCGCCCAACTCCCAACGCGACGTCAGCCCCACCGGCTCACCCTCACCGGGGATCAATGACCCGAGCCGACGGAACAGATCCACATCGCCCGATTCCTTGGCCGTTGCCCCAACCGTGAACTGCCCCACAACCGCGGTGTCACCCGGGACACAAATCTTGGCACACTCCAACCACTCCACCTTGGCCCGCACTTCTTTCACCCCCGCCCCAACCCCGGCCTCCACCCGAACATCCGCCACTAACATCACCTCACCGTGGTAGACGTAGTTATAGATCCCCTCCAGTTCGTAAACCTCAGGCACCGGCCACCGCAGCTCCCCGATACTCACCCCATCCGGCAAATCCCACTCCACTTCAGTCGCACCACCCGCTTCCCCCGGATTCACCCAGTAGGTGTGCCAGCCCGGATCCATCCGCAGGAAAACCCCCACCTGCAAAGTGTCACCGGGACGAACCTCGCCATGAGAAAAAACCAGCGAAACCTGGGTATGCGACTGCGCAAACACCCCCCCGACCAAGAAAAGCCACGCCAGAAGAATCCCCCAAACTTGCCTCACAATCATCCGCGCCTCCTCATGATTACTGCCCACCGCCAATCATCGGAGGCGTCGGCGGCATCATCAAACCCTCGGAACGCCCCTGCTCCTCCTGCGCCTTCAGCATCAGCCACTGCATCGCCGGATCCACCGCTGTGTCACCCTGAACCGGCACCGTCCTCACCGGCCGCGCCGGAACCGTCCTGGCCGCAGCCGTCGCCCCCCCCCCGACAGTAGCCCCCCGCAGCTGCGCACTCCGTTTCAGCATCCCCTGAATGTTCTGTTTGTTCACCCCCGGCGGAACCACGACACGGGATGCGCTCGGTGTCGTCGGAGTCGATGCCGAACTGGAACCCGTCCCGCCCGGAGCATTAGCCGCCGCACCTGGGGTCGGCAACCGCCCCCGGTTGTTCATAAGCCGAGCCGCCGCAGCCGCCCGCGCACCAGCTGCCACCCCTCCACCCGCCACCACGGCCGGCCCCACCGCCGCCGGCGAATGCTCCTCCAGATTCAATATCGCCCGCTGTCCCGCATTCACGACGGTCACCTCACCCGCGCTATAGTCAATTGACACCACCTCCACATCCCCCTGACGCTCCCCCGCCGCCAACCTCCAGTAAATCGCATTGGTGTTCTTGCCCGGCGTCGGCGGAACCACCAAATGCACGTGCGTCCCGTCCGGCGTCACAGAAAAACCCGATACCTTCAAATTCACCTCCACCGGCGGAGGGTTCGTCGGCGGTGGCGCAACCGGCGGTGGGGGCGGATCCTTCAACGCAAAGGGATTGCGGTCGATAATCAGCTGGTAACGGCTCTGGTCCACGGTGACGGCCTCAGCCCTCAGCCGGCCCGGCAAAAACGCCAGCACCAATGCCAACACCGCTCCAAAGCCCAGTCCAACAGACAATCGCATGGGCAAACTATAGTTCATGCTGCTCTTAAACACCAGCCACCGCCTCAAGTTGCGTCCCCTCCAAATACACAGGACGCGCGAGGCTGTCCAGCCACCGCGCGTCCTGCTCGCAAAACTATCCGGTCACGGCCAGTAAGCCGGAACGCTTAGTTGGAACCACGACCAGCCACACCCTTGGTGCCCTTGGCCAAAGCCTTCGCCGGCGCTTTCGGACGGAGATCACGCACCGCCTTGCCAGCCTGCCACATCTCGGAGTTGCCGATCACGTCCAACTCCTTCTGCAGCTTCTGCTGGTAATCCTTGCCACCACAGGCCTTCAACACACGCGTGCATTCCTTGCCGGTTTTCACGCGATTGTAGAGGTCCTTGAAGACCGGCAACACGGCCTTCTTGAACTTCGGACGCCAGTCCAAAGCCCCGCGCTGCGCCGTGGCTGAGCAGTTGGCATACATCCAGTCCATGCCCTTCTCGTCCACCAGGCGAATCAGACTCTGGGTCAGCTCTTCCACGGTCTCGTTGAAAGCTTCGCTCGGGGTGTGGCCGTTCGCACGCAATACGTCATACTGCGCATCCATAATGCCAGCCAGCGCACCCATCAACACGCCGCGCTCACCCGTCAAGTCGCTGAACACTTCGTGCTCAAAGGTCGTCGGGAACAAATAGCCCGAGCCAATGCCAATACCCAAAGCAAGACAACGCTCCTTGGCGCGGCCAGTCGCATCCTGATGCACGGCAAAGCTCGAGTTGATGCCGGCACCCGTCAGGAAGTTGCGGCGCACCGACGTGCCCGAACCCTTCGGAGCGACCATGATCACGTCCACATCCTTCGGCGCAATCACCTTGGTCTGCTTGCCATACGCCACGGAAAAACCATGCGAGAAATAAACGGCATCACCCGGCTTCAGGTTCTTCTTGATCAACGGCCAGATCGCCCGCTGCGCCGCGTCCGAAACCAGGATCTGGATGACGGTCGCCTTCTGCACCGCCTCCTCAATCCCGAACAACGTCTTGCCCGGCTTCCAACCGTCTCCACGGGCACGATCCCAATCCCGCTTGAACTCCTCCGCCTGCCCAATGATCACGTTGAAACCGTTGTCCCGCAGGTTCAACGATTGCGCCGGACCCTGAACACCATAACCAATAATCGCAATGGTCTCGTTCTTGAGAACCTTCCGCGCCTTGGCCATCGTA
Organism: Verrucomicrobiota bacterium; assembly: GCA_046047235.1. Taxonomy (GTDB): domain Bacteria; phylum Verrucomicrobiota; class Verrucomicrobiia; order Limisphaerales; family JAHDYP01; genus JBMTVN01. The sequence continues at coordinate 2,271 of JBJOII010000112.1, read as the reverse complement.
AATTCCTTACGCGTGATGACCTCTTCCTCTACTCCACCGAAGTTGATGATTGCCATGTTTGTCTCTGATTCGCCAGGCAGTCTAAACCACCGGGCTTTGTTGGGTTAGTTGATCTCTCTCGTCTTGATGCCGGTACCGGCGCGGATGCTAGGAACCGCCCTCCGACAGTCAAACTGTTTTCACACCAGGCGCCAGCTCACTTCCTCGACATCGCCACCCGACCCGTCCGGGTCAGGTCCACAATCCCAAAGGGGTGCATCAGTTCCAAAAACTTCTCCACCTTGCTCTCGTCCCCGGTGATCTCCACGGTCAGTGAGTCCGGCTGCACATCCACAATCTTCGCCCGGAATATGTCCGTGATTTGCATCACTTCCGGACGGGACCTGGAATTTACCGACACCTTCACCAATACCAATTCGCGATCCACATATTCCCCCTCGCGAAAATCTCGCACCTCAATGGCGTTCACCAGCTTCTTCAGCTGCTTGACGATCTGATCCAGCGTCGCGTCATCGCCGCGCGTTACAATCGTCATCCTCGACGCACTCGGATCCTGCGTCGGCGCTACGTTGAGGGTGTCAATGTTGAACCCGCGCCCACTGAATAAACCCGCAACCCGGGTCAGGACGCCAAACTTGTTCTCCACCAGCACCGATATCGTGTGTCTCATAAAATGAAAATTCCGCCCCCCCCTTCCGGGATGCGGGCGGCCACGCAATGCTGAATCCAACAGCCGGCCCGCGTCAGTCCACCAGGACTACGCCAAGCAACACAACTACAGGATCCAGCCCGTTCATAGGGGCGAAAGAAAACCATCCCCCCCACCCACGGTCCAGCCTTTTTTTTATCGCCTATCAGGGAAACCACAATTCCTACGCCACAGCCCCCGCTTCCTCGTCCCCATCCCTAGAGCCGGCCAGCCCGCCTAAACAAAGAACGGATTGTTCGAGCGCTCCTCCCCCACAGTGGTCAACGGACCATGCCCGGGACAGACCAGGGTGTCAGCCGGCAAGGTGAAGATCTGCCCCACCACCGACTCCCGCGCCTGCCCCAGCTGAGCCCCCGCACCCCCCATCGACCCCGCAAACAACGCATCCCCCACAATCGCCACGTTCGGCGCATCCTCCGGCCACGTCCCCACCACATACGTCACCCCATCCGCCGTATGCCCCGGCGTCGCCCGGTTCGTAATCCGTAAACTACCCAAATGAATGAAATCGTTCGCCCGGTTCCGCTCATGCACCGCCACGTCCGGTGAACTGCTGTGCAGCCGCGCCTTCGGATACTTCGCCCTCACCTCCGCCAACGCCGCCACATGGTCCCCATGACTGTGCGTAATGAAAATATGGCGCAACTCCAAATCGTTCTCCCCAATCAACGCAACCAACGGCTCCGCATCCCAACCCGTGTCAAACAAGGCCGCCTCGCGCGTCACCTCGTCCCAAATCAAATAGGCATTCACCGACATCCCCCGCTCAGTGGTGACCACCCGCAGCTCCCGCCATACCCCCAAATCCGGCACCGCCGGCACCCACCCCCCGGCCACCCGCGACAACTTGCCCCCATCCAACCCCAACCGCTGCGCCAACGGCGCCAAATCCAACCCGGATACATCCCCGCTATCTTCCACCCCCGCGTAGTCTCCCTCACTCCTCCCCGCCAACCGCGCCAACTCCCCAACCTCCAACCCCAAACCCTTGCGCGCCTTGGCCAAAACATCTCCAACATGATCTTCCAGTTGCATGGCCGCGGAACCTACCCCCTCCCCACCCCACCCTGCAACTCCCATAGTCACCCCACGACCCCCGAAGCCAGGGGGCAGGGGTCAGGCTTCGGGCCACCACTGCGTGCCCGCCAAATCCTTGCTTCAATCCCGCATATGGCAGGAGAAACCTCCTGCCCCCCCAACTCCCAGCCCCTAACTCACTCTTCCCTCTCCCTGCGCCTACCATCAAAATCGAAATCGGGATCGCTATCGGGATCGAGCGCGCCTCTAGCGCGTGTAGCCTGGAGACCGTAGAGAGAAAACAGTGGCTCAGCCCCGCCCCCTCGGACCCCGACGGAGTTTCAGAGTTTCAGTGTTTCGGAACACCGGCAAACAGGCACCCCTCTCCTCTCTCCCTGCGGTCCGCCCTCTGCGCTCTGCCCTCCGCGCTCTGCGCTTTGCGCTATGCCCTCAGCCCTCAGCCCTCAGCCCTCAGCCCTCAGCCCTCAGCCCTCAGCCCTCAGCCCTCAGCCCTCAGCCCTCAGCCCTCAGCCCTCAGCCCTCAG
>JBJOII010000111.1:0-14396 GCA_046047235.1 Verrucomicrobiota bacterium | reverse complement strand
GTCCCCCGCCCGACCGTCCGCCGAAAAATACCCCGGCACCACATGCTCCCCACCACCACCCCCATGCACAAAACACACCTCCATCCGGTAGTCCAAAAACGGATTCACCTCCCGATCACCCTCCCCAGCCCACGGCCCCTCCACAGTCAATGTCACCTTGTGCCACCGCTTCAGCTCCCCCCCCACTTCCACCCCTCCCCAAAGCTGGCATCCCCCAACCAAAAACCACACCACACCACTCACAACACAGAAACGTTGCACTCTCATACCTCCCCTTCATACTCCCATGTTCCCCGTCCGGAAACCTCTTCCTTCAACCACCACCATCCCAACCCCGTACGGATTATCGCGACACCTGTCCCAATAATCCGTACGAGGTCACCAATGGAAACGCGGCGAACGGAATCCCGTTCGCCGCGTGATACCACACGAGCATCCTTCCAACAGAGCTATGTAATCACCCCAGACAGAAGCTCTTTTGACCTCAGCTCAATCGTACGTTCGCCAGTTCCTCACCCGTGGTGACGTTCAAAATCTTGAACTGCTCAGCATGAAAACTGCCGTCCGCCCGGAAGGACAACCGCCCGAAATACCGCTTCTCCAACTCAATCAAGAGCTTCTCGTCCTCCACACGCAAACGATCCAATACCACCGGATGCACCACAATGCGCAACTGGAAGTCCGACTCGTCACGCGCACGCTTCTTCAGAATCTCCTGCAGCTTGCGCTGAATCTCAACGCTCATGGTCTCCGCACTCTTCACCTTGCCGCGACCACTGCAATACGGACAATCGTCCGTCACCGACTCACGCACACTCTCAGTATGGCGCTGACGCGTCATCTCCATCAGACCCAGCTGCGAAATCGGCAGGATGTGCGTCTTGGCCCGGTCACGCCTCAAACCATCCCGAACCCGCTGAAACACCATCTGCTGGTCACGCCTCGACTTCATGTCAATGAAGTCCAGCACGATCAAACCTCCCATGTTGCGCAAACGTAGCTGGCGGCAAATCTCCTCCGCCGCCTCCAGGTTCACTTTCACAATGGTGGACTCCTGATCCTTGCCCGCACTCTTGTGCCTGCCGGTGTTGACGTCAATCGCCACCAACGCCTCAGTCTCATCAATCACGATGTAACCACCGCTCTTCAGAAAGACCTGACGCGAAAACGCCGTCTCCAACTGACGCGTAATCCCAAACCGGTCAAAGATAGGCTGCGAATCACTATACAACTTCACCTTGGTCACCGACCGCTTGGATATCCTCGAAATCATCCCGCGCACCCGCTCAAAATGCTGGTGGCTGTCGATCACAATCCGCTCCACATCCTCCGTCAGGAAGTCGCGCACCGTGCGCTCCACCAAGTCCGGCTCCCGAAACACACACGTCGCCAAGGGCTGCGTGTTGATCCGCTCCTGAATCTGCCGCCACTCGTCGAGCAACAACGCAAGGTCACGAATAAAATATCGCTTCTGCTGACCCTCACCCACCGTCCGGATAATCACACCCATCCCATCCGGAATGCTCAACTCCCGAAGGATCTTCTTCAAACGCAGACGCTCTTCCTGCTTCTCGATCTTCCTTGAAATACCACTCTGGTCCGAGTTGGGCAGCAAAACCAGATACCGCCCCGGCAAAGCCAGGTTCGTCGTCACCCGGGGCCCCTTCGTGCCAATCGGCCCCTTCGTCACCTGGACCACAATGTCCTTCCCTGGAGGATACAGCTTCGGAATGTCCTTGTGCGTAATGCGCGGCTTCTCCCGCTTGCGCGAACCCCGATCCACAATCTCCACACTGCTGTCAAACTGGTTCGGGACAATATCCCAGTAGTGCAGGAACGCGTTCTTCTCAAAACCAATGTCAATGAACGCAGCCTTCAACCCGTCCTCCAGATTGCGAATGCGCCCCTTGAAGATGCTCCCCACCAAACGCTCGTCACCCGTGCGCTCAATGGTGAACTCCTCCAGCTTCCCCTCCTCCAACACACCCACCCGCGTCTCCAATGACTCGGCGTTGATCACCACTTCCTTGTGAATCCGCTTCTGCACCGGCTTCACAATCCGTTGCACCTTGCGAATCACCTTGTCCGCTACGGTCCGAATCCGCTCCGCGATCCCCTGAGCCGGCGCATCCTTCACCGGCACCGGCTTAAACTCCCCAACCGGCCCCGCCGCCTTCTCCGCCGGAGGTGGCTTCAACGGCGGGGGCGGCGGCGGATCCGCCGGCAAACCAGCCGCACGATTCTCCGCACGCGCAATCTCCCGACTGTGCCTCGACTGGTCAAAAATCACCTCCTGCACCGCCTGATCCGCTGCGGTAACATCCGGCCGACCCACGGCCCCGGAGGAATTTTCCTCCCGTCCGGACGGCTTGCTCAATCCCCTGGTAGGGCGAAATCGTTGCGGGCCTCTCCGGCGCCGCGAAAAACTGCGTTCACTCATAAAGCTTCACTCACTCTCGATGATGGAGATACACGTTTTGCAAAATGCCAATGGCGATCATGGAACACAGCACCGATGATCCCCCGTAACTCAGCAGGGGCAGCGGTATCCCAGTCACTGGCATCAAGCGTATGTTCATGCCGATGTTAACAAACACATGGGTAAACAGCATGGTGACCACTCCAGCCGCTAGAAGCTGGCCCAGGCGATCGCGTGCCAGACCCGCAACCCGAATCCCGCAAAACAGGACCACGGAATACAGCGTGACAACCACCATGCTTCCCAGGAATCCCTTCTCCTCAGCAATAACGGAGAAGATGAAATCATTGTGCGATACCCCCCGGGGCAGATAACCCAGCGAAATCTGCTGGCCCTGCCCCCATCCCTTGCCCCATATGCCCCCGGACCCGACGGATATCATCGCCTGATCCACATTATAGGAATACTTCTTCTGCTCCAACCGGGCCGCCCTCTTCTCCGCCTCAGTCTTCTTGTCCGCAGAAAAATCCCGGCCAAAATACACCAGCAACCTCCGCCGCTGATAATCCTCCAGCTTCACCAGCCTCCAACCCGGCGGCGCAAATATCACATCCACCACCAGCAAAACCACCACTAACCCCACCCCCCCAACCATCCGACCCAAATACCGCCGCGATACACCCGCCACAAACATCATCACCAACCCCACCGGCAAAATCACCAGCGCACTCCCCAAATCCGGCTCCTTCAAAATCAACACAAAGGGCAATAACAACAGACCCAGCGACTGCAGAAATACCGGCAACCTCAGCAACTCCTCCCTCGACCGGCCCAAATGATGCGACATCAATAAGATACACGACAGCTTCGCAAACTCAGACGGCTGCAACCCAAATGGCCCAATGTCAATCCAACGCCGGGCACCCCACCCGTGCGTCTGCCCAATCCCAGGTATCAATACCGCCACCAACAACAAAATCGTCAGCCAATACAAAACCATCGACCACCGCGCCAGTAGCCGATAGTCAATCGCCATCACTACCACCGCCGCCACCGACCCCACCACAAACCAAACCACCTGCCGAAACGCCGTCAGATTATACCACGCCGTATCCTCACCCCCCGGCTTCGCACTGTGAATAAACGCCGCACCCACCAGCATCAAACCGGCAACCGCAACCAGCATCTGCCAGTCGAGCTTCGACTTCGGAGGATTAAGTGAACTCTCAAACATCCCTAATCCGCCCTCGCCAGTTCCGGCCGCATCAACGGCCTCGTTTTTAAATCACGCAATACCTTGAACATCTCCCCCGCCAACGGCGCACACGTCTCACCCCCACTGCGACCACTCTCCACCATCACCACCACCGCATACTCCGGCGCCTCAAAAGGCCCAAATGCCACAAACCACGTAATGTGATCCATCCGACCACGCTTCCGCGCCTGGGCCGTCCCCGTCTTCGCCGCCACACGATACCCCTCCACCGCCGCCTGACGCCCCGTCCCATCCCTGTCCTCCACATCCGCCAACATCGCCTCCCGCACAATCCGCAACGACCGCTCCGACACCCCCAAATGGTCCCGCATCCGCCCGGGCGGCAACGTCACCGCCTCCCCCGCACGCTTCGCATCCTGCGGCTCCACCCGAGCCACCAGCCGCGGCCATAAAACCCGCCCCCCGTTCGCCACCGCCGCCGTCATCACCGCCATCTGCACCGGCGTCACTGCAATATACCCCTGCCCAATCGACAAATTCGCCGTGTCCCCGTCATACCACGCACCACCACGCTCCCTCGACCGCCAGTCCGGTGTCGGAAAAATCCCCGACAACTCCTGCGACCGCGGCACCGGCAAACCCGTCGTCTCCCCCAAATGCAACCGCTGCCCCAACGCCACAATGTCGTCCAACCCCGTCATCAACCCATAATGAACAAAATACGCGTTGCTCGATAACTTGAACGCCTTCCTGAAATCAAAGTCCGACGGCATACCCCCGTTCGCCGTGTCCTTGATCTTCCGCCCCTTGCCATTGCCCGTGCTCAGCAAATAATAACCTGGACTGTGATAAATCTCGTCCGGCCGCAACGTCCCCGACTCCAACGCAGCCAACCCCACCACAATCTTGAATATCGACCCCGGCGCATGCATCCCCGTCGCCCGGTTAAACTGCGGCGCCAAATACTCGTCCAGTAATAATTGCCACTTCTCCGTCGATATCCCCGGAACAAAATCGTTCGGGTCAAACGTCGGCGCCGATGCCATCGCCAATAAATCCCCGCTCGCCACATCCATCACCACAATCGCCCCCCGCGTCTCCGCACCCTGGGACCGTAAAACCTCCTCCGCCCGCTTCTGCACCCGCACGTCCAACGTCAAAAATATGTTCGCCCCAGGTAAAGCCGGCTCCCAAATCGTCTCCGAATGCCGGTAACCCAAATTGTTCACCAATACCGACTTCACCCCGGGCCTCCCTCCCAATGCCCCCTCCCAATACGCCTCAATCCCCGCCGCACCACGAAAATCCGGCAGGCTATACCGCGTAAATACATCCTCGTCCTGCGGACGATCATCCCGTCGCAAATGCCCCAGCACATGCGCCGCCATGCTGCCATACGGATACGTCCGCATCGACTGCACCTCCAACTCCAACCCCGGCAACCCATCCCCACGCTCCATAAACCGCGCCACCTCAACCATACCCAAATCCTTCGCCACCATCAGCGGCAACGCCAACCGCTCATTGTAATGCCGCCGAAACTCCCGCTCATCCACCCCCAACGACGTCCCCATTGCCCCACCCACTTGATCCACCAAATTACTCACCACCCCATACCTCACCTCACTCCCCAATGCCGCCCGCGCAGATACCGATAACCGCTGCCCCGCCGTCTGCTCCTTGTAACTCGATTGGAAATACTCCCTCAATTCCTCCAAATACAGATTCACGTTATACGTCGGCCGGTTCTCCGCCAACGGCATCCCGTTCACATCAAAAATCCGCCCGCGCACCGCCGGTAAACGCACAGTCCGAAATGACTGGCTCGCCTGACTCGTCCGATACCGGTTCGCCGACAACACCTGCACATGAAACAACCCAGCCGCCAACACACCCATCCCGGCCAGGATACCCAAAGCCACGATGCGCAACGGCAACTCGCCCTTCTTTAGCTGGTCAATGATGAGCATGTGCGTCTCGACCACGATCAATCTCCCGGTCCGGACGGAACGACGAAACTGATTCAGGACGGTAATTCAATGCGCCGTCCAACAACGCAAAACCACTGAAAAACAAAGGCATGAATAGCCCCCCCAACGCGGCCCCCACCCCCCAGCGCCACGCAAACCACCCCCCATATAGAGGACCCTCCCCCGCCGCCAACAACAAACCCAACGTCATCAACGGCACCAGCAAACTCGCTCCTAACCCCAACAAATACTGCATCCCCAAATCCCCACGGAAAATCACTCCACGAAATACATGCGCCACCATCCCCGCCACCAATAACGGCAATACACTCACCCCCAGCGGATTCGCCGACAGCGAGTCCAGCCAGAAACCACTCACCAGCGCCACCAACGCCACCGCCGGCAAACTCGCCGCCAAACCCGCATACACCATCAACGATGGCAAAATGTCCACTTGCGCCCCCAGCACCCGACGCACCACCCCCACGTGGCTCTGCAAAAATATCGCCAGATACGCCACCACCAAAATCGTTATGGATCGAGGCCAGTTCATGGATACATCACCCAAACCTCCTCCAAACGGTTCAAATTCACATGCAGCCGAACCCGAGCCTCCAAATACAAACCATAGCTGTTCGTCGAAACATCAATAATCCGCCCCACCGGAACCCCCTTCGGAAAGACGCCCCCATCCCCACTCGTGCTCACCTCCCCACCCGGCTCCAAGGTCCCCGTCGACGGAACATACGTAAACCTCACCACCTGCCGGTCAAAACTCGCCTCGTCCGGAATCACAATCCCCTTGTCCCTCGTCGATACCACCACACCGGAAAAACGACAGTTGGGATCCCCCACCAAAACCACACGCGACCGCGTATAACCCACCTCCGCTACCCGCCCCACCAACCCGTCCGCCGTCAATACAGGCATGTCCACCACCACCGATTCCCGACTCCCCATATCTATCCAAACCGACCTCCACCAGTTCGACGGATCATGCCCAATCACCCGCGCCATCCGTAAATTCCACGGCACCTGACCCCGCCATAATACCTGCCTCCTCAACCGCTCATTCTCCTGCCGCACCGCCTCCGCCTGAACCAACGCCAGCCCCATCGCCGCATTCGTCCCACGTAAAACCTCCAGCTCATGCACGAGCTCCGACCGCGGCACCAACGCGCTCCGCGCCTGCCCGGCCGCATTCTCCAATGACCCAGCCAGCCCAAATATGGGCACGAAAACACTGCCGCAGATCAGCTTGAACCGCGTCACCTGCCCATCAGGCAGATTCAACGCCGTCAATACCATCAACAGCACCAGGCCAAAGGCTATGTAGTATGGCCGCCTCGACATCCAAGTTCACCTTCTCAACCAACGGTGAACCGCGCCGAAGATCAGATCCGACTCGATGAAGCCACCCGCTTCAGGAACTGTAGCTCCTGTAATACTCTCCCAGTACCCTCCGCCACCGCCGTCAGCGGATCATCCGCAATGTGAACCGGCAACATGGTCTCCTCTGCCACTAAACGGTCAATCCCCCGCAGCAAAGCACCACCACCCGCCATCACAATCCCCCGATCCACCAGGTCCGCCGCCAATTCAGGCGGACACCGCTCCAGCGTAATCCGTATGGATTCCAATATGCTGGCCAAAGGTTCCTTAAGAGCGTCGCGAATTTCTTCCGAGCGAACCGTCAGAGTCTTGGGTAAACCCGTGCTCAAATCCCGGCCCTTGACCTCCAAGGTCAATTCCTCCTCTAAAGGATAGGCCGAGCCTATGCGAATCTTGATCTCCTCCGCGGTACGTTCGCCAATCATTAAATTATAGGCACGCTTCATGTAGGCCACGATCGTCTCATCCAACTCGTCGCCTCCCACACGCAAACTCCGGCTGAATACAATGCCAGCCAAAGAGATGATGGCGATCTCACACGTGCCACCACCAATATCCACAATCATGTTGCCCGCAGGCTCATGCACCGGTAACCCCACCCCAATCGCCGATGCCATCGGCTGCTCAATCAAATACACCTCCCGAGCCCCCGCATGCGTCGCCGAATCCTTCACCGCCCGCTTCTCCACCTCGGTAATCCCCGACGGAACCGCCACAACCACCCGCGGAGCAATCAGCTTGCGATGATGTACCTTCTGGATGAAATGCCGCAACATCGCCTCGGTGATCTCAAAATCCGCAATCACCCCGTCCTTCATCGGACGGATCGCCACAATGTTCCCCGGGGTCCTACCCAGCATCCGCTTGGCCTCGTCCCCCACCGCCAATACATTCGTGGTCCCAGCTTGAATCGCCACGACAGAAGGCTCACGCAGCACAATGCCCCGGTCACGAACGTAAACAAGCGAGTTCGCAGTGCCGAGGTCGATGCCAATGTCGTTGGAAAACAGGCTCTTAAGTTGCGCGAACATGAATTGTGCCTAACGGTCGCGCAGCTTAAGGACCCCCCCTCTACACGGTCAAGTGCATTAACCTAGAGCATTAACGATATCCCCGCACCCCACACCCAACTCATAACCCCCCCAATAAACAAAACCGCGCCAGCACCCCCACAGGGACACCGGCGCGGCTCGAATCTGTCCGGAGCTTATTCCTGCTCAGCCTTCTCCTCAGGCTCAGTGCGCGCCACGTCAGCCGCCTCAAAGACATGCTGCAACGCCACCAAATCCTCGCCCGGTTTCAGGGAATCCAACAACTTCTGCTCCTCCTGCAACTGCTCGGTGGTGTAGTTGGCAGCCTTGATCGACAACCCAATCCGACGCTCAGCCTTGTCAATCTTGATCACACGCGCCGTAACCTCCTGGCCCACCTTCAGCACATTCTTGATCTTCTCCACACGCTCCTCGCTGATCTGAGAAATGTGCACCAAGCCATCAATGTCATGCTGCAATCCCACAAACGCACCAAAGCTCGCCAACTTGGTCACCTGACCCGTCACTAGATCGCCAACCTTGCAATACTGGTCGATGTTCTCCCACGGATCGATCTCCAGTTGCTTCATACCCAAAGAGATACGCTGATTGACGCGATCCACCTCCAAAACCACCGCCTCGACCTCGTCGCCCTTCTTCAACACCTCGGAAGGATGATTGATCTTGCGGGTCCACGAAATGTCCGACACGTGAATCATGCCGTCCAATCCCTCTTCCAACTCCAAAAACGCCCCGTAGCTGGTCAGGTTGCGGATCTTGCCCTTCACCTGAGTCCCTGGCGGATACTTGTCCGGAGCACCATCCCACGGGTTCGTGTCCAACTGACGGATACCCAAAGAGATCTTCTGCTCCTCGCGGTTGATACCCAACACAACCGCTTCCACCTCCTGATCCTGCTTCAGCACATCCGAAGGCTTCGCAATCCGCTTGGTCCAGGACAACTCGGTCACGTGCACCAAACCCTCCACCCCGGGCTCCAACTCCACAAACGCACCGTAAGGCACCAGATTCACCACCCGGCCCTTCACCGTCGTCCCAATCGGGAACTTGGTCTCGATGTCGTCCCAAGGATTCGCCATCTTCTGCTTCAACCCCAAACTCACCCGCTCCTTCTCGCGGTTGATGTCCAACACCACCACGTCGATCTCGTCGCCAGCCTTCAGCATCTCCGAAGGATGCCCAATTCGACCCCAGCTCATGTCCGTGATGTGCAACAACCCGTCCAAACCGTTCAGGTCGATGAACGCACCGAAATCGGTGATGTTCTTCACCGTGCCCTTGCGAATATCGCCAGGCATCATCTCAGACAGCAGCTTCGCACGGCGCTCGTTGCGCTCCTGCTCAATCAACTCACGGCGCGACAACACAATGTTCTGCCGCTCCTGGTTGATCTTCACCACCTTGAAGTCATACACGTTGCCCACGTAGGACTGCAGGTTGCGCGGCGGGATAATGTCCACCTGCGAAGCCGGCAAAAACGCCTCCACCCCAATGTTCACCAGCAATCCACCCTTCACGATCGCCTTCACCTTGCCCGTGATCGTCCCACCCTCATTACAAATCGTCAGAATCTTGTCCCAGTTCTTCTTGAACTCGGCCTTCTCACGGGAAAGCACCACCATGCCTTCCTTGTTCTCCAAACGCTCAATCAGAACGTCAATCTCAGCCCCCACCTGCACCGGCTCGCTGCCATCATCAAACTCAGACACCGGAATCGCACCCTCACTCTTGTAACCAATGTCCACCAGGATCTCCTTGGGACGGACCTCAATCACAATACCTTTTACTATCTCTCCCACCGCAAAGCTGCGCTCGCTCTGCCGCAGGGCTTCTTCCATCGTCAACATAGGTTCTTTATCTCGCAAATATGCACTCGCAGGAGACAGGGAAGGACGAATTGTCCCATCGAAGACTCCATTGCCGAACAGGTACCGGCGTTGCTACAGGCAACGGAGGTTAGGGGTTCGGTTGCATCGTTAACTTCTCGTTTCTCAGCCTTTCATGAAACACCACACACATGGCGCTCAGGCAAGCCGATAACACTACCCGCCCCCTTAACCTTGACAAGTGGAAAAAACAACCCCCACAGCTACATCCTCAAGTTCCATTCCTCCCGCAAATCCTCCGGCAGCTCCGACAAAAACCGCGACGGCCGCTGGAACCACCCGTCGTCCCGACCCGGATTCGGCCGCGTAATCGGATAACTCAAATACAACTCGTTCCGCGCCCGCGTCACCGCCACATAAAACAACCGCCGCTCCTCCTCCAACGCCTCCATCGATTCCACCGACCGATACGACGGAAATAACCCGTCACACAGCATCACCAGAAATACCACGTCAAACTCCAACCCCTTCGCCTGATGCACAGTCGATAAACGCAACGGCTCCTCATCCACCCCTCCCCCTCGCGCCTCATCTGTGTCCATGTTCGTCATCAACGCCATCTGCCCCAGAAAATCCTCCATCGATGTAAACTGCCTCGCAAATAAACCCAGCTGCTGAATGTCCTCCAGCCGACTGTCATGATTCGTATACTGCTCCTGCAGCATCTCGTCATAACCCGCATCCAATACCAACTGAATCGATTCCGACGGATTCCCCCGCTTCCCCGGCTCATCCAACTGCGCCATGGTCGCCACAAATTGCGCCCACCCCACCGCCGACTTCTTCGGCACACTCCCAGCACACCCCTGCAACGCATGCGCCAATGGAACACCCCCCTCCCCTAAACCACCCTGAAACCCACGCCATAACTTGTCCGCCCCCTTACCCCCAATCCCCCGCTGCAACCGTACCACCCGCTTGAACGCCATCTCGTCCCGCGGATTCACCACCAACCGCAGCATCGCCGCCACATCCTTCACATGCGCCTGCTCAAAAAACCGCAGCCCGCTCGTAATCGAAAACGGAATGTTCCGCTGCGTCAGCTCCATCTGCAGCTCCATCGCATGAAAATGCGCCCGATACAAAACCGCCATCCGACTCAACGGAATCCCCTCATCCCTCAACTCCAACGCCCGCTGCGCCACAAAGGTCGCCTGCTGCCCACTGTCCGTACACGTCACCAAAATCGGCCGCACCCCAGCCTCCCGAATCGCCCCCAACTCCTTCTGATACTGCTCCGTGTTCGACGCAATCGAAGCATTCGCCAACGCCAATATCTCCGGCGTGCTCCGGTAATTGGTCTCAATCTTGTAAACCTGCGCCCCCGGATACCGCTTCGGAAAATCCAAAATGTTGCGGAAATTCGCCCCGCGCCACGAATAAATGCTCTGCGCATCATCCCCCACCGCCGTCACGTTCCCATGCCCCTGCGCCAATAAATCAATGATGTCCGCCTGTAACCGGTTCGTGTCCTGATACTCGTCCACCAATATGAACTGAAACCGATGCTGCAACACCACCCGCACCTCCTCACGCTCCACCAACAACTGCCGCCACAACACCAGCAAATCATCGAAATCCATCACCCGATTCGCCCGCTTCCGCGCCGTATACTGAACCCCCACCCCCGCAATCACCGCAGATAAACCCACAAACTTCTCATACTGCTCCGCCACCACCTGCTCCACACTCCGATCCGTGTTCACCGCCCGCGAAAAAATGTCCAGTAACACGTCCTTCTTCGGAAACCGCGTCGCCTTAATGTCAATGTCCCCGTCGTCCACACACGCCTGAATCAAATCCGCCGCATCCTCCCGATCCAACACACTGAAATCCCGCGACGCCCCCACCAAATCCCCATGCCTCCGCAATAACCTCAACCCAATCGAATGAAATGTACCCCCCCACAAATCCTTCAAATCACTCCCCAGCAAAGCCGTCACCCGATCCATCATCTCCTTCGCCGCCTTGTTCGTGAACGTCAGCAACAAGATCCGGTCCGACGGTATCCCCTGCTCCAATAAATACGCCACCCGGTAAATCAATGTCCTCGTCTTCCCCGCCCCAGCCCCAGCCAAGACCAAACTCGCACCCGGAGGCGCCGTCACCGCCGCCAACTGCTGCTCGTTTAACTCGCGCGCATAGTCGATCCTCAAATCAACCGCCGCCCGAAATGGCTTAATCACATACTCCCGCGACACGCCACCCACGTTAATCACTCCACCCCCCGCCACGCAACCGCTCTCCAACGCGCCTCCAGCGCGGGGATCCAGGAGAGCGGAGAGAGAAGACAGTGTGCACCCACCCGGCTTGCGCTCAGCCCCAGAAACTAGGGCTACCAATCCAGCGGCACCGCCCTCGCACAGGTAGGGACGGACCCGCTGCGTCGGGTCCGCCCATCGATTGCACCCTCCAAGACAAACGCGGGACCCGTAGTCGTCCGAGGCAGCAAGCCGAAGGACCGTAGTCGATGCCGCGGCAGCGGCATCCGTAGTCGTTCCGCCCAACGGGCGGGACCGTAGTCGGTGCAGCAGAGCTGCACCTGTACTCCACACTTCCCACTTCCCGCTCGGCGCTTCCCACTTGCCGCTTTGCGCTTCCCGCCCCACGCCTCGCCACCTAACATCCGCCCCATGCAACCCTCATGGACCACCCGCCTGCTCGCGCTCGCCGCCCTCTGCTCACTCACCCTCTCCGCCCAGGAATTCGAACAACATACCTTCGCCTCACCCGACGGACGCAGCCTGCCCTACCGCCTGCTCCGCCCCGCGAACGCCCAGCCCAACAAGACATACCCGCTCGTCCTCTTCCTCCATGGCGCCGGCGAACGAGGCACCGACAACCAGAAACAACTCGTCCACGGCACCAGCCTCTACCTCGAACCCGCCAACCGCGAACAATTCCCTTGCTATGTCCTCGCCCCACAATGCCCCGAAAATCAACAGTGGGCCGACATGCCCTGGTCCAAAACCAACGGCCGCCAAACCCCCGAACCCAGCCAACCCACCCGCCTCCTCCTCCGTCTCCTTAACCAACTGGAACAAGACCTCCCCATCAACCCCAACCGCATCTACCTCACCGGCCTCAGTATGGGCGGCTACGGCACCTGGGACCTCATCACCCGCCTCCCCAATCACTTCGCCGCCGCCGCCCCCATCTGCGGCGGAGGCGACGAATGGACCGCACCCCTTGCCGCCTGGACCCCCATCTGGGCCTTCCACTCCAGCGACGACAGCGTCGTCCCGGTCGGCCGTACCCGCAATATGGTCGCCACCCTCC
Organism: Verrucomicrobiota bacterium; assembly: GCA_046047235.1. Classification (GTDB taxonomy): domain Bacteria; phylum Verrucomicrobiota; class Verrucomicrobiia; order Limisphaerales; family JAHDYP01; genus JBMTVN01. Next base: position 1,182 of record JBJOII010000111.1, on the reverse strand, counting down.
TAGCCGCCGGCGGAACACCCCATTACACCGAATACTCCAGCCTCGGCCACAACTCCTGGACCACCGCCTACCAGGAACCCAGTTTCCTCCCCTGGCTCTTCAGCCAACACCTCGGCCAACCCGACTCCTTCACCTGGCCGGATCATCCCCCCACCCGCCCCTCCGTCACCGAACTCCCCGAAACCGATACCGCGCTCGCCGGCAATGGCCCCATACGCCGTTACAACTGGTTCCGCGACCTCTGGAAAAACCGCCGCGCCCAATGGAACGCCCACCGCCAACAAGACCAAGGCGCCGTCGTCTTCCTCGGCGACTCCATCACCCAAGGCTGGGGCGATAACCTCGGCAATAGCTTCCCCGGCATGAAAGTCGCCAACCGCGGCATCAGTGGCGATACCACCCGCGGCCTCATCATCCGCCTCCAGGAAGATGTCCTCTCCCTGAACCCCAAAGCCGTCGTCCTCCTCATCGGCACCAATGACCTCGAAGAAAACGCCACACCCGAAACCATCGCCGATAACCTCCAGCTCCTCCTCGCCATGCTCCATGCCCATAACCCCAAGCTCCCCATCGTTCTCTGCCAGGTCTTCCCCAGCTCCGCCTCCAAATCCCGCCCCGCCCAAGCCATCCAACACATCAATGCACTCTACGCCGATATCGCCGTCGGCCTCCCCCAAGTCACCCTGCTCGATACCTGGTCCATCTTTGCCAATGATCAGGGCGACGCCAAATCCGAAGAGTTCCCCGACCTCCTCCACCCCAACGAAATCGGCTACAAAAAATGGGCCGACAAACTCACCCCCACACTGAAACAACTCCACCTCCTCCCCTAACCCACCTGACGCAAGCGCGAGCAACCAGAAAAGCGTAGAGCGCAGACGGTCCGCGCGCGCCCGGAAGCAGGAAGCCATCCGGCTTCGAGGCGCTTTGCGCCACTACGCCGCGACAAGGAGGTCAAAGGTCAAAAGCCGGAGTTTCGAAGTCCCAGAATAGTGACGCGTCTAGGGCGCGTCGTAGCTAGGAGCTGGTGAATAGGGCTACCCAATCCTTGCAACAATCTCGCAAAGGTAGGGACGACCTGCGGAGATTGTCTCAAAAGTCGGTAACTTGATTTGAGTGAGGTACGTCTTTGAGAGGCGATGGCACGCACCCTGGAACCGGACTACGAGCAGCGGTTACTTC
>JBJOII010000110.1:0-22913 GCA_046047235.1 Verrucomicrobiota bacterium | reverse complement strand
CCGGGCGGTGAAGACACTGGAGCGGACCCTGATAGAGGAGAGCGTGGTGGTGGCGCTGGTGATGATCCTCTTTCTGCTGCATTTGCGGACGGCGTTTGTGCCGATTGTGATTTTGCCGATAGCGGTGATGGCGTCGTTTCTGATCATGTATCTTCAGGGGATCAGCTCGAACATCATGTCATTGGGGGGGATTGCGATTGCGATAGGTGTATTGGTGGATGGGGTGATTATTCTGGTGGAGAACGTGCACAAGCACATGGAGACCGACCAGGGCAGGAAGCCGCATTGGGAGATTATACGGGACGCATCGGTGGAGGTGGGGCCGACCGTATTTTATGCGTTGTTGGTGGTGACCGTTTCCTTTTTGCCGGTCTTTGTATTGCAGGAGCAGGAGGGGCGGTTGTTCAAGCCGTTGGCATTTACCAAGACCTATTCCATGGCGGCGGCGGCGATGTTGGCGATTACCCTGGCGCCGTTACTGGCGGGTTTCTTTATTCGTGGGCGGGCGATGCCTGAGGAGAGGAATCCGGTCAGCCGGCTGTTGATTTGGTTGTATCATCCGGTGATTGCGGTGGTGATTCGTTGGCGGTGGTGGGTGGTATTGGGGGCGGGGTTATTTGTGGTGCAGGTCTTTTTTCCGTGGAACCGGTGGGTGGTGCAGAGGTTGCCTGAGGGCGAGTTGCGGCAGTTGGCGGGCAGGGCGAACGTTTTGTTTCCGTATCAGAACATTGGTTCAGAATTCATGCCGCCGTTGTATGAGGGGGATTTGTTGTATATGCCGACGACCTTTCCGGGGATTTCGGCGACCAAGGGTCGGGAGTTGCTGCAGCAGACGGACAAGATCATCCGGAGTTTTGGGGAGGTGGAGAGTGTGTTTGGGAAGATAGGGCGGGCGGACACGGCGACGGATCCGGCGCCGATGGACATGATTGAGACCACGATCATGTTGAAGCCGGAGGAGGATTGGCCGGAGGTGGAGATGCCGGGGGGGGAGCGTCGGCGGCGGACACCGGATGAGCTGACTGATGCCTTGAATCGGGCTGTGCAGTTTCCGGGTTTGGCGAATGCGTGGACGATGCCGATCAAGACGCGGATTGACATGTTATCGACGGGGATCAAGACCCCGGTGGGCATTAAGATTGCGGGGGCGGACTTGAGGGAGCTGGAGCGGATTGCCACTGAGGTGGAGAGTGTGGTGAGCCGGGTTCCGGGGACGGCGAGTGCGTATGCGGAGCGGGTGATGGGCGGGAGTTACATTGAGTTCGACATTGATCGAGAGGCGATTGCGCGTTTCGGGCTGACCGTGGGGGATGTTCAGGATGTGTTGAGTGTGGCGCTGGGCGGGATGCCGGTGGCGACCACCGTGCAGGGATTGGAGCGGTATACGATTAACCTGAGGTATGACCGGGATTTCCGGTCCAATCTGGATGCGTTGCGGCGGGAGATCCTGGTGCCTACGCCGACGGGCGCGCAGGTGCCGTTGGGGCAGTTGGCGCGGTTGGAGGTGGTGAATGCGCCGATGTCGATCAAGAGCGAGGCAGCGGTGCCGAACGCCTGGATTTACGTGGACATCCGGGATGTGGATGTGGGGACGTATGTGGGGCGGGCGCAGCGGGCGGTCGAGGCGGCGATTGCTGGTGGGGAGATACGGATGCCGGACGGCTACAACCTGCTCTGGAGTGGTCAGTATGAGTATATGCTGCGGGCGAAGCAGCGTTTGTTGATGGTTGTTCCCGTGACGTTGTTATTGGTGGGGTTGTTGATTTATCTCAGCACGCAGTCCTGGGTAAAGACGTGCATTGTGATGTTGGCGGTGCCGTTTTCATTGGTGGGTGCTTTTTGGCTGGTCTACCTCTTGGACTACAACATGAGCGTGGCGGTGTGGATCGGTTTGATTGCTCTGGCGGGTTTGGATGCGGAGACTGGCGTGGTGATGTTGCTGTATCTCGACCTGGCGTATGAGAAGTGGAGCCGGGAGGGGAGGATGTTGACTGTGGACCATCTTACGGAGGCGATTCATCACGGGGCGGTGAAGCGGATTCGGCCGAAGATGATGACGGTGGCGACCACTTTGATTGCGTTGATTCCGATTCTTTGGAGCAGTGGGACTGGAGCGGACGTGATGAAGCGCATTGCGACGCCGATGGTGGGTGGCGTGGTGACATCGACGCTGCTGGAGTTGCTGGTGTATCCCGCCATTTTCTTTATGTGGAGGGGGAGGGGGGTGCGTTCCGCGGTAAGCGCGGTAAGCGGTAAGCGCGGTAAGCGGGAAGAGGTAAGGGGTAAGCGCAGAGCGCTGAGGGCTGAGGGCTGAGGGCTGAGGGCTGAGCGGTAAGGGGTAAGGGCTGTTGCGGCGCGCGGGGCGGCGCCGCAGGGAGAGGGGAGAGGGGCGCTACTCCTGACTCCTGACTCCTGACCTTTGGGTTGCGATGGGGGTGCTGGTTCGTTTGGAGCTGGAGGTGGTGATGGGGGATTGGGTATAGGGGTGGGGATGACTGTGACTGAGATGGCGGCGAAGTTGGAATCGACCTTACTGCGGGCGGATGCGGGGACGGCGGACTACCAGCGTTTGTGCGAGGAGGCCTTGAGTTTGGGGGTTGCGGCGGTTTGTGTGCCGTCGTCCCGTGTGATTCTGGCGGTGCATTTGTTGGAGGGGAGTTCAGTGAAGGTGGGGACTGTGGCGGGGTTTCCTTTGGGGAATGAGGATGCGGACAGCAAGCGTTATCAGGTGGAGGCGGCGGTGGACAACGGGGTACAGGAGGTGGATGTGGTGTTGAACATTGGCCGGTTGAAGGATGGGGATGATTTGTATGTATTACGGGAGCTGCGGGATGTGGTGGAGGCGGCGGATGGATTGCCGGTGAAGGTGATTTTGGAGACGGGTTATTTGACTGAGGAGGAGATTCGGAGGGGGTGTCATTTGGTGGTGGAGGCGGAAGCGGCTTATGTGAAGACCTCGACGGGCATGGGACCGCGGGGTGCGAGTGTGGAGGATGTGCGGCTGATGCGGTCGCTGGTGGGGGAGAAGTTTGGGGTGAAGGCGGCGGGTGGGATTCGGGATGCGGAGTTTGCGCGGCGTTTGGTGGATGCGGGGGCGACGCGGATCGGGACATCGTCGGCGGGGGCGATATTGCGTGGGTTACAGGAGCCGCCGGTGCTTTGAGCATAAGGCGCCTGCGGCGCTTTTTGCTGGCGACGGGAGAGAGGAGAGGGGAGAGAGAGGGGGCATCCTCATGAACATTCCTTACATCGATGGGGAGGCAATTGCCGGGGGCTGAGCCTGATGGGGTCGGGCAGGCGCAGTGGGTGCGGGTTGGTGCATGAAAAAATCCGAGGAACCTGGGTTCCTCGGATTTTATTAAGCGGGTGGTTGTTGGGTGTTGTTCGGCTAGTGGATTTCGATGCCGAGGTTATGGCGTTCGAGGATGGAGCCTTCCTTGTAGCTGAGGTCGGCGAGGGCTTTGTTGTAGTCCGAGAGGGCTTGGATTTCGTCGGAGAGCGTGCGGATGTAGTCGCGTTGTTTGAGGAGGACTTCGTAGCTGGTGGATTTGCCGTTATCGAGTTTCTTTTGTTCGGCGTCCCAGGCGTCTTTGGCGAACTCACGGGCTTCGCGGGTGGCGCCTACGCGTTCGAAGTTAGTGCGGACCATGGCGATGGCGTTGTCGATTTCGACCATGACCTGTTGTTCTTGTTTTTTGAGGGTGAGGAGGGCTTGTTCGAGGGCGGCGCGGGAGGCGCGGAGGTTGTTGCGGGCGGAGATATTGCCGAGGGGCATACTGAACTGGACGGCGATACTGGAGGACGGGTAGGAGCCGCGGCCGACGTCATCGAAGGCGCCGGGGAGGCCGCGTCCGTTGGGGCCGCCTTGGGAGGTGCCGGAGACGCGGTAGGAGCCGACGAGGTCGAGGACGGGGTAGAGTTGATTTTTCTGGTAGCGGATATCGATGTTGCGTTGGCGGAGGGCGAGGCGGAGGGCTTCGAGGTCGGGGCGTTGGGTGAGGCCTTTGAGCCAGGAATCCTGGACTTGGGGGCTGGTGGGGATGGCGGAGAGTTTTTCGGTGGGGTTGAGGACCGTATCACGCATGGGGGAGTAATCTGCGCTGATGAGGTTTTTGAGTATGCGCATACTGGTGCCGTAGTTGCCTTGGGCGGCGATGAGGGAGGCACGGCTGGCGGAGGCCTGGGCTTCGGCGGATTTTTCTTCGAGTGGGGCCATGGCGCCGACTTCGACGCGTTTACGATTTTCCTGGAGGAGTCGGTCGGCGGCTTCGAAGGCGGTTTGTTGGACAGCGATGGTTTCGCGGGCGTAGACGAGGTCGTAGTAGGCTTGTTCGACCTGGAGGAGGGTGACCATGAGTTGTTGTTGGAGGTCGAGTTCCGAGCGTTTGAGGTTTTCCTTATTGATTTCGATGGTGGTGCGGAAGGAATCGATCCAGAAGTCACGGAGGAGGGGGAGGCGGAGTTCGCCGAGGGCGGCGCCGACGTCGTATTGGGTGGTATTGAACTCGACGAGGTTGGTGCCGAGGAACTGGGCCCAGGAGGTTTCGCGTTGGGAGAGGCCGACGCCGAGGCTGTAGCTCATACCGCCGGCGGGCAGGTTACCGGAGATGAAGCCGCCGTTTTGGTTGCCGCCGTAGAGGAAGTCGGAGGTGGAGGGTGGGAGAGTGAGGGCCTGGTCGTCGATACGGGCGGGGCTGACGCTGCGGCCGCCGCCGATACCGAAGGAGAGGTTGGGGTCGTAGGCGCCGTAGGAGCCTTTGAGGTTGTAGGTGGAGATTTCGGGGCCGCGGCGGCTGATTTGGACGTCGAGGTTATTTTGGATGGCGAGTTCGATGCAGTCGCGCAGGGAGACATTGAGAGTGGGGCCTGCGGGATCTGCGCCGAGAGAGGTGAGGGGGGTAATGGCTAGTGACAGGTAGGCCAGTAGGCGTGAAAGCTGCATGGGGGGTATGATGGGTTGAGTAGGGGGTGGAGTCAATGTTGAGCGCGCCCGCGTGCTGCGGGCGCGGGGAGAGAGAAGAGAGGAGAGGGGGAGAGAGTGGGCTGGCGCGGTTGCGGCGCGCGGGAGCTGGGAGTTGTGGGCATGGATACACGGACTAGCACGGACGAACAGGGACGAACACGGAGGGACACGGACAGGTGGGTTTCTGGTTGTCGATACCGAGAGCGATAGCGACCCCGAGAGATTGGGTTGGGGGGATATTTTCCTTGAGTGAGGTGGGCGTAATGATTTGGCCGGCACAGAGGACTGCGCCCTCCGGGCCTTTGACCTTTGGCATCTGGCATTTGGCTATTGTTTAGGAGGATGACACGGGAGGTGTGGGGGAAGTTTCAGGGGAGTTGTTGGAGCCAGTGGAGGATGAGTGTTTGGGCGTGTTGGAGGTGGGTTTTGGTTTGGGGGGAGGGGGTGGTGGAGAAGTTGAAGGAAGTGGCGGGGATGGAGCAGGTGAAGGTATGGGGGGCGTGGTGGTAGAGGAGTTTGGCTAGCGTGGTGATGGTTTGGGGGGAGACGTTATGGGAGGCGGTGGCGGGTGTGGGGGCGGCGTGGGTGATTTCGGTGATTTGGGTGGTGGTGGATTGGGTGCTGGCGTCGATGACGAGGACGTTTTGGCGTTGGCTCCAATCGGGGGCCATTTCGGGGGTGAGTTGGTGGGCGGTGGTGATATCGGTTTTGGGGAGGTGGAGTTGTTGGAGTTGTTGGGCGAGGAGCGGGCCGGCGGCGTCGTCTTGTCGGGTGGGGTTGCCGACGGCGACGATAAGGTTGGGGGCCGGGGCGGGCATTTAGCGGGAGGTGGTATGGATGGTCTGACCCTGGGGGTTGAGGATTTCGATGGTGAGGGGCATTTGGCCGAGGGCGTGGGTGGAGCAGGAGAGGCAGGGGTCGTAGCAGCGGATGGCGCCTTCGATGCGGTTGAGTGCGCCTTCGGGGACTTTGGGGCTGGTGATCACCTTGCGGGCGGTTTCGAGGATGGCTTGGTTCATGGCGGGGTTATTTTGGCCGGTAGCGATGAGGAGGTTGACCTGGGTAAGGACGCCGTGGGTATTGGTGGTGTAGTGATGGAAGAGCGTGCCGCGGGGGGATTCGGAGCAACCGACGCCTTCGGCCTGGTTTCTGGTGGCGTGGGAGAGGGTGTCGGGGCTGGTGATATCGGGGTGTTTGAGGAGCAGTTCGATTTCCTCGATAGCGGCGAGAGTTTCGATGAGGCGGGCTTGGTGGAAGTGGAAGGAGCCGTGGACGGGTTTGCCGTTATTGATGTTGCGGAACGTTTCGAATTCCTTTTGGGCTTTGGGGGTTTTCATGCGGTCGGCGGTATTGAGGCGGGCGAGGGGGCCGACGCGGTAGGTGCCTTTTTCGGGGCCGAGGGGTTTGTAGTAGGGGTATTTGAGGTAGGACCAGGCGACGGGTTGTTCGGCGATGTAGTCGAGGTAATTGGCGGGGTTGACCTGGTCGGCGAGCGTGGAGCCATCGGCGGCGGTGAAGCGGAGGTTTCCGTCGTAGAGTTCGTGGGAGCCGTCGGGGGTGACTGTGCCGAGGTAGCTGGTGGGGAAGTTATCGAAGTGCTGTATATCGTCGGGTTTGGAGCTGGCGAAGTTCCTGAGGATTTTGAGGCCTTCGAGGGTGGTTTGGGTGGCTTCGGGGATCCAGCGGAGGAGGGCGGTGCGGTTCTCTTCTGAGAGAGGGTGGAGCATGCCGCCGGCGACGATACCGACCGTATGGATTTTTTTTCCGGTGATGCGTTCACTGATTTCCTGTCCGAACTGGCGGAGGCGGATACCGCGTCGGGCGATATCGGGGAATTGGGCGGCGAGTCCGATGACATTTCGGGAGGCGGGGTTGGAGTCCCAGCCGAGGAGGAAGTCTGGGGAGGAGAGGTGGAAGAAGCTGAGGGCGTGGGAGGAGATATGTTGGCCGAGGTGGATGATTTTCCGAAGCATGGAACCTGTGGGGGGTGGGGAGGTGCGCATGATGGCTTCGCCGGCTTTGGCGGAGGCGACGGCGTGGCTGACGGGGCAGATACCGCAGATGCGCGGGGTGATGTTGGGCATTTCTGTGAAGAGCCGGCCTTCGCAGAATTTTTCGAACCCGCGGAATTCGTTTACGTGGAAGCGGGCGGAGGAGATGGAGCCGGCGTCATCGAGCTGGAGGGTGATTTTGGCGTGGCCTTCGATGCGGGTGACGGGGTTGATGGTGAGGGTTTGGCTCATGGTGGTGTGGGTATTTTCAGCCGTATTTGAGTTTGGCTTCATCGAGGGTGGGTTGGCGGTCATTGAGGAGTTCGAAGAGGATATAGAAGATGAGGTCGGCGGAGGGTGGGCAGCCTGGGAGGTGGTAATCGACGGGGACGACTTCGTGGAGTGGGCGGACGCGGTCGATGAGCGGTGCGATTTCTTCTGAGGGGAGTTGGCCGGGGGTATTGGAGGGGAGGTTTTTGTAGCTATGGGAGAGGACGTCTTCCTTGGGGAAGGCGTTGCGCATACTGGGGACATTGGCGGTGACGGCACAGTCTCCGAAGGCGATGAGCGTTTGGGCGTGTTTCCGGATTTTGCAGATTTCCTCGAGGTGTTCCTGGTTGGCTATGGCGCCTTCGACGAGGGCGATATCGACGTCGGGGAGGTCTTTACCATCGACGATGGGGCTTTTGACGATATCGGCGAGTTTAGCGATTTCGAGGATACGTTCATCGATATCGAGGAGGGACATATGGCAGCCGGAGCAGCCGCCCAGCCAGATGGTGGCGATTTTTTTGCGGATCATGGCAGTGATTTCCGTTTTGCGACGAGTTCCGAGACACGGTGGGGGGAGCGGGTGAGATTTCCGATGGTGGCGTCTTTGGGCCAGAGGGCGCCGGTGGGGCAGACTTCGATACATTTGCCGCAGGAGGTGCAGGTGGCGGAGTCGCCCCAGGGTTGGTTGAAGTCGGCGATGATGAGGGAGGTGACGCCGCGGCCGGCGACGTCCCAGTTATGTGCGCCTTCGACTTCGTCGCAGGTACGGACGCAGCGGGTGCAGAGGATACAGCGGTTATGGTCGAGGACGAAGTGGGGGTGGGAGGCGTCGACGTGGAGTTGGGGGTAGAGGTAGGGGAAGCGGACGTGGGAGATGCCGACTTTATAGGCGAGGTTTTGGAGTTCGCAGTTTCCGTTGGCGACGCAGACGGCGCAGACGTGGTTTCGTTCGGCGAGGAAGAGTTCGACGATCATTTTCCGGTAGAGCCGGAGTTTTTTTGTATTGGTGAGGATGACCTGGTTGGGGGTGACTGGGGTGGTGCAGGCGGGGAAGAGTTTGGGTGTGCCGACGATTTCGACGACGCAGAGTCTGCAGGCGCCGACTTTGGAGATGCCTTCGAGGAAGCAGAGGGTGGGGATCTCGATGTTATTTTCGCGGCAGACATCGAGGATAGTGCGGCCGGATTCGACTTTGAGTTCCCGGCCGTCGATCGAGATGGAGATAGGTTCGGGCATGGGGATGGGGTTTAGGATTTTTTGATACTGCAGCAGCAGGTGGGTGATTTGATGAGCGTATCGTATTCGTGGTGGAAGTAGCGGAGGGTGCTGAGGAGGGGGTTGGGGGCGGTCATGCCGAGGCCGCAGAGGGAGGTTTCGCGGACGAGGGGTGCGAGTTCCTGGAGGAGTTCGAGGTCTTGGAGCGTGCCGTTCCCTTTACAGATGCGGTCGAGGATATCGTGCATTTGGCGGGTGCCGACGCGGCAGGGGATACATTTGCCGCAGGATTCTTCCATACAGAACTCCATGAAGAAGCGGGCGACATCGACCATGCAGGAGGTGTCGTCCATGACGATGAGGCCACCGGAGCCCATGATTGAGCCGACTTTGGCGATATTTTCGAAGTCGACGGGGACGTCGAGGTGTTCTTCGGGGATACAGCCACCGGAGGGGCCGCCGGTTTGGGCGGCTTTGAAGGTATGGTTATCGGGGATACCGCCGCCGATTTCGAAGATGATTTGGCGGAGGGGCATACCCATGGGGACTTCGATGAGGCCGGTATTTTTGATTTTGCCGGCGAGGGCGAAGCATTTGGTGCCGGAGGATTTTGGCGTGCCGAGTTCGGCGTACCATTCGCCGCCTTTGGTGATGATGGGGGCGACGTTGGCGTAAGTTTCGACGTTATTGATGAGCGTGGGTTTACTCCAGAGGCCGAGTTCGGCGGGGTAGGGGGGGCGTGGGCGGGGCTGGCCGCGGCGGCCTTCGATGGAGGCGAGCAGGGCGGTTTCTTCGCCGCAGACGAAGGCGCCGGCGCCGACGCGGATTTCGACATCGAAGTTAAATCCTGTATCGAGGATATTTTTACCGATGAGGGATTGGGCGCGGGCTTGTTTGATGGCGAGTTCGAGTCGTTTGATAGCGAGGGGGTATTCGGCGCGGACGTAGAGGAAGCCTTTTTGGGCACTGATGGCGTAGGCGGCGATGGCCATACCTTCGATGACGCGGTGGGGGTCACCTTCGAGGATGCCGCGGTCCATGAAGGCGCCGGGGTCGCCTTCGTCGCCGTTACAGACGACGTATTTTTCGTTACTGACGTGTTTATAGACTGTTTCCCATTTGAGGCCGGTGGGGTAGCCGGCGCCGCCGCGGCCGCGGAGGCCGGATTGTTTGAGTTCGGCGATGACTTCTTCGGGTGAGAAGCCTGTGAGGGCGCGGTAGAGGGCGCGGTAGCCGCCGTTGGCGATATATTCTTCGAGGGATTCGGGGTTGATGGCGCCGACGTTTTCGAGGGCGATGCGTTGTTGGAGTTTGAAGAAGGGGTAATCGGAGGCTTTTTCGAAGGTAGGTTCGTTACTGGAGGAGAAGAGGAGTTTGGGTGTGGCGATTTGGTTGAGGATGCAGTGTTTTTCCGTGAGGGCGTCGGCTTCGGTGGGCTGGATTTTTTCGTAGAGCGTATCGGAGGGGGCCATACGGACGAGGGGGCCTTGGTTACAGGGGCCCATACATCCGGTGGGGAAGACGCCGATTTCGTTTTGGAGTCCGCGTTTTTGGACGGCGTTTTGGAGTTCCTTGAGGACCTCTTCGGAGCCGGAGGAGAGGCAGCCGGCGCCGCAGCAGACGAAGATTTTCTGCTTATAGCTGAGGGACTGGTTTTGGACGCGGGAGGCGATTTCCTCGAGTTTATCGACGGTCATGTTGTGGCTCCGATGTGTTCGCGCAGGGTAGCGACGAGCTTTTTGGGGTCGGCATTGGCGAGGACGTGATCATCGAGGACGACGGCGGGTGCGAGGCCGCAGCAACCGATGCAGCGTGCGGTTTGGAGGCCGAGTTCACCGTCGGCGGTGGTTTGGCCGGGTTTGAGTTGGAGTTCGTTCTGGATGGCGTTGACGAGGTTTTGGGCGCCGCGGACGTGGCAGGCTGTTCCGGTGCAGATGACGCAGTTGTGCCGGCCTTTAGGTTTGAGGGAGAAGAAGTGGTAGAACGTGGCGACCCCGTAGACCCGGCTGGGGGGGACGTTCATTTCCTGGGCTACGTAGCGCATGGCTTCCATGGGCAGGTAGCCGAAGGCGTCCTGGACTTTGTGGAGGATTTCGATCAGGGCATCGGGTCGGCGCTGGTATTTCGTGATGGCGGCGGCGATGCGTTTATAGCGGGCGTCGGATTTCTTGAGGTCGGCGGCCGAGAGGGGCTGGGTTGGTGGGCGTTTGATCATGGCGCGTGCGTTTCTGTCTGCATTAGCGATATATGCCTTTGCCGGCCTGTTGAATTAGTGTGTACGACAGTTGAACTGACCTGTCAAAGCTCGGGGAAAAGTACAAGGAGGGGCCATGCGGGTCATAAGCTCTGTTCCTTATGATTATGGTGTGCCGCGGTTGTGCGGCACACAAGGAGAGAGGAGAGCGGAGAGGGGAGAGAGTGGGGTAGCGCGCCGGGCGTTGTAGAGGGGTTCCTGGTTGTTGGTTCGAGGTTCCTGACCTCTGGCGGGTTGGGGGGGGCGGCACGCCGTGAACCGTCAACAGTCTACCGACTGACTAGAGGGCGTTGAGGGCGAGGTAGGCGAGGCCGAGGAAGAAGAAGAAGCCGGCGACATCGGTGATGGTGGTGAGGAAGATACTGGATGCGAGGGCGGGGTCGACTTTAGCGAGGCGGAGGCCGAGGGGGATGAGGACGCCGGAGACGGCGGCGGCGAATTGGTTAAGGATCATGGCTCCGCCGGCGACGAGGCCGAGCGTGGCGTCGTCTTTCCAGAGGTAGCCGGCGAGGCCGACGACGCTTCCGACGGCGAGGCCATTGACGAGGGCGAGGATGGATTCTTTGGTGAGGGCTTTTCGTCCGTCGCCTGGGGAGAGTTGGCCGAGGGCGAGGTCACGGATGACGACGGTGAGGGTTTGCATACCGGCGTTCCCGCCTTGGCCGGCGATGATGGGGAGGAAGACGGCGAGGGCGGTCCATTGGGCGATGGTGGATTCGAAGAGGCTGACGACGGCGGCGGCGGCGAAGGCGGTGAGGAGGTTCACGAAGAGCCAGGGGAGGCGTCGGCCGATGGATTTCCACCAGGGGGTGAGAGTATGTTCTTCGCCGGAGAGACCGACCATGAGTTGCATATCCTCGGTGGCTTCTTCCTGGGCGATTTCGAGGGCTTCGCTGGCGGGGACGATACCGACGAGTCGGTTTTGGGAATCGAGGACGGGGAGGCCTAGGTAGTGGTATTGGGCGAATTCGCGCGCGATATGTTCCTGGTCGTCATCGACGTGGAGGTAGCGGACATCGCGTTGGAGGAGGTCATCGACGCGGCGGTCCGGGGCATTGAAGACGAGTTCGCGGAGGGGGAGGACGCCGAGGAGTTTTTTATCGTGGTCGGTGACATAGAGGTAATTGACATCGGTGAGTTCGGTGGTGGGGAGGGAGCGGATATTTTCGAGGGCTTGGCCGATGGTGAGTCCGCTATGGAGGGAGATGAAGCGGTCATTCATGATACCGCCGGCGGTATCTTCGGGGTAGCGGAGGAGGCTTTTGACGGCTTTGCTGGTTTCGGGGGGGAGGGCTTTGAGGACTTCTGCGCGGCGGTCGTCTTCGAGGTCGCCGACGATATCGGCGGCGGCTTCTGTGGGGGCGAGAGTGAGGAGGTCGCGGAGGTGGCCGAGGGGGAGTTGGAGGGCCATTTCGTGGGCGGTTTCGGCCTCCATTTCGACGAGGGCGGCGGCGGCGGTATCTTCTGGGAGGAGCGTGAGTTGGTCGATGGCCTGGTTGGTGGGCAGGCGTTGGAGGTGGTCCGCGATGTCGGCGGGGTGGAGGCGGCTGAGTTCTTCGGGGGAGGGTGGTTGTGGTTCGCTCATGCCTTTGGGGTGGTTTCCCGCGGTTGTTCTATGCCGGGGTGAGAGGGTCGGTTTGATAGTGGGGGGGAGTCAAGGGCGGAGCGCTATTGCGGTCCGCGCGGCGGACCGCAGGGAGAGAGAAGAGGGTATGCCGCGTGCGCGGCATGGTAGATAGGATATAGGATGTAGGATATAGGAGATGGGAGACGGGAGATGGGAGACGGGAGATGGGAGATGGGAGAGAGGAGAGGGTGGCAAGCGCTGAGGGCTGAGGGCGGAGGGCGGAGCGGGAAGGGGTAAGCGCAGAGGGCCGACACACGGACTGACACGGACGTGCGGGAAGCGTGGTGCGAGGGGGTGTTATTTGAGTGGGAGGGCAAGGAGAACGCGGGGGTGTGGATCTTGTAAGGGGGTGAGGGGGCGTGATAAGGGGGTGGGATGCGTGATGATGTGGCGTCGATTTTTGGTGAGGTTGTGGAGGGGATTTATGCGGTGCGGACGCGTGGGGAGGGGCCGGCGGGGGAGTTGCCGTTGAGCGATGAATTTTTGCGGGAGCGTCCGAGCGGGGATGTATTTGGGTGGAGTCAGAATGCGGGGATGGGTTGGGCGCCGGGGGAGTTGGGACGTCCGGAGTATTTGATTTTGAGTACTGCGGGAGGGTTGCGTGGGCCGGGCGGGGAGCCGGTGGCGTTGGGGTATCACACGGGGCATTGGGAGATTGGGATGATGGTGGAAGCGGCGGCGCGGGAGTTGCGTGGTTTGGGTGGGGTGCCCTTTGCGGGGGCGTGTTCGGATCCGTGTGATGGGCGGACGCAGGGGACGGCGGGGATGTATGACAGTCTGGCGTATCGGAATGATGCGGCGGTGGTATTGCGTCGGTTGGTGAGGTCGTTACCGACGCGGCGGGGAGTGTTGGGGGTAGCGACGTGTGACAAGGGTTTGCCGGCGATGATGATGGCGTTGGCTGGGGTGGGGGATTTGCCTGGGGTGGTGGTGCCGGGTGGGGTGACGTTACCGCCGGAGGTGGGGGAGGATGCGGGGAAGATCCAGACATTGGGTGCGCGGTATGCGCATGGGATGGTGGCGTTGGAGGAGGCGGCTGCGTTGGGGTGTCGGGCGTGTGCGAGTCCGGGGGGTGGGTGTCAGTTTTTGGGGACGGCGGCGACGTCGCAGGTTGTGGCGGAGGGGTTGGGGATTGCGTTGCCGCACAGTGCATTGGCGCCTTCGGGGCAGGCGGTTTGGCGGGAGGTGGCGGTGAGATCGGCGCGGGCGTTGGTTGACTTGGATCGGAGGGGGTGGGTGATGCGGGATATTTTGACGGATGGGGCGGTACGGAATGCGATGGTGGTGCATGCGGCGTTTGGGGGATCGACGAATTTGTTGCTGCACATTCCTGCGATTGCGCATGCGGCAGGGTTGGTTCGGCCGGTGGTGGAGGATTGGGTGGAGGTGAATCGTCGGGTGCCGCGGTTGGTGGATGTTTTACCGAACGGGCCGGTGGGGCATCCGACTGTGCGGGTTTTTTTGGCGGGCGGGGTTCCGGAGGTGATGTTGCATTTACGGGGTTTGGGGTTGTTGGATTTGGGGGTGAAGACCGTGAGTGGTTTGACGTTGGGGGAGAATCTGGAGTTATGGGAGGCGAGTGAGCGTCGGGTGCGGTTTAGGGCGTTGTTGCGGGAGTTGGACGGGGTGGAGGCGGATGAGGTGATTATGGGGGTGGAGCTGGCGCGGGGTCGGGGCTTGACGAGCACTGTGACCTTTCCGCGGGGGAATTTGGCGCCGGAGGGTGCGGTGATTAAGAGCACGGCGATTGATGCGTCATTATTGGACGGGGATGGGGTGTATTTGCATGAGGGGCCGGCGCGGGTCTTTGTGCGGGAGCGGGATGCGATACGGGCGATCAAGGAGGGGCGGGTGGTGGCGGGGGATGTGGTGGTGTTGATGGGGCGAGGGCCGAGTGGGACGGGGATGGAGGAGACGTATCAGTTAACCTCTGCGCTGCGGTATTTACCTTTTGGGAAGCGGGTGGCTTTGGTGACGGACGCGAGATTTTCCGGGGTGAGCACGGGGGCGTGTGTGGGGCATGTGGGGCCGGAGGCTTTGGCGGGAGGGCCGATTGGGAAGGTGCGGGATGGGGATTGGGTGCGGGTGCGGGTGGATACGCGTCGGTTGGAGGGGAGTTTGGATTTGGTGGGTGAGGGGGAGGAGCGGTTTAGCGAGGGTGAGGGGGAGGTGCGTTTGGCGGGGCGTTCGGTGCATCCTGATTTGGCGCCGGACGCGGGGCTGCCTGCGGACACGCGTTTATGGGCGGCGTTGCAGGCGGTGAGCGGGGGGACGTGGGGTGGGGTATGATGTGGAGGCGATTTTGGGGGCGCTTGGGGGGGAGCGCAGAGCGCAGAGCGCAGAGCGGGAAGCGGGAAGCGGGAAGGAGGAAGGGCTGAGGGCATAGCGCAGAGCGCAGAGCGGGAAGGGGGAAGCGGGAAGGGCTGAGGGCTATTGCGGTCCGCGCGGCGGGCCGCAGGGAGAGAGGAGAGGGTGGGGGGAACTGGGACCTCCGGTCCGTGAGCTAGGAGCTAGGAGCTGGGGGACAGGCGTTTCGCTCGAGAGGGGGCTTGGGGGGGCACGGACACACGGACTGACACGGACGGGCGGTTGGCTTTCCGCCTTTGCCAAGCCTATGGCGGACGTGCTGGCCTATGGATTTCGATCCCGATAGCGATTTCGATTTCGATGCGTTTGGTTTGGAGCAATGACTTGGGGGCATCCCGAACAGGGCGCCCTTACCTAGGAGGGGACACGGACGGGCGGTTGGCCGCTGACTCCTGACTTCTGATATCTGGTGATTATTCGGGCATTTGGAGTTGGAGGTACTCGGCGGCTTGGGCGACGTCTTTATCACCGCGGCCGGAGAGGTTAGCGATGATGAGTTGGTCCTTGGGCATGGAGGGGGCGCGTTTGATGACTTCGGCGATGGCGTGGGAGGATTCGAGGGCGGGGATGATGCCTTCGAGCTGGGCGAGTTTGAGGAAGGCTTGGATGGCGTCGGTGTCGGTGGCGTAGGAGTATTCAGCGCGGTTTTGGTCACGGAGCCAGGCGTGTTCGGGGCCGACGGCGGCGTAGTCGAGTCCGGCGGAGACGGAGTGGGTGAGTTGGATTTGGCCGTTATCGTCTTGGAGGAGGTAGGAGCGGGTGCCTTGGAGGACGCCGAGGGAGCCGCCTTGGAAGCGGGCGGCGTGTTGTTCGGGGAGGATGCCTTTACCGCCGGCTTCGACGCCGACCATGGCGACGGTTGCATCCTGGAGGAAGGGGTAGAAGAGGCCGATGGCATTGGAGCCGCCGCCGACGCAGGCGACGAGGAGGTTGGGGAGGCGGTTTTCTTTTTCGAGGATTTGGGCGCGGGCTTCGTCACCGATGACGCGTTGGAAGTTACGGACCATAACGGGGTAGGGGTGGGCGCCGTAGGCGGTACCGAGGATATAGTGGGTATGGCGTACGTTGGTGACCCAATCGCGCATGGCTTCGTTGACAGCTTCCTTGAGGGTTTGTTGACCGGCGCGGACGGGGATGACTTCGGCGCCGAGCATTTTCATGCGGTAGACGTTGAGGGCTTGGCGGGCGCAGTCGACGGCGCCCATGTAGATGACGCATTGGAGGCCGAACATGGCGGCGACCGTGGCTGTGGCGACGCCGTGCTGTCCGGCGCCGGTTTCTGCGATGACGCGGGATTTACCCATGCGTTTGGCGAGGAGGACTTGTCCGATGGCGTTATTGATTTTGTGGGCGCCGGTGTGGAGGAGGTCTTCGCGTTTGAGGTAGATTTTGGCGCCGCCGAGGGTTTGGGTGAGGCGTTCGGCGTAGTAGAGGGGGGTGGGGCGTCCGCAGAATTCCTTGAGGTAGTAGGAGAGTTCTTGTTGGAAGGCGGGGTCGAGGGACGCTCGGTGGTATTCTTCTTCGAGTTCGGTGAGGGGGTGGACGAGGGTTTCGGGGACGTAGCGTCCGCCGTAGGGGCCGAAGTGGCCTTGGGCGTCAGGCAGGTTGGCGGCGGCGGTCTGGTTCATGGGCGGGAAAGGTAGCGGGGACTGGGGAGGAGGTCCAGTGGTGCGTGGCCGGTTTTGGGCATTTGTTTTGCTACGGGTGGAGGAATGATGATTGAAGTGCGCAGTCGAGTGAGTGGTCGGGTGTGCCGATTGGCTCCGAAAGCTTTTGGCAAATTACTGCATTTGGCTCGGTTTCACGGGTGGAAGCCGGAGCAGGTGAATCCGGAGTGGCCTTCGGAGACATGGAACACGGAGATTGTATTGCCTCATGTGGGTGCCTACATGACGGGCAGGGTGTCTCAAAGTGATGCCGGGCAATTATGTGCGGCGTTGGGTCGGGTGATTGAGTCGGAGAGTTCGGGGTTGGATCAGCGGCTGTATTTTGCGGCTTTGGGTTTGGTGGAGGTGACGAAGGGAGGGGAGTTTGAGGTGTTGCTGAGCACGGAGGGGGTAGCGCTGAGCGCCGAGCGCTGAGGGCTTTTGCGTCGCGCGCGTGCGCGATGCAGGGAGAGAGGAGAGGGGGAGGGCGGGGGGCTGGCGCGCTTGTGGCGCGCGGGGGATGGGATATCGGATACCGGATATCGGATAGGGGATATCGGAGATGGGATATGGGATATGGGATATCGGAGATGGGAGGTGGTTAGCGGCGGGAGCGGCCTTGCTGTTGTTGTTCCATTTGGGCTTGGAACAGTTCCACTTGTTTTACGAGGTCGTTGTATTGGTTCACGATATCGTTACGTTCCGTGATGCAGGTATTGAGTTTTTCGACGAACTCGTTGCGTTGTGCGGCGACCTCATTGATGAGGTCGTTTTGTTTTTTGATATCTTCGAAGGCTTTGGCGAGGCGGTTGGTGGCTTCGGAGTAGGCGTCTGTATAGACGTCGATTTGGGCGAGGTAGACGAGGTTGGAGTGGGAGAGGGAATTGGTTTCGCTGCGGAGGTCCTGGATTTGGAGTTCGTTTGTTTTGATGGTGTTTTCGAGTTGGGAGATGAGGAGGGTGAGATCGTTTATCCGGACGTCCATGTGGTGGATGTTATTCGTATGCTGTTGGATTTCGCTTTCGAGTTTGTAGGTTTGGTTATGCAGCGTCTGGATAATTTTGCGGCTTTCTGTTTCGCGGAGCCATTGGAAGGTGCAGAGGGCGCAGAGGCCGAGGGCGAAGACGATGAGGAGGTTGGTGAGGAAACTGGTCTTCATGGTGTGGATGTGTTTCGGGTGGGGTGGAGCGTGTCAGCTTCGGGTGAGGTTGTCAAAGGAGCGTGTTCTGGGGGGTAGTGGCGGGGTGACGTTCTGGTGACAGGATGCTTGACCGTTGAGAACGAACGATTTATACCGACTGAAGTTTCTCCTGTAATTTCCAACTAGCGCCCTGAGGTAGACCTATGACGAAGCGAGATCTGGTGGTGAGGATCAGCGCCGAGACCGGCATTGTGCAGCAGCATGTTTTAGACGTAGTTCAAAAGACATTGGACTACATTGCGGAGGCTGTTTCGCAGGGGAGGAAGGTGGAGCTGAGGAATTTTGGTGTCTTTGAGGTGAAGGTGAGGAAGGCGCGGGTGGGGCGCAATCCGAATGCGCCGGCGAACGACGTGCGGATTCCGCCGCGTGCGGTGGTTAAGTTCAAGCCGGGGAAGGAGATGCGCGAGGCGGTGTTGCAGCTAACTCCGGAGCAGATCGAGCGGCAGGCGGCGGCGGAGGAGCGGGGTGAGCTGGGGGGTGGCATGGGAGATTTGCCCAAGATTTGATTTTTGGGCGAGTGATGGGGACGGGTGGTTTCGCGGTTCAAAGTGAAGCGCCGGGTGGCATTTGGATTTCGCAAAATAGGCATGGCGCGACTTTGGGGTGCGTTTTAGGGTGGGCGGACTACGATGGATCGACTTCCAGGTTTTCGAGATTTTTATCCTGAGCCTTTGCCTGCATCTGAGGCATGGAGCGCGGGGGTGAGGCAGCGCATTTTCGGGTCATGGCGGGAGGTGGCGCGTCGGTATGGTTTTCGCGAGTATGACGGGCCGCCGTTGGAGCCTTTGGAGCTCTACACCCAGAAGAGCGGGGATGAGATTGTCCGGCAGCTTTATCATTTTGTGGACAAGGGGGATCGGGAGGTGGCGATGCGGCCGGAGATGACGCCGACTTTGGCGCGGATGGTTGCGGCGCGGGAGCGTGGGTATCGGAAGCCTTTGAAGTGGTATGCGATTCCGCAGTTATTCCGGTATGAGAAGCAGCAGAGGGGTCGGTTACGGGAGCATTTTCAATTTAACGCGGACATTTTGGGGGAGGCGGACCGGGGTGCGGATGCTGAGCTGGTGGCGTTGTTGATCGATTCCCTGCGGGGCTTGGGTTTGACGGCGGAGGATTTTGTGGTGCGGTTGAGCAGTCGGGATGCGTGGCGGGGTTTTTATCGGGAGCAGGGGGGTGATGTTTCGAGGGAGTATGACTTTTTCCAGGTGGTGGACAAGCTGGAGCGGGAGAAGCCGGAGGTGAGCGAGCAGTTATTGGCGGGCTTGGGTTTAGAGATGGGGCGGGTGCGGGAGTTTTTGGAGGCGAGTGTGCCGACGGAGGAGCTGGGGGAGATTGTGGGGAACCTGAGGTCCCGGGGGTTGGGTGAGTATGTGAAGGTGGATTACGGGGTGGTGCGTGGTTTGGCGTATTACACGGGGCCGGTGTATGAGGCATTTGACCGCAAGGGCGAGTTTCGGGCGATTGCGGGAGGGGGGCGATATGATCAACTGGTGAAGCTGGTTTCGGGGGGCAAGGTGGACCTGCCGGCGTTGGGTTTTGGGATGGGGGATGTCGTCTTGACGGAGCTATTGAAGGAGCGCGGCAAGCTGCCGGTGGCTGAGTCGGGGCCGGACGTTTTTTGTTTAGTGGAGGACGAGGGATTGCGTGGGGAGACCCTTGGGGTGGTGCAGCGGCTGCGGGATATGGGGAGGTGGGTTGAGTTTAGTTTGGCGCCATTGAAGAGCGACAAGCAATTCAAGCGGGCGTTGGAGTTGGGGGCGGGTTACACGTTGCGTTTGGAGCGAGGAGAGGCGGGGTTGGTGGTGAAGCTGAAGGATTTGGGGACGCGCGAAGAGGTGGTTATGGGGGTGGAGGATTTGTTGCGACGATTTGGCTGAGGGTTAGCCAGGGATGGTATCATTCGTGTTTTGACACCTTTCGTGAAATGGCGGAAACATCGCCTGCATTGGGCCGGCTAGGCTTTTTGAGTACATGAGATTTCCAATTCGACACGTATTGGCGGGGCGGTTGTTTTGCGGCTGGGGACTGGTGGTGGGGTGTTTTGTTTTGGCGGGGTTGGCTCAGGTAGCGGGCGGTGTGGAGGGGGCGAAGGGGATGCCATTGTTTTTTGCGGAGTCCGGGCGTGGCGGTGAGGAGTTTTGGGCGCGGACGCCGGGGTTTTCTGCGAGGTTGGGGAGTGCTGGTGTGGATGTGTGGGTTGGGGGGCGGGGTGCGGAAGCGAGGGGTGAGTTGGGGGTGCGGTTATTGGGGGCGTGTGGGGGTTTGACGGGTGCGGGGGAGGATCGTTTGGGGGCGAGGTTGAATCTGTTGGTGGGGAGGGACCGGATGGATTGGAGGACGGGGTTGGGGACGTTTGGGAAGGTCAGGTTTAGTGGGGTCTATCCCGGGGTGGACGTGGTGTATTACGGGAATGACGAGCGGTTGGAGTATGATTTTGTGGTGGGGGCGGGGGTGGATCCGGGGTTGATCCGTTTGGGTTTGGAGGGGGCGCAGGGTGTGCGGCTGGACGCATCGGGAGATTTGCTGATTGGCATGGGTGGGGGCGAGTTGTGTCAGCGTCGGCCGGTAGCTTATCAGGACATGGGGCAGGGGGTGAGGAAGCAGGTCGAGGCGGGGTATGTTCTGAGGGAGGTGCGGGGTGGTTATGAGGTTGGGTTTGAGTTGGGGGAGTATGATCGGGGTCTAGCGCTCGTGATTGATCCGGTGGTGGTCTATGCGGCGTATTTGGGGGGGTCGGCTTATGATGTGGCGAGGCGGATGGTGATGCAGGAGAGCGGGCGGGTTGTGATTGTGGGTGAGACGGCGTCGTTGAATTTGCCGGTGACGAATTCGTTATGGGTGACGAACGTATGGGGTGCGGGGGGGGTGATGGACTTTTTTGGGGGAGAGAATGCGGGTGGGCCTGGGGCGGATGTGGGCAACATTCTGGGGACGGACGCGATGGTGGCGGGGTTTTCTGCGGATGGGAGCATGTTGGAGTTTTGCACGTATCTTGGGGGTGGGGCGATTGATGCGGCGGTGGACGTGGCGGAGGATGCTGAGGGTAATTTGTTGGTGTATGGGTTGACGCAGTCGGCGGATTTTCCGGTGGTAACGAACGCTTGGGCGGGTTTGGCCTTGCGGGAGGTTTGTCAGACGAACCTGGTGGATGGGGTGACGGAGGTGAGTTGTGGGATGGCATTGACGAATGCGTGGCCGGTTCCGTCGGGATGGGATCCGGTATGGAAGACGGAGATTTCAGGGGAGCCGTATTGGGGGTATTGGCCGTTTGACGCGTTTTTGACGAAGCTGACGCCTGGGGCGGACGACATTTTGTTTTCGTTCTATGCGGGGTCGCCGGGGGATGAGCAGGGGATGCGGGTGGCGGTGGATGGTTGGGGGAGGGTATACACGGCGATGATTCGGGATCAGTCGGCGGGTGCACCGGTGGTGACGTGTATGGATGGGGATGGGTTGGGGTATGTGCAGGAGTTATTGACGACTGGTGTGGTTTTGGGTTTGGAGCCGACGGACGATGGCGAGCTATGGGTTGTGGGGGAGACGAGGAACGCTTTGGTTTTGGGGGATTGGGTGGATGCGGGGTTATTGCCGGAGGAGCCGTATCAGCCGTTATTGGCGGGTGCTACGGATGGTTTTCTGGCGCGGCTGGGGGTGGATGGGGAGATTCGGTATACGAGTTATTTAGGGGGGGCGGGGGATGATTCGATTCGTGGGCTTTTAGTGAGTGATGACGGGGGTGTGGTGGTGGCGGGGCACACGACATCGATTAGTTTTCCGGTAGAATCGGCGTTGGTATCGACGAACGCGGGGTATCGGGATTTGTTTGTGGCGCGGTTGGATGCGAGTCTGACGAACCTGGTTTACTCGACCTATTTGGGGGGCAAGGGGGAGGAGTATTTGGAGCGATTGGCGGGGGATGCGGACGGGGAGTTATTATTGGCGGGCTGGACATTATCCACGAATTTTCCGGGTGCGGTTTTATTGCCGAGCACGACGGGTGACACCAAGGAGGGTTTATTGGTTCGGATGCCGGGAGATGGGAGCGGGGTATTATCGGCGACCTTATTTGGTGGGGAGGGGAACGAGGAGGTGCATGACGTGGCGGTGGATGGGGAGGGTTATTATTGGATTGCAGGTTTGAGCCAGGGTGGTTTGGAGGCGAACTACGGGGGTGTGGTGGAGACGAACTGGTGGAATGTGGTGTTGAAGACGAACGCGGTGCCACCGGTGATTACGAAGCGGTCACCTGCGGCGTTTCTGGCGCGGCTGTATCCTGGCGAGGCGGAGGTGAAGATGGGGGTGGTGGATGGGGGGGTGGCGATTTCGTGGCCGGAGGCGTTGCGCGGGTTTGAGCTGCAGTCGGTGTCGGGGTTATCGGGGACGACCAACCAGTGGGTTGATTTGAGTGGGGCTGTGCTGGTGGGGACGAACTGGGTGTATGGTGTGACGAACCGGCTGGGTGAGGAGTTTTATCGATTGAGGCAGAGGGTAGGGGTGGAGCCTTGAGGGGTGGTTTTGACAGTTGGAGGTTTGGGCTGGATGCGGCGACGGCTTGTGGGGGCGGGGTAGGGTGAGGTTATGGGTGGCGGGGGATTAGCTGAGAGGAAGGCTGAGTCGGGGGAGTTGCGGCGTCGGTCGCGTTTATTTTACTTCAATCCGTTTACGGAGAGTTTTGTGGCTGGGGGGCGTGGATTTGCTCCGGTGCGGCAGCAGGTGATGCTGGCTGAGGATTTGGAGCATTTGCCGCAGTTTTTTTGTTGTTCCGGGGACAGCGTGCTGGTGGGGCGCAGGCCTTCGGAGGCATTTTTATCGGGGTTGGAGCGGGCGGGTTTTTTGGTGCCGGGTTTTGTGGAGTTATCGGAGTTGGAGGTCACGGGGGAGGATCTGAGGGTGCTGGGAGAGTTTTGTCCGTGGGGATGGGGGCCGGACAGTGTGGGGGTTTACGAGCTTTTGCTGGCGCGCCGGTTGGAGGGGGGGCGTGAAGCCGGAGCCTGTTTCAATGAGGCGATTGGCCGATTGTATTCCAAGGTGTGGAGTGCGGAGTTTTTGCGGCGGATTATTGGGGGAGGGGAGTGCGGTGGGCTGGGCGGTTGGTGTTGCGGGTTGGATGAGGTGGGGGTTGGAGTGAGGAGTGTGACAGAGGCGTTGGAGGTGGTTGGGGCGATTCGTGGGCGGGGGCATCATCGGGTGGTGGTGAAGGAGGAGTATGGCATGGCGGGGCAGGGTTTAGTTCGGTTGTGGGAGGAGGAGTTGTTACCGGTGCAGGTTCGGTGGATGGAGCGGGCGTTGGCGGGCGGGCATGGTTTGGTGGTGGAGCCGTGGTTGGAGCGGGAGTGTGATTTTTCCGTTCAGCTTGAGATGGGTGGGGGAGGTTTG